>CP066696.1:600000-952504 GCA_016432585.1 Candidatus Saccharibacteria bacterium | reverse complement strand
GCTGCATTAAGATCTGCAATATGCGAGTCACCGGTTCTACGAACCTCTTCAATCCAAACACGCGCGTCTGCAGCAACCTTTTCGGCGTGCTGTTTTTTGTAATCAGCAACGTCTACGTTAACGCGGGTGAGTTCGGCATTTTTGTTACGAAGGGTTGTAGAGATAGTGTATTGCAAGCTTCGAAGCGTCTCGGCATTGCGACCAATAAGAACGCTGTTGATATCAGTTGACGGCACAGAAAGCTCGATAACATCTTCTTCGCGCGTCGCCTCAACAACGACATTAACTCCAAAGAATGATACTATGTCTTCAAGGTATTTCTTTGCAAAATCAATTGACTCCTCGGCGTTCATTACTTCCTCGCTTTCGTTTTAGAATCCTTCGCTTTTATCCGGGTAACGGTCGGTGTTGACTTGGTCACTTTGGCCGGCTTTGCAGCTTTTTCGCGAGCTTTTGCCGTGGCCTTTTTACCAGCTTTTGGTTTTGCAACTGGCTCATCAGCTATTTCATCCATCTCTTCTGCATCTTTCTTAAGAAGATATGACTGCTGCGCTACCGCAACGATGTTTGAAACAGCGTAGTAGAGTGCCAACGCGCCAGGAACGGTAATCATAATAAAGAACATGAAGAAGGGAAGCACTTTCATCATTTTACTCATGACAATCGCGTTCATCTCTGACTGATCGGCCTGCTTGCCCTCTGCCGCTTCGCTCATAACATCGCGAAGACGCTTTTTGCTTTCGTTTTGCGGCATTGTTTGCTTGCTCATAATATACTGCGTCACTGCTGCAATGACCGCTAGAAAAACTAAGAAAATATCGACGCCATTAGTAGTAAAAGCAGATTTCGTAAGGTCAACTACCCCAAGAAGCTTTTCATTGAACTGCTCTGGATGTTCAATAACTTGCTTGATTGGGCCAATACCCTCCATAAAGTCATAGCTAAACTTCGCAATCTGATCGCGGTGAAGGGTAAAGATTTGAATAACACTATAAAGGGCAATAAAAATCGGAAGCTGAATAAGCAAAAGACCAATCGAACGGAATGGGTTAATGCCATTCTTTTTATAAAGCTCAAGCATCTGCATGCTCTCGAGTTGCTTATTACCCTTTGCCTGCTTTTTAATCCGCGCTAGTTCTGGTTGGATTTTTTTAATCGCCTGCGTTTGGTGAAGCTGTTTTTTAACAAGCGGGTACATAGCAAAACGCACAAGGACAGTAAAGATAATAAGGCTTATGCCAAAATCTCCGCCGGGAATAATACTATATAGCCCAATAAGCAGGTTAAAAATCGGTTGAACGATTAAGATGTCAAAAATATTCATGTTTATTAACTCCAGAAAACTATTTGGCTATAGTATAGCAGTTTTCTACAATTATTTATAGAGACCGGCCTGCGTAAACAACTCTTGCATTGTTTCCGTTAGCTCGGCGGGAGGCAGGGAAATCAACTCACTCGAAAAAACCAAAATTGCAACATCGTGAGGTGAGTGGAACTTTGGAAGTTCTTGGCGAACAACCTCGTACATACGACGGCGAATACGGTTTCGGCCCACCGCAGACTTGTGGACTTTTTTACTTACGACAACAGCAAATCGTGAATGCTTACGGCGCGGATTATCAACATATTTAATAGTGACAAGCCGCGACCGAACCGCTTGTCCGTTTTTATACACGTAGCGCAAACTGCCGTGACCATGAAACCTATGAAGAACTGACAACATAAAGTACCTTTATTATACCTTAAAATAAAATACGCTCTGTATATTGAGCGTATTTTCCGTAAACTAGACGGTAAGTTTAGCGCGACCCTTGATGCGGCGGCGCTTAATCACGGCGCGACCAGCTTTGGTAGCAATACGAGCACGAAAGCCGTGTGTGCGGGCGCGGTGACGCGTGTGTGGTTGATGGGTTCGTTTTGGCATATCTGTTCTATTGTACCCAATCTCCCCTGTTTTTACAAGAAGCGATTTGCATTTTACTCCCCTGCATTTTCTAGTATGTTTAGCTTATCCACATTAATTGTGCTGTTTTCCACACATTAACAGATCACCCGCATGTCTGTGGAAAACTAACACCCCTATCCCCCACCCAATTTTATTCCTCTGTTGAGGTTGTGGAAAACCTCGAACCACTGTATAGTTACAGGTAACAAACATGGTAGTTTTCATCAGGGGAAGGTAGTTTAGTATGCATCACGCATTGTGGCAAAGCGTTTTAGGAGAAATCGAACTCTCTATTTCGCATGCAGCATTTACCACCTGGTTTAAAAATACCGAACTTCTCGACAATACAGGCGAAGTTGTGACCATTGCTGTGCCAAACATCTTTGCAAAGCGTCAATTTGAAGTTAAATTTAATGACCAAGTAAAAACGGTTCTAGAAAAGAACGGCGTTTCACCAAAACGCATCACCTATACAGTCAAGACCACTGGCAAAAAGACTGTCAGCCGCGAAGTTACCGCGTCGCCAAGCGCAAGCGTCGACGAACTACTTGCGCCCGCACCAGCACGCGAACTATCTACCGCGACCACAAGTAAAAGTGGCCTCAACCCTCGCTATACGTTTAGTACCTTTATCGTCGGCTCAAGCAACGACCTAGCCTACACTGCCTGCCAAGCCGTTGCGGCAAACCCCGGCACCAAGTATAATCCCCTATTTTTATATGGTGGCGTTGGTCTTGGTAAAACTCACCTTATGCAGGCTGTGGGCAACGAAATTGCAAAAACAAATCCCGAATCACGGATTCTTTATATTAGCTCCGAAACATTTGTAAAAGACTTCCTTGAAAGTATTCGATTTAAGAAAAAGGGCTTTTCGGATAAATACCGCAATGTCGACGTACTGATAGTTGATGACATGCAGTTTATCGCTGGCAAAGAAAAAACACAGGAAGAATTCTTCCATACGTTCAATGCGCTTCACCAAACGAACAAGCAAATTATTATCAGTAGCGATAAACCACCAAAAAGTATCCCTACCCTTACCGAGCGTCTTCGCAGTCGCTTTGAATGGGGTATGGCAATCGATATCCAAATGCCCGATTTTGAAACCAGATGTGCAATCGTTGAAACAAAAGCCTCTATGTCTGGCATAGAACTTGGCCGCGATACTATCGAATACCTTGCGAACAATATTAAAACGAACGTTCGTGAACTCGAGGGCGCGCTAAACCAGTTACTCGCCTATGCCGAGATGCGCGGTGTAACGCCAGATATATCTACCGCCGAAGGTCTTGTTGGTAATGTTCGTCAGTCCAGACCGCAACATGTTACGGCAAAACAGATTATCGACAAAACAGCAAAGCACTTTCAAATCGAAACAAAAGAAATCTGCAGCGCTAAGCGCGACAAGCATATTGTTGTGCCCCGCCAAATTGCTATGTATCTTTTACGCAGCGAACTCCACCTTAGTTTTCCTAAAATCGCCGGCGAGCTTGGCCGAAAAGACCACACGACAGCAATTCATTCCGTCGAAAAGATCGAAAAAGCTATCAAACTCGACTTTCTTATACGCGAACAAGTTGCTGAAATCCGGGAGAAACTTTATGCCTAATGTATGGGGAAAACTTGTGCAAACACAGCGGATGAACCTGCGGATAGCCAGTGCAAGATTGTCCCCCATTTACATAGTTCCTGTGCGTAGTACTATGTTAGCCGGTGTACAACTATCGTTTCTACGCAAGTTGTCCGAAAGTTTTACCCCGCACCTTTCCCCAGCCAAAATCGCCATTTCACCTCTGATTGAACACTATTTGTACCCAGTTTCCACAGCACCTATTAATAGCTCCACCCTAAATAAATTAAAAGAAAGGTAATATATAATGGAACTCTCAGTTACCCAGGAAAATCTCACCAAAGCACTTAGTAATGTTGGGCGAGTAGCGAGTAGCAAAACAGGATTACCTATTCTTAGCAATATTCTTTTAAGAACAGATGGTAACCGATTACTTGTTGCAGCAACAAACCTAGAAATTGCTTCTACCCACTATGTTGGAGCAAAAATTATCACACCAGGAGCAATTACAATTCCTGCTCGTCTTGTTACCGACTTTGTTTCAAGCCTTCCAAAAGGAACAGTCGACTTAAAAGTAACCGACAGTCATTTGGCGATTTCATCTGGCAGCTACAGTTCGGTAATTAATGGCGTTGTAGCCGATGAGTTTCCTGAGCTTCCAACGATCGACGAAACATCATCGATTCAGTACAGTATTAAGACTGCTGATTTTAAACAAGCGGTTTCACAAACAATAATCACGACGAGCAACGACAGCACTCGCCCAGTTCTTACAGGGGTGTACTGGCATTCTTTTGAGGGTAATTTATATCTTGCGGCTACCGATGGTTATCGCCTTTCTGAACGCCGTCTTGTCGAGACGGTCAGCGAAGTTGCGGCAATTATCCCAACTACCACCCTGCAAGAAGTATTGCGCACTATTACCGACGATGTAACTGAAATTGATATGTTATTTGACGAAACGCAGGTTCGTTTTCGTGTGGGTGAATCCGAAATTACCAGCCGTTTGATCGATGGCAATTACCCGGATTATCGTCAGCTTATTCCTGCAAGTTCAGAAACGAACGTTGTTATGAATACATCGGAATTTGTACGTATTACCAAAATTGCAGGGTTATTTGCCCGGGATTCCGGCGGAAGCGTTACGCTAACAGCAGATAAAGAAAAACAGACGCTGTCTATCCACTCTATCGCCTCGGAGCTTGGGGAAAACACCTCTAGTTCCACTGCCGAGGTTTCCGAAGACGGCCAAGTGACACTTAATTCGCGGTATGTTGGCGAAGCGCTATCTGTTATCGATGGCGATAAGGTGGTGTTTAGATTTAGTGGAAAACTCGCTCCTTGCGTTCTTACTGCTCAGGCCGACGATGTCGACTATAAACATATCATCATGCCTCTAAAGAGCTAACATGCCACTTATACAGAAGATTAGCGTTCAAAACGTGCGAATTCATGATTCGTACGTTCTTGATATCTTGCCTTCGACCACTGTTATAACCGGCATGAATGGCAGTGGAAAAACCTCCCTTATAGAGGCGCTCTATATTGCGCTTCAAGGGTCATCCTTTAAGGGTGGCGATAACGATGTTTTGCAAAACGGCTCGCCGTGGTATCGAATAGATGTCGCGTTCGATGATGAATCGGTGCGAACGGTAAAATTCGATCCAGCCAAGCAAACAGGTAAAAAACAGTTTGTTATCGACGGAAAAACGCATTACCGATTACCCCAGCGGTTTAAATACCCTGTTGTATTGTTTGAGCCCGAGGATTTGCGGCTTTTAAACGGCTCACCGGTACGCAGACGCCAGTTTATCGATCATTTCATATCGCAACTCGACCCGCAGTACGCAACAGCTCTGCGCCGCTATGAACGTGTTTTACGCCAACGCAACTCTCTTTTAAAGCAGCAATCGGCAAACGATAGTCTATTTGCGTGGAATGTTAGCCTTAGTGAACACGGTGCGTATATTATCGACCAGCGAATTCGTTTTTGTAACGAGCTAAACAAGCGATTGAATGATGTCTATACATCAATCGCACATACCAGTGATACGGTGACGGTGCGATATTCGCAGCCCCACACCGAAAATATAATGCAGAAGCTCCTTGCGGATCTTCATGCGAATATCGAAAAAGACAAATTGCTTGGATTTACATCGGTCGGCCCGCATCGGCATGATATCCTTTTTGATTTCAATGGCTCCCCTGCTCTTTCGGTTGCGTCGCGTGGCGAAGTGCGGACCGTCGTGTTGGCGCTCAAGTTTTTAGAGGTCGATATTATCGAATCGATTACAGGTAAAAAGCCCGTAGTATTGCTCGATGATTTATTTAGCGAGCTTGACCACGAACGTCAGAATTATTTAGTAGATTCAACGAGTGTCGGGCAGACGATTATTACATCGGCGACAAATAGCTCTACGATTTCAAGTGGACAGATTAAAAAGTTATAGATAAAATTCTTGGATTGCCACACAGACAATGCCATTCCGCGTAGCCGCAGTCTCGTGGTCGCCAGGCAACCACGAGACTGCGGGAGCGGGTCACTTCTTGAGAACGGTGTCTCCACACCCACTCAGATCGATGCCCGTGTGAGCAGCGAGGTACTCGGGCGTCACCTTGGATAGCTCGATGGTGTGCGATCCTGGCGCGTAGCCGACCGGGTTTGCCGCCTCGTTCAGATAGACGGCCCGCAGGAGGACGCGCGAGCGCGACATGATGCGGGGATGTTTACCGCTGAGGATGTAGTCGGCGTGAGTCATCGAGAACTGACAGGTGCGAACTCCGGTGATCTCCTTGCTGTTCACGAACGGCATCAGGATGTAGTGCTTGTTGGTGTCCATGATGGCGATCTGGTGGGTCGGAAACCCCTGCTGACGCAGGTACGGATACACCTCGATCGGGCTGCCTTCACCCTCTTCTTTCGAGTTGGTAGCCGGCTGGCTCTGTGAGTTTGTGGCGACAGGTTTCTGGTCCATCTCGTTGACGGCGAACCAGGCTCCGCCAGCGGCGATACCAGTGATCAGCGCGCCAGTGGCGATGAATCCTACTACCCTTTTCATGCGACGACCTTTCGGGTCAGGTGCATTGTCTGTGTGTGCTCGGATTGAGCACTTTACACTCTAACATTATTTATAGAAAAGTCAATGATCCCAAGGTTAAATATTGTAAAAAATACAAAAATATGATTTAATAACACTGATCGTATCCCTACAATCCACATGTGAGGTGGGTTATGAGACGCAGGACTGCTGCAGTCCTTGTTGTCGTGGTGGCGTTGCTGCTGGCTGGCGCATATGCCGTCAATCAGAAGTATCCGTTTTTTGGCCCTAAGGCCAAGGACGGGACGCACGCGGTGACGCCAGATGGCGGAACGTTCATGTTTCCAAGCGGTCTCGGTGTGATCGTGCCGAAAGGCGCGGTTGACGCCGAGACGAAACTGACGGCAAGTGTGCCGGCCGCTCTTTCGAAGAGCGACGCTGGCCCATTCAAGGGGCTTCGAAGTGCGGGCGTGGTGTTTGACGTCACGCTCACACAAGGAGACCAGCAGGTTCAGCCGAAGCTTCCTGTCGAGCTCACTATCCCCATGGAGAGCGGCAGTAGTTTCAGGCCGAGTGCCGCACAGACTGGCAGCGTTCCACTGGCGTACACGCCTAGTGGCGAGGGAGGGTTTCTCCTGTTGCCAGCCAAGCTGCAAGATCGCAAGATACTCCGCGTGACGGCGGCGCACCTGTCGCCTAAGTACGTGGCGTATGTCACCGACGACGCCTTGCTGGAATCGTTCTTCCCGGAAACGGTTAAGACGGATCCCGCGAAGTGTCAGCAACAAGTCACGGCAAGTGGTGAGAAGATCAAGTTCGGAAACGCAAGCCGAGGCTGGTCACTAAAGAGTGACAGTGCGATCTTCGCCTGCCTCTACCCCGGCAAGGACGGCTACGTTCGCGTGGGTGTCGCCAACCGGATCGACTACATCCTCACGGTCGCGGCAACGCAGAATGTGCGGATGGTGGCTTCTCGGGGCAACCTAGAGGAGGAGATCACGAAGTATGTCGCCGGGCTGTTGCCTGGCGGCGAGAAGATCAAGGCCTACCTGGGCCGCGACGCCGAGCTGGTGGGGAGCATCAATATCAACGATCTTCCCTCGACTATCGAGTTTCAGGGAGATTTTCGGACATTCGCAGCCCAAAGTACTATCAAGGTGCTGGGGCTGGCGGTCGGAATTCTCACTGGTGACGGCAACGTCGATCAGAACCTGAAACTACTCGAACTGGCGTTCAAGACGCAGGGTCTTGTATCCTGCGTCCAGGACTCGATCGGCCCTCTGACCGGAAGTGCGAACCTAGGTCAGGTGGCGAGTGCTGGGGCTGGATGCTTTAGCCCGCTGTTCGAGGCGATTGCTGGTCAGATCGATCTCGGCAAGGTGTTGTGGCGTATCCCTTGGATGGCGGACGCTCTCAAGGGGATCGTCGACACGGCCATCTCGTCCATGAACGGTGTCAAACTGACACTGGCCGACACGCTCCGCGTAGAGGTCGTAAAGGTTCCGCCACCGTGCCCTACGGGCGCATCGCTCCATGATGCGCTGATCACGGGGATCAAGCGCGCTCTCCCTGGCACGGGCGCGACGGACGTATGGAACACTCAGGTCGTGGCGTGTGCTGACGGTTGGGCGTGGGGCGTGACTGACGTCGGAACGCACGACCCTCAGACCGACACGATCACCGCATATCTGATCCATTACGAGAGCGGAAAGTGGGTGGTCAAGGACGCAGGGCAAGATATGGGAGCGTCGCCCTACTGCAAGACCAGTGAAGTGCCCTTCCCTGTGAGAAAAAATCTGAGCTGTTATATTTCATGACGGCTCAGTCTGGGTAACGGGCGGCCATAAGCCGCCTAAGCTCGGTTGCTCCGTTCGGACGATGACGCGCCTACAGGTGCTCTCGTCCGAACGGAGTTGTTTTATTTTTAATCAGTATCAAATGGTGACGTGGCGACGATCTTGTTGTCTTTGTCGAACACGCGTACATAGGCATCGGCTGCAAATGTGTACGAAAGTTCGACCTTGTATGTTGCGTCTTTATTATCGGTAACGTTAAACGTTAGAAAAGTTCGTTCACCATCGGGCGTTTCTTTGATTGATCCCGGGGTGAAGGTGTATATATCCGCTTTCGTTGTCGTTGCGTAATTCGATAGCACATATTCTATAGCGCTTTTACGCAGGCTTGTCACCGCATAGCGGTTTAGTTCGTCGAAGCCGTTAAAAGTAGTGCCGTTTTTATACGAAACTGATTTTTTAGTCTCTTCACTGGATAAGTCTGTACTGGCGGCATTCTCTTGTTCGGTTGACTGAGTGTCGGATGTCGCTGGCTCGACGGGTGGCAGATCGCTTGCGGTATCTTGCCTAAAAAAGATAAGAAACCCGATAAAAGCCAATATGACGACACCGAGGAAAACAGAGGCGGCGATGACAAGTTGTTTACGTTTTGCTTCGTCTATCATGGATCTACTTTCTGTTTATATCCCTTAAAATGTCGACAGGAATCTGAGGGTAGTCTTTCGAGCTGAGTACGAGTGCTGGCTTTGCTTTTATCACCCATTTCCCATCTTCTTTTTTTAGAACGGTGCGATAGACGTCACTTACTTCTGTTGGGTGGCCGATATCTTGCTTCAAGGTGGTGGCGTACCATGTAGCGTTCTCGTAAACGTAGCCCGGGTTAATATCGAAGCCATTTATGACAGATGGATAAGTATCGCTGATTACTTTGTTGATAGCGTCCATCTCGGCTTTTAAGATTGCGTCGCGGTATGCCTGTGAGTATTCGGGGTTGATCGTGATTGTGGTGTCAGTATTTTTAACCGTAAAGCTAATTGGCGCATTGTTATATTTGTCGCCAGATGGGACGACAGTGTAGTCCCCCGCCTGTAGCTTAAGCTCACCGCTTGCATCGAGCGATCCGATCTTCTGATTATTATTTGTACTGCCAGAATAAACGTCGATAGTTATGTCGTCGTGCCTTATATCAAAGCGAACAACTTTGAACGTGTTTAAATAGAACACCACCGCAAGGCCAATAATAGCAATAACGAGAATGGTGATAATAGTGATAAGTTGTTTTTTACTCATTGTCGAATGGGCTTTCATAATCTCTAAAATTGATTTTGAATGTCGTCGGATCGTAGCCGAGGTTGCGGATTTCGTTTATTGCTGCGTTTCGGTAGCCTCTCGACGCATCGATTTCTATGATGATTGAATTACCCGAATCGTCTGAAGGATCGGCGCGATATCCTATGGTGTAAAGAAGGTTTTCGAACGGCAATTTTGAGGTTATTGGATTAAGAGCGGTGAACGCTATTCCCTCTTGAGAAGCTCTTTCGCCAGCTCTCCCCTCGTAATCGTAGTAGAGGCTATCATGGCTCTTCTTCCACTCGATTGCGCTATCTGATACGGGTGTTAATGCGACGTCGATCGAGGCGGTATTTGGATCGCCAATAAGTACTGTCGTTTTTTCAGTCTTAAACCCACCGCGAGATACTTCGATCGAATAGACGCCAGGCTCTAGATAAGCGGTTCCTTTTTTAATCTCGGTGCCATTAGCCATTACTTTTGCATCGCTTGGTATAACATTCACGACAACTGGTTGTGCATTCGGCCTTGTGGCGACGATAAATGCGGCCATCCCCAGTAGTCCAGCAATGAGCAGGATTATTGCTATAAAGGCGGCGAAATGGTTTTTTATAAAATCTTGTATCATTTTTATCCCCTTACTTCTTTCGATACCATTTTAACGTAGGGTCGCTAGAGGTGGGAGATTCGGTTCCTGCCATTGGTGCGCGCCCGCACTGTGAGGCGGAAGCGATTTTAGTCTGGAAGCCTTCGATCTCGCCTACCCATATAAATGTGTGTCCATCGCTGATTGCGACATCGCCGGCGCGAAGATCTGCAACATTAATTGTTGAGCCGGTGCCTATTGTTTCCCAGTTTTTACTCGCCCAGTCCGCCTGAACCGAAGTATTACCCGCCCCTTCGCTTCTCTTTCCACCATGATTGTAGGCTGGGTCGAAGCCACTATTTACTACCAGTAGCGTCACGAATGCACCGCAATCGACGCCACCACCGTGGCAAGGATCTCCGGTGTATATATTCTCATCGTCTGCTTTTCGAACGGCAGTCTCGTATTCCGGCTTCTTTTGCACATAGGGTTTTGGGTGGTATTCGGGCCAGGCATACGAGAGCGTCAGTTGCGACAGGTCGCCGGTTGCAGCCGAACAATTCGCCTGATTGCTCGTTGCGCCGGGTTTACCCGAAAATTCGTCGAAAATTTTTTGCGAATGACCGCCGCGACCATTAAGAACCTGTTCGGCAGAATCGGCTGAAACCTCAAAGTTATTGTGCCAAAACACTGTCGCATCGGCGACGGTTTTTTGCAGTTTCAATGTCTCCCATTCGTTTGCCGCTTCTCCGTATCCACGGGCTGTAACAGGACGGTGCGTGCTTTCCTCGTAAAGATACTCGAGCTCAAATAGCGTTAAGGCATCCAAGTCAACCGGTGGAATCTTGACGTCGGGGTTGCGGACAGTATCGTACTGAAGCTCGGCGTACTTAACGAGATTCGGCTTTTTCTCCTTTAGTTTACCTAAAACTCCGCCTTTTGGTGCGCTATATCGCCTACCGCCATCCCACTGTACTAGGCCCCAGGCGTTGCCCGTATAAGAGCTATTCCAGACATCGCCAGTACCCTGGTGTCGGGTGGGCACGATACCCGACTCGGCTACCATGTTACCCATAACTCCCGCCGCCTGTTCCGACGAAAGCCCTTTGCTCTTTAGCCAGTTCCAAACCTTTTCTTTTACATTGCTACCGGTTAGCGTGCTGTCGCCGGTTGAACACAATCCGCTATCTGGGTCGTAATAAAGAATATCGTTACCGCTGTAGAAATCTTGGTCGGGAATAGCGAGAACGCGCGTTGTATCGGCGGCAAATCCAATCGAAATAACGAGAGCCAAAAATACAGCAACAGTAGATTTAAATAGTTTTTTAGGTCGTTTAATTATCATTTACAGCCTCGTCATATCCGGCCACGCCGTTATCCTTTAAGAAGTTTGCGGGGTTTATAGCATTACCCGAACTGCCGCCTGCAGCCTCTGGTGCTACCTTGTATTTACTATATTTAACACGATCCTTCACTTCATCTACCCATATATTAAAGTCGAGATGCGGCCCGCCACAATACCCTTCGGCCTGTCCTGCACAGCCGATTTTTCCGATTTTTTGCCCAGCCGTTACCGTGTCGCCTGCCTTAACGAGTGTATCTTTTGGCCACATGTGAAGGTAGCGGGTTTTAAGACCATCGGCGTGCTTTATTGTTACAACGTTAACGGCTCCTCCTCCGACGGATACAACTGTGCCCGCCATAGCGGCGTAAACATCCGTGGGAGTACTGACCATATCGATTGCCGCGTGCCACGACGAGCCGTTCGATGCGCCAGGAACCGAACCGCGTGGGCCATAACCGCTTGTTATTGTGTGGCCTGGTGCAACCGGCGATACAACCTGACCATTGTCGCTTTCGGCTGTTGCGCCAGAGTTTGCGTAGCCGTTTTCCATACCTTCATCGATACTTTGGTCGATATAGAAGAGGCGGAACATGTCGTATTTCTTCTCTTCGTCACCCGTGTGCTCATTTTGAACACATTCTTCACCCTTATTGATATCATCTTCGGATACGAATCCACCAATCGATGCAGCGCGCTCCATACAGTGCTTTATGTATTCAGCATAATCGTTGTCGTCTTCTTTTGGTTGGCCGGTTTCTTCGTCGACATAGTCGTGCTCGAGCATGTAGTCGAGTACAGTTTCCGGATCGATAGCGAGCACGTCGCTTGTGAGGCCGTAGCGAACATTACAAAATGGATCGACAGCAAGATCGAACTGCTTATAGTCGCGGTCTTCGCATACATTGTACTGTGCCGCTTCCTCGGCCGCGCTTGCACTTGGTAGTAGACTTGCGAATGAAGAAGTTGTGAATTGGGTCATTGCCGAGATATTACTTGTTAGACTGCTCGATATTTTCGATGCGTAAGGTATGAGGTTCGATACGAATGTCCCCATGAAGGTGTGTGGATTCGAGGCATCTAGCGGGTTTGCATTTAGTCGGTCGACTGCATCGTATTGAGCCATGGTTTCCTTGGTGAGTTGCGCATATGCGACAGCATCTTCTTTTTTCTGAGCTGGAAGTCCGCGACCTTGTGAGGTTTGAGCGTTGTACCCGCCCATGCCCGAGGTGATTGCATTACCTGCTTGGTTACCGTTTTCATTTCCGTCTACAAGTCGCCCGGCGGCCATGTCAACAAGTTTTGGCGTTAGCATGGCAAGGGCGACGCTAATCGCAATACCAACACCGGCTTGCGCAAGTACACCCCATCCAAGACTTGCTCCACCACTAAAGAATGCAACTACCGCACCAACAATCGCGGTTCCGAATAGAATGGTTTGTCCCCAGCCGCTTTTTACGAATTTACATGTCTCATCGGCGACGTCGATAGATGTCGCGCCTTGCTCAACGAATCCAATAACGGCTGCAAGAATATTATCGGAAACAAGCTGGCCATTGATGTACTTCGTGGTCTCGTCGTTAATAAGCACTTGTTTCTGTTCTTCTTCGCTTAAGGACGTAGCTCCACCTGTATTCTGGCCAACATCTTCGCTTCGAGGCATCGTCATGACGTCTCCATATGCTGCGTATTTATAGCCGTACGAATCGGTAGCGCTTTGTCCAATGGCGTTCTGTGACGTAAGAATATTTCCGACAAATTCAACTTGTTTCGGAGTGGCGTCACCCGCCTTGATAGAATCGGCCGTATTCATAAAGACATGTGCATAACGAAGGAGCATTAACATACCTAAGTACTTTGCGGCATACCCAACGGTGCGTATTAATAAGTACCCGGTACATGCCGTATCAACGGCGCCAAGGCCTAGTGCAGTTGAAGTAAGTGCGCCTTTAAGCGTGGCTTTGGTAGCCTTTTTGCCTACATCAGCTAGCGAGCGGCGTGCCTCGATTTCGGAGCTAAGTTCTGACGTTGCGTTGACTCGTTCGTTATATTCGGCCTCGGTGATTGCTTTACCGTCTTCGTCCTTATATACGGTGCGCTTACCATCCGTACATCCGTCTCCGCCGTCACATTCCTCCTCTGTCTTGATAGCATTAGCCTTAGCTTCTGCTGCCGCCTCTCCGCTGGCGGCATCCACCAGCTCCTCTTTCATCTTCTGTTCATCGGTCTTTTCTTCGGCGTCAGGTTCGGCATTTACGTTATCTTTGCCCTCATCAGCCCCGATATTTTTCTGTTTATTTATACCTAACTTGGCCGATAGCTTTCCGAATAAGGAATCGGCAAAACCTGCTAGCTTGGGATTATACCCCTTCATCATGGCGCTTCTAAAAGCTGGGTTTGTCCGTATTTCACTGGCAAAATCAGCCGCTCCAATCACCTTGCCGCCGAATTCAATGCTTGTAATTTTCGCCCGCCCTTTTATAAGGGTTTTCCCATCGGTGTTGATTTTTCCACCTTCGGCAACGATCGCTTTTTCTAGCTTGCTGAACTGCCGCTTCGACATACTATTGTACTTACAGCGAATACTGAGTTTTTGCCCACAGAGGCCAGAGGTTGTTTTGCCAAATTTTTTCTTAATAAGTGCAGTTGTACGAACATCCATGGCGGCAAGTTGGTCGTTAAACTTGTCGTTCATCTTTTCTTTAAGGTCAACAATCAACATCCCCGGCGAGAACAAAAGCGAAAAACCACCACCACCGCCTAGAAGTAGTGTAATAATGAGCCCCATCGGCCCCTTCTTTTTCATAAAGCTTTTAAAGGTTAGCTTTTGTTTTTGCCCGCTCTCGTCACGATAGAAACTTTTCCAGCTAGCTTCTTCGCGCTCTCTGGCCTTGTCTATATTTTGAGTTTTGGCAATGTTGTCATTTTCCTGAGAATCGTCGGCAGTTTTATCATGATTGCCGGCAATATCTTCGAACTGTTGATCATAGGCATCTTGCTCTTGTTTGTAAAGATCCTTGGCATTATCAGAGTACGGATCGAGCCGCTCATCTTGCTTTTGGTCATCTTTATAACTTAGTGCCATAAATTACCTTTATTATACGTTACTATCCCCGGGATTGGTGTAGCCGCCGGTCATAGGTTGTTCTGCTGGTTGCTGGGGTTGCATTTGAGGCTGTGACATTGGGTTGGTCGAAATAAGCCCTGTCTCGGTTTGACTTGCCACAATCTGTATATGAACGTGGTTTTGTCCCGCAAAGAACAAACCCTGCCCTACTGGGAAGTTGGCAAGACGTTTGCGTTCTTCCTCGGTAAGTTTAAAGACATCCGAAAGTACGTCGACGGCACTCGATGATTGCTTAAGGAGTAACTGCATAGATGAGTTAGCCACGATCGCGCGGCCCATTTTACTTCCCATGAAGTCTTCGACATCCTGGGTAATTGTTGTGAGCCCCAGATAATATTTACGCGCGCGTTTCGCAAGTGAAAACAAGAAGTTTGCGGAGTCGTCGTACTTCATAAGCTGCCATGCCTCATCAACGATCAACATGCGCTTGCGCTGTTCGCTACGAGTAATGTTCCAAATGTGGGAAAGCACGATATACATAGCGACCGGGCGAAGTTCGTCTTCGAGGTCGCGAATATTAAAGACGACCATGTGGTTATTGATATCGATATTCGATTGCTGCGAAAAGATACCGGCAAACGTACCAGTGGTGTATTTACGAAGACGCTGTGCTAGCGCTGGCCCTGTGCCACCCATGTGGAGAAGCGTATCGTAGAGATCACTAATTGTTGGTGGAAGCGAATTGTGCGTGAGTGGGTCACTCGTGATACCCGCGCGAGCATACGTATCAATCAAGCCTTGGTCAAGGTCGGCTTCTTCGGCCGGCGTTAGCGCCGACATCATCTGTCCCGCTGCCGTTGCTTGGCTACCACCAAGCATGAGGCGGAACAAACCATGGAGTGTTACGAGGTTTGCGCGCAGTGCGTCATCTGCCTCTTCTCTATCGATAACTCTGGGGAGGTCGAATGGGTTAATTCGCGTGTCGGCGTTTAGACTGAGTCGAATATAGCTTCCGCCTACGGCATCGGAAAGTTTTTGGTACTCGTTTTCTGGGTCGATAATAAGCACATCCGAGCCAACCATCATACTGCGAAGCGCTTCGAGCTTAACGGTAAACGACTTACCAGCACCAGACTTTGCAAATACCACCATGTTTGCGTTTTCCAGGCTGAACCTGTCAAAAATAACCAGGCCGTTGTTGTGCATGTTAATACCGTACAAAACGCCCTTTTCTTGAGTAAGGTCGGCGCTTGTAAATGGAAAGCTTGTGCTGATCGCACCGGTGTTCATGTTGCGGCGAATCTGTAATTGGTCGCTCATCTGTGGGATCGTACTGTTAAGCCCCTGCTCTTGCTGGCTGCTTGCTACCTTGCTAAAGATAAGTTGCTGACCAAAGAGTGTTTCGATTTTGTGTTGAACAAAACTAAGCTCATCGAGGCTATCGGCGTAAAGTGTTACGTACAAGCCGTAACGGAAGAATCGCTCAGATCCAACCTGCAATTGGTCACGAAGTTCTTCGGCGTCTTGCAGGGCCGCCTCAAGACCAGGGTCGCGAGTGCGCCCCTTTTCGCTGTTGATCGACATCGAGGCCTCAAGTTGCGTCACCTTTTTGCGAAGATTATTTAGGACAACCTGGCTTTCGACCGGGTAGATAAACATACTAATATCAAGTACTTCATCGATATTGATAAGCGAACTTAGCCAGCCTGTGTAGATTTGGCGTGGGTAGCCGTAGATATATAGCGTACGCCCGTATTTTGTTCCCAAGCGAAAATGGCTGGCGTGGATTTCAAGGCTGCTTGGCGCAATAAGGTCGCGAAGCGTTGTCATGCCTTTTAGAAAAGCTTGCTCAACTTCTGCTTGTTCGCGTGCGCGCTGTTCGGCGGCAATATCAATCGGGTCGAGTTTTTTCTTAGCCATTTTTACATCTCCCCTTCTTGTAGGTGTGGTCGTGGCGCTTCACCCTGACCCTTTTGAACGTATGTACTTGTAACGCGCTCAAAATCGCCTAGTGGCTCACGGACGGCCGTATCTGGGTTGTAGACGTTGTAGTACAGCTCACCTAGTTCTTTGGTGTTTAACTGAACGCTGTTAACGCCAATCTGAAAGAGCCCGCTTGTAACGGAGTCGACACGGTTTTTGATTTCATCTTTTGCCTTTTCGTACGATGCTTTGTCGATCCTTGTTGCTGTTGATTGTGGCTTTGAAAAGAGCTTTCCAAAAATACCCTTGCTCTGTTCAATAACATTGTTCAGGTCGCCGGCCGGAAAATACGGAATAACAACAAAAAAGCTTTTATCCATGATATTTGCCTCTTGGGAAAGTGCATCGATAAAGTTGATGTAATCGTCCATAAGAACATTAAGTAGCATGTTGTCCTGAGCTCTGCGAATAGTAGAGAGACGGTCGATATAGGGACCGATGTCGACGCGTTGCGAACGAATAAAAATCTGAATCGGAAAATACAAGGCGTTAAGGAAGTTTTGGTAGCTAAATTCAACACCCTCGCGTTCGCGTGAGCTCATAAGGTCGAAGTTAATAGACTTGCTGGCGATAACCGCGCGAAAACTTCCATCGCTCATAATCACCATACTGTCGCGAATTTCAGATATCAGCAAACTATTCTGCGTCGTGTTTAGTGGCGGCGCGGTTTTAGGCTGCTGGATTGTTGTACCCGCTGGTGCTGGATTCGGCGGACTCGCCGGTGCACCGGTTGGCATCGCCTGAGGTTGTTGATTGTTTGGCGGCACGTTCCCACTCTTCCTTGCTCGATTTATTTAAACTAACGCAGTGATATGACTACTTCATCCTCGGGAAGTTTCTCCTCTTCCTTTTGATGAATTCGATTAGCCTCGTGCGCAATGGTTTCGATAGATAAATCGGAGTTATTTGCAAGGTTTATTATATCAGGAGAGACAGGTCTTTCGCTAGTAGTTTCGGGCACAGATGGCGCCGGAATTGCTGGCTCTACTGGTGCAACAGTGGTCGGAGGAGCAGCGACGGCTGGTTGCGGCAGCTGTTCGCTAAGAGGAACAATAACAGACTGATGAATAGAGTTTGGGTATGGATTGAAAGTAACATGCGGATCGTTGCTCGTGTCAACGGCAGGCGTCGGGGTGAGTGCTGCATAAGGGTCGGCAATGGGCGGCGGAGTAATTCGAGGTGGAGCTGCTACCGGCTCTGGCGCCTGGTGCATGCGCTCTACCATTTCTTGTCGTCTTTTGGCGTCGGATTGGCTAATCATGGTATCGAACGACTGCGAAACACCGGCTGAGCTGTCGAGGATATCCACGGCTTGTTGCGCTTCGTAGTAAGCATCGTTTTGCATGGCGCTATCTGTCACTGGCATACCAACGCCTCGAACCGACCATCCGCCGGTATCAACAATATCAGCAAGGTACGAAAGGCGCTGTTGCGCTTCCATTTGCGAAAGGTCTTTTGCTCGCTGCACCTCTATTTCTTTAGGTGCGGTAATTTCAACCAGCGATTGAATGCCATCGGGCTGCCATAGACGTTTGCGTGGTTTTAAGTAAAACGACACAACGGCGGCAAGGTAAATTTCCATTGGCTGGTCTTTGCGAAGCGGCAATGCTAGTGCACCAAAAAATATAATCAGCGGCAAAGGGATAATTGCGAGGGGAATAAATAATTGACTCAACCCCCACCCTATCGCAATGCTAATGACGGCAATAATTAAGTAAATAAACTGCCTAAAGCTAAACGGGCCGATTAGTTTATCGTCGGCTTCGACGTCTTGAGGTACTTTATATACTGCCATTTATGTTAAGTATATCAGATCACTAGATGCAATAACCATAGGCGATTATAGCCACTAAGGGTTTGGTGGATTAGGTGGGTTCGGAGGGTTTGGCGGGTTATTATTATTCATCCCGTGGAGTGCGTTTTGTACTATCGCCTCTTCATGTGCTATATCAATCTCATCGCGCGATGGTGTTGCGCGAAGGTCGCCGCCAGCTGCATTTGTAAGGTGTCGCTTCTGGTCGTTATCGAGATTAGCACTAACTCGTGGATCACCTAACATACGCCGTGCCTGTTCGGATGATATATCCCCATGTGCCACCATCTTTGCCATACTCCCTTCATGCTGGCCTGCAAGATCGTTGTCTGAGAGAGGCTTTGCGTATGTGTCTGAAAGCTTGGCATCTGTTGATGCTGCCCAGGCTGTTACGTCGGCACCTTTCTGCTTTGCGTACTGACCATGCTTGTCCTTGATGTTCGATCGGAGATCGCTGGATACGCTAGCGAGTCCAGCCTGAGTGGTCGGATCAGCGCTATTTTCGCTATTTTGAATCACCTGGCGAAATTTAGTAACACCGCTACTTCCCGATCCAAATAAGATGTTCTGAGCGGCGACGGCCGAGGTTCGATCTCCTTCTGCGATTGCCTTTTCCAACGCTTTTGCAGGGTCGTCGAAGTTAACTTTAATGAGCGCCTCCATATTCGAAACGTCTTCTTGGAAGTTCTTCTTTTCTTGACTTAGAGCTGAGGCGACAACGGCTGTTTTTGCTCGTTCGTTCGCATCTGTTACGCGACTTCCGCCAGCCATTTGCGAGGCAAACACATTGTCGCCACCGTTAGCCCTAGCCTGCTCACTAATATAGCGCGTTTGTGCATCGCGGAGCCCAGCTTCGCGACTGGCATTCACGGCATTACGTCGTGCTCGGCTTTTTACACTCCCTGCATAGAATGGAAGTCTTCGCCCACCGTTCAGTGCCCTGTTTTGGCGAAGTGTCTGGCGGTTCTTACGATACCCCTCGGCGCCTTTCTTCATACGATCGAAAGGACCCTTGTTCGGGTTGTTAATAAAGCCACCGAACCTATTAAGTACACCGCCGGCGGTTTTCATCACAATTGGCGTTAGTGCAAGCGGGATAATAGCAACGCCAGCACCCATGATTTGCATCGTTATCTTTTGTATCTCTGTAATCCCACTACCCCCCGCAGTGGTCATGATAACTGTAGAGGCTAACGCCGATGCACCAAATATAAGTGATATGATGGGATACATTAAGAGTAGGGTTTGAAGTAGTCCCTTCCATTTTTTAAACAGATCTTCTGTATTCGGAAGTAGATATGCGACAAATGCAAGAGGAGCAATAATAACGAGGAGAATAATAAGTGCCTGTCGTAATGCCAAAACAAGAAATACGGTAATAATAGCCACGAGTGCAGCGAGTATTATCGGAATGAAGGCGGACAGGCCGACATAAAGTGCTATACCTCCAGCTATACCTCCGGCCAGTATCGCACCGGCAATACCTGTCCACCCTTCTCCGGTTTGAGAAGGGTCTAATTTGGCTGTTGGTGCTGCAAAGCTAGACCCGAGACTGTCGAATAGTTCCTTTACTGACGCGCCAGCAATATTAGAGGCGTCAACCGCAACGGCGCATATCCAGTAGGATATATTGACGAGCACTGCCGAGATGATAAGACGAGGGAGCATCTTTTTAATACCATAGTTGGTGATTCCTATACTCGATATCTGCGAGAAAATAATAAAGAGAAAGGCGATAACAAATGCGACGTTTGCGAAGTTTCGCATGATTGACCATGCATTATAGATATTCTTTGAACTCTCCTCGCCAGTTGTTACAAGTGGTTGTACGCCAAGAAGGGTTGCGACTATTGAGTAAGCGGAGTCGACAATTTGCGATAAGAACGTCATGACCGGGCAGATAATCCAACCGATACCATCTACTGCGCAGCTTGTTTTATCTTCGGCCTCTTCCCCTTCATCGCCAGTCTCGGTTGGTGCAGGAAAGGTGCCGACTGGAGGGCCGTTTTCAGGATTAGTAATTGTAATATCACGATCAAATCCAGCTGCTGGCTCGTCACATCCCTGGGTCGTTAGCTTTCCTGTTTTATTATCAGGTGACGGTGCGATAGTAAGCGTAATGTCGCAGTCGCCGTCGCTAAAAACAATAAACGTATTGCCGTTACGCGGAAAATTTAAAACGCCGTTATTGGCGGCAGTAACGTTATTGTAAAGTCCGCCGCTTGCTTCAATCGTTGTTTCGTTGATCCACCGGTATTTCTCGCCTGCCGCATGTGCGGGAGTGCTGCCCAAAATAAGAGCCAAGCCTGTCGAGGCGATAATCAACCCTAAGAGCGCGAACAGTTTTGCTTTCATAGTACTTACGCTAAATTATGTCGCAAAGTGACAAAAAAAGAAAGGCTCTTGCGGAGCCTTTCTTTTGTGAATGCCTGGTTACATCGTTTTCTTTGGACTGTTGTCGAATCCTGCGATTCGCCAATATGGTCCAAATTCGCCTGCGCGGTCACGAGGGCTATATTCTCCAGCCTGCACAGTACCAGAACTATCGAGCCCCATTTCCCATATGTAGGGATTCTCAAGGCCGATAGGTGCAGAGTAGCGTGAGTCTTCGCCGACGCTATTTGCGCTGGCATTATCGCGGTATTGAACGGTGACGGTAGTGCCTACGGCAATTCCTGGACGATCGAGGTGTTTGTAGCCAATAGACATAGATGGTGGATCAACGATAACAAACTCACCTTTGTAAGGATTTGCTTCGTCTTTGGTGAATTCTCTTAGTGATTGGACCTTTGCTGCGATAGTCTTGATGTCGTCGATGAACGAGGTCGGGTATGTAACGCCCTTAAGGTCGGTTTTCTCAAAGAGAAGCTGTTCGAACGCCGTATCGACAAACTCTCGCTTAAGAGCAGATTCTCCAGCATAGGAAGAACCATCTGGTCGAGTATATTCGTATTTGTCCATCACTTCGGGTGCGACGCCTTCAATGGTTGTGATATCGTAATTCAGCCATTTATTGATGAGGCTAACAACCTCGGCAGTGGCCTGTTTCCCGTCTTCTACCACCTCTGGGTGTGCATCGGTAACGTTATATTCCGTGTAGTCGCCTGCATCAATAGCGAACGCTTCTTTGAATGCGTCGAATCCTTCATATGTCTTTCCGTCAATTTCAAACGGAAAATTAGCCAAGGTGAGATTATTAAGAACCTCAGCGCCGCCTGGAGCGGATGGGGCTGTCTCGCCTGGATCTGCAGGCGCGGTCGCTACCGGTGGGGTTTTGGCTTCTACATTGTCGCCGCCGCGGGTAAGTGCATAGCCACCACCTGCAAGAATTACTGCCAATGCCGCGCTTGCGCCAATAAGACGAAGGCCCCTTCGTTTACCACGTTGCCTGTTAGGATCGTAGGTGCTTTCCTCGAATTGCTCTTGGTCGGCGCTGCCGGGGATTCGGTAGGTTTCGGTCGTAGTCGAGCTGTTCAACGCACGCTCCTCCCCCTCTGGCGTTTCGCCTGAATTTGGTGTTCGGTGTCGTTGTTCTAAACTCATTACACGGTTCCTTGCGCACTTATGTGGGCACTTAAAACTCTTTTGTACTTTTTATTATATCGCAATACTAAAAAAATGCAAGGGGTCTAATTTTTTCCACATACACTACATATGGTGTGTGTAGGATACGTATCAGAGGTGTATGTAATTTAAAAAATACGCCGCCCTGCGAGTGTGAGAACGGTTAATTGTGTCGGACTAGAGTTGGGTGCTAAGGCCTAAGGGGCTGGGTCTGGAGGGAAAGGCACGTCGCTAAGTGTACTCATAATAGTCTCAAGATGAGGCCTTCGTTCACCCAATCGAACATTGAGACGCTCGTCTTTAAATGCCGTATCAATTCGCTTCTTAAGGTCAGAAAGTGCGACGGGATCGTACTGCGCCTTATTGCGACTAATAGCTTCAGCCATACGTTTAAGCGCGTCTTGGTCTTGCGACACCAATACTTCAGGAGAGAACTTAAGAGCTTCAACGGTAGACTTAATCATGTTATCAAGACCCTCTACACCGCCGTCGGCGACACCCTGTGTAATAGCGTTCATACGAGCAAACCCAACGTACTTAGGTCGCGCTGCGCTGTTCTTTTTAAGTGCTTCAACAAAAGCGATACGGTGGTTTTCGTTGCCGCTTGGGGAAATATCTAGGTTCTCCATCAAGTGGTTGATGTTATTCACGTTACCTGCGGAGGCAACCTTAATAATAGCGGCTTCTTGAATATCATCCGTAATTTGAACGTTGCCGAAGGCTCGTCCCTCTGCAAGTTCGAGGGTACCCCTGTCGTCAACGTTGCTATGTTCAATAATAGAGTTTGCGTTATCAACCGCTTCACGACGCGCACTATGTCGTTCCTTAAGGGCGTATGCCAATGCTCGCTGCGAACCGTTGGCATCTATACCACCAGCTGCTTGTTGCAGAGCGATGTTGTTTTCCAATGCTTCAGAGAATACACGCTTTTGTACATGTTCTGCAGATTGCTCGCGTCGCGCCTCGATACCGGCATTAATAGCATTCTGACTAATCGGATCGACCCGACTAGCGATATAAGTGGCAAGTGCACTGCCCGCAAGGCCTGCCGGCTGAACGATATTTCGACCATCGCCCGCTTTAAGTTCCTCCCAGTTTGCTTCAACTCGTGCCTTAGACACATCAAGGTCCAGTTTGGCGGCACGGGCATTTAGATCAAGATCCTGCATAGCGGCGTTTGTCAGCTTAGATGCCTCGAACCTGCGCTGAGCTAGATTGTCACCGGTATCTTTAACGCTCGCTGCTTGCAGGGCACGCTGCTGGATATCAGAGTTTACTTGGCTGTTAGCCCAGTTTGCATCCACCATGGCCTCGTTGGCCTTCTGCCAGCCCTCGCGCTCACGGCGTTTGTTGTCTATACCACGCGAGGCACGAGCAAAGGCGTCGCGTCGCCTATTAAGCGGCGTTGCCCATGCTTTTGCCTTTCGCTGGTCGCGGCGCTCGTTTGCAAAGTTTCGCGTGCGGTCGATAAGTCCGCGGCTTGGGTTATTAATAATACCGCCAATTCGAGCAAGGAGCGATCCGCTGAGTTTCAATAGCAGTGGCGTAATTGCAACAGGGGCAACCTGCACTGCCATACCTAGAATGACAGTATTAATAGAATCCGCATTTTGAATAATTGCAATTCCGGCAAGTTGCGATCCACCAAATACGATCGAGAACATCGGGAACATAACAAGCATGGTCATACCAAGACTTTTCCACTTCTCAAAGTACTTCTCGGTATTCGGCAAAAGGTATGCCACGAATGCCAGCGGCGAAATTATTACTAATATAGTAATAATTGCTTGGCGCGCCGCCATGACCATGAGTGCTACTAACACGGCGATAAGGACTCCGAGGAGGATTGGCAAAAGCATGTACAGCGCACCACCTACCGTTCCGGCACTGGCTAGTAGCGCAAACCCACCAATTCCCGTCGCGGCCGCAATGGTACCGCCCGAAAGAATAAATCCGCCGATACTTTTCCAGCTAACCAGATCCCAGTTATTCCCTTCTCCACCGACAAGATTATTACGCATAGAGATAAATATATCTTGAATCGAATAGCCGATAATATTAGAAATGTCGATTGCGATTGAACAAATCCAGTACGATATATTAACAAGCACAGCTGCAATAATAAGGCGCGGTAACATTTTTTTAATATCGTAATTAGAAAGACCGATATTTGTGATCTGCGAGTAAATAATAATAAGGAAGCCAATAACAAACGCAACGTTTGCAAAGTTACGCATAACCGACCAAGCGCGGTATAGTGCGTTTTCTTGGCTAGACTGGACAGGTCGAACCGCCAGGAATCCCGCAAGAACGTTAAATAGCCAGTCCATAGCGCTGGCAAAAAAGTTTGTAATCGGACAAATTATCCACCCAACACCAAAGGTGAAGGAGCTGTCACAAGAGGTCGTTCCTTCGCTAGCGGCGGCTCGGGGCTCCATAGTTATAGAAGTCTTTCCTGTCGGATTGCTATACGTGGCGCCATTAAGATCGTAAGCAGTGTAGGTGGCGGCGGTTGCCTGACCCGGGTCTACGCCTGGTGCAAAGTAAATAAGATGAGCTTTTTTTGTGGGATTGCTTGCCCCAGAAGTGTCCGGTTCAACATAGCCGTAGATCTTTGAGCCTTCTGGGATGCCGCGACTATCACCGGCGGCTGCCGTTCCTACGAACGTATATTGGTTTTGTCCGTATTGAAGCGCGTCACCGTTCCATTGTCCATCGGCCGCATGAACAGGCGTGCTAGCAAGGAATGCTATAGCGAAAGAAGCCGCAAGAAGCGCTGCGGCAAAAATCATCATACTCCATTTCGATATTCTACCGAATGGAGTTGCAATTCGCAGATCCCACATATCTCTGTTATGGTACCATCTTATACTCGAAAAGTCAATGTAAAAAACACCATTATGTATAGTATGCGTATATATGGAAATTATGCGTGCACGATATATATTTTGAGTATCACTACTTGCTTCCGCTTTAGTTATATCGTATCTTATAATCAGGTATGAATAGAATAAAACAAAAAATTATTGTCCTTGCGTTAGTAGTTATGGGTACGATCGCTATAAGTATCCCGCAAACAGTCGGGGCTGCATGTCAACCGCAGCCAGACAAAGGTCTTTATTGTTGCGGTGGCGTGCAAACCTCGCTGGTTGTTTGCGACCAAACGGGTGGAAAAGATGCCGGCACTACACAGAGTGGTGTATGGGGTATTCTTTTGCTGGTCCTCAACATTTTAACGGCAGGTATCGGTATTGCGGCGGTTGGCGGTATAACGTACGGCGCAATCCTTTACACGACATCCTCTGACAGTGCCGAGCAAACTAAAAAAGCCAAAGATGTTATAAGGAATGTTGCGATTGGTATCGTGGCGTACGCCTCTATGTACCTCCTCTTAAACTTTCTCATTCCGGGTGGAATATTTCAGTAAAGGAAAACTATATGTTAAATAAAATACGAAACTGGACTGCCGCACTTTTATTCGCAACAACACTAGGAGGTGCCACAATGGCCGTCGCCTTGCCTCAAACAACACTTGCCGCCGAGGCGTGTGGTGAGCGTCTACTTACCTTTCCTGCATGGTATAGAGGCTTAACCGATGGCGTCTGTAATATTAAAAGCCCACAACAAGCCGGCGGTCTGCCGACATTTATATGGACGATCGTTCTTAACGTTATCGAAATGGCACTGCAAATCGTTGGCTACCTAGCGGTTGGATACATCATAAGGGGTGGATTCAAGTATATGACCGCAATTGGCGATCCGGGCGAGGTTGCAAAAGCGAAAAAGATTATCATGGACGCCGTTATTGGCCTTGTTCTTTCTATCTTTTCGGTTGCTATCGTTAATCTTATCGCAGGAGCAATTAGCTAATGAGTCTTCAAAGTATTCTTTTTGCCGCGTCCGATAAGATAGACCCGGGATCAATCGGTGTCGAGCCGGTTACAGATGCGAACGCAGCTATCGCTGGTCTTCTGACGACGGTTTACGGTGTTGCCGGAATGGTGTGCGTAGTTATTATTGTTATGGCCGGCTACATGTATACCACCTCGAACGGCGATGCCGGCTCGGTAAAGCGCGCCAAGGATATGATTTTGGGAGCGATTATTGGTATAGTTGTCATAATAGGCGCATTTGTTATAACGCAGTTTGTTCTAGGGAGGTTCTAATCATGAAAAAATGGAAACAAATTATAATGTCACTAGCGCTGGTCGCTGGGGTTGGTGCCGTTGCCCTGCCTGCACCGAGTGCGATGGCGATAAACGTTTTCGACCAATGTGCCGATAATCCCGATACGGCTGTTTGTAAGGCTCAGGGTACCGATAATGCCTCAAGTATGGTAAAGATTATCATCAATACCCTTCTTATCGTGCTTGGTATGATTGCGGTGATTATGATCGTTATAGGTGGTATACGTTACACTACCTCAAACGGTGATAGCAGTGCGATAAAGGGTGCCAAGGATACAATTCTTTACGCTGTCGTAGGATTGATCGTTGCCATTATGTCGTATGCTATCGTTAACTTTGTGGTTGGCGCATTTTAAAAAAGGAGAATTTAGTGAATAAAATAAAAGTAGTCCTATTATCAGTCGTTGCCCTTATTGGGATCGTATCCTTCGTGCCTAGTTACACGGTACTAGCCGATGCCGCAGGTGACATTACAACGGGTATCAACGATGTTGGCGGCAATGAGGGTGGCAACGCCACCTCTCTCGGTAGTCGCATCCAAACAGTTGTCAATATCCTGCTGTACATTCTTGGTGCAATTGCGGTGGTTATGATTGTTATCGGCGGCGTTCGCTACACCACCTCAAACGGTGATAGTAGTGCGATAAAGGGTGCCAAGGATACGATATTGTACGCTGTCATTGGACTTATTGTCGCCATTATGGCGTACGCCATCGTTAACTTTGTGGTTGGCGCATTTTAGTCGGTTCACACTTAACAAAAACCATCGTATCTGCTATAAAATAAGGTAGAGTAATCCTAAGAAAGGAACAATAATGAAGAATATAATTAAGAAAAGCCTCCAAAGCTTACTTATCGTACCGGCACTAGCGCTTGGTATTAGCATGGTAGCACCAGTTTTACAGCCAATCGAGGCTAGCGCGCAGGCATTCGACGAAGGTTTGCAAGATGGCGCTAACTCATCTAAGGGTAAAGATCAGCAAACTGATTTGTTCGGTGACGATGGTGTCTTTAAGACGATTACCAACGTTCTTCTCTTTATCATCGGTGCTATCTCGGTCATCATGCTTATTATCGGTGGTATTCGCTACGTTGTATCAGGTGGTGATAGCGGAGCTGTTACAAGCGCTAAAAATACAATTCTCTACGCAATCGTAGGTATTGTTGTCGCGATTCTCGCGTACGCACTTGTCAACTTTGTTATCGGTAGCTTTGCAGCCGACGCTTAGTTCGTAGATTTTTTAAAAAAATAACGCCGTAATACGGCGTTATTTTTTTGTACATACTCCCCTGCCTCGGCAAATAAAATCACCCGGATACCCAGGTGATTTTATTTGCGAGATCGTCTCTATTGAATAGTGATTTTCTTTGCTTGTTCTTGCTTGATTTTGCCGAAGCTGATCGTAAGAACGCCGTCCTTTAGGACTGCCCCTACTTCATCTTCTTTTACGGCAACTGGAAGCGCGAGCGTACGGCTGAACTCACCCCAATAACATTCCTGAATGTGCCAGTTAGTCGCATCTGTATCGTCACCGCTTGAAAGTGTACCGCTGATAGTTAAAATACCATCGCTAATACTCACATCAAGATCCTCTTTGTTAACGCCTGCTGTGCGGGCCTTGACAATAAGTTTCTCGTCGGTTTCGTAGACATCTACGGCAAGCTGACCCGGAAAGTCATCTTCGTTGTCTTCCCATGCCGAATCATCGGCAGCCGGGGCTTGCGCCTGGCTTGTTGTTTGTTGTTGGGTGAGCTCATCGTCGTTCAAAAACGCAGCGGCAAGTTCATCTTCGATCAGTAGATCATCGTTTTGTTTACGGGCCATGATATCCTCCACTTTTCTCTAGGCTCTATTGACAAATAGTCTCTTCAATTATAACCAACAACTACAGTATAATCAACACAAGGAATGTGCAAAACGTAAAAAACACAATGATTGACACCCTCTTATCATACATAGCTCCACACCTCTGTTGCGGATGCGGTAAAATAGGGTCACTTTTATGTGACAATTGTAAATATGACATCACTAGTGAATCGTTTGATGAATGTATAGAGTGTTCGGCGGCAACCACGCGTAACACCTGTAGACTATGCACTTTGCCATATCAAAAGGCGTGGTGTGTTGGAGAGCGTAGTGGTGTTTTGCGCGAAATCATTGACTGCTATAAGTTCGAGAATGCAAAAGCGGGCTACAAAACCCTCGCTACTCTTCTCGATGAATGTGTCGACGACCTTCCCCCTCAGACAATTGTTGTACCAATTCCAACAATACCGTCCCATGTTCGGGCACGCGGGTACGATCATGCACTTTTGATGGCAAGGTGTTTTGCGCAAAAACGGTCACTAGCGGTACAGAAAGTTCTTGTACGAACGACCAGCACAACACAGCGCGGCTCTTCACGTCAGCAGCGCCAAGTACAGGCAGAGGCCGCTTTTGCATTAAGCCATCCCCTCCGTTCCGATGCCGTATATCTTATTGTTGATGACATTACAACGACAGGCGCAACATTGCGCTCGGCGGCCAATGTGCTGCGCCAGGCTGGCGCTCGCCAGATTTGGGTGGCGGTAATCGCAAAACAACCTCTCGACTAACCGCATCCTATCTGTTAAAATAGTTTTCAGTTCCTCTACGGAGAGGTGCCCGAGTGGTTTAAGGGAACGGTCTTGAAAACCGTCGTGCCAGCAATGGTACCGAGAGTTCGAATCTCTCCCTCTCCGCCAAGAAAAAAGACGTCCATTTGGACGTCTTTTTTCTTGGCGATACTTTAACTAGACGTTTGTGCCGCCCATACCGCCACCAGCTCCGCCAGGAACAAAGCTGCCGATAACAAAATTAATGATAGCGTACGCCATAATTGCGATGATGAGCCCTACGATTGCGTAGAGAATTGTATTCTTGGCAGCAGCAACATTTCCGGTGTTGCCACCAGATATAACATAGCGGAGACCACCGATAATTATCATAATAACGCTAATTGCGCCCACGAGAAAAAGCATGACGTTGCTAATAGTTGTAAAAATACCGGCTGCACCAAATAAGGTTGTGGCTTGGTCGATACCTCGGGCAGATTCAGCTCCTTCGCTCATCGTTCCGTCGAAAGCAAATGTGGTTGTACCGAGCAAGACTATCACTAAAGAAGCAGCGAGAACGCCGAGAAGACTAGATTGGATGATTTGAGTGAGTTTCATACATTCTCCTTCCATCTGGTTCTACACCATATATTCTATTTATAGCAAAAAACTAACAAAAAGTCTACTCCTGGCCTCTGTATTGTGCTACAATAACCAGGCACGGAGGAGTACCCAAGTGGCTGAAGGGGACGGTTTGCTAAATCGTTAGTTTGGGGAGACCTGAAGCGGGAGTTCGAATCTCCCCTCCTCCGCCATGAAAAGAGTAGCTTTTAAAAGCTGCTTTTTTTGTTTCTTTTGCCTACAATCAAGCGTCATGCTCATGCTATACTGTGAGTATGCAACCAGATCGTAAACCGACCGACTGGCAGACTCCGCCAGAGCAACCTTCGCAGGCTCCATATGTGGCACCCGCAGTTACTGACGAGCCTGTCGCCGAACCAGTAGTGACACTCACTCCAGACGAAGCATCTTACGCAGCAGCGGGATCACCCGTTGCGGCAACTCAAACAACACCCGTTGCGGCTGATGAGCCGGTTCGCTGGCAGGCGGCCGAGTATATCCACCACGACAAGCCAGTTATGTGGTTTGTTATCTTTACAGCTGTTGTCGTTGCTCTTATGGCGGCATCTATTTTCTTGATTGACTCAATTACCTTCACTATTCTTATCCCCGTTATGGCGGCGGCGTTACTTGTCTATAACTATCGCCCGCCGCGCACGCTCGACTATACGCTTAGTCGTCAAGGTCTCCATATTAACGACGTACTCTACCCTTTTGCCGAATTTAAGGGCTTTGGTGTGATTCACGACGGCAAAGAATATTCCGTTATGCTTATTCCAGTAAAACGCTTCAAGCTTGGCGTTTCGGTGTACTTTCCTGAAGAAGCTGGCGAGCAGATTGTCGACCTTTTAGCGTCACGATTGCCCATGCAAGAGCTTCACCGTGACCTATTTGATAAGATTATTCACAAACTTCGTATCTGATATTGCCCTCTTTAGCAAATACATGGTACAATAGCCGATGTTCGCTGCTCGTAAAACAGCAAACGAAAGCACCTTCTAGTTACACGAAAAGCGGAGTTATGCACGTTTTAGTGTGTGACGCCGCATTTTGCACCCGTAGCTCAGCTGGATAGAGCGTCGGCTTGCGGAGCCGAAGGCCATAGGTTCAAATCCTGTCGGGTGTACCAAGAAAAAAGACTCATCGTAAGATGGGTCTTTTTTCTTGGTGAAAACATCCTTATTCAAACATCACTTCGCCAGTGTTGAACGATATTCTTGCGATTACTCTATATGGATAAGAACCGTAACCCGTCGTTTCATTTCTTGCAGGCCAATTAACAGCGACGTATACGGCGTCGGGCTGAAAGTTGGCCGGCTCAATAGGCGGTACAGTCAATAATTCCTGGAGTTCCGATCGGTCATCTGTAAGCGCCCGGGCATACCTATCGGTGCTATGAGCTGTAAACTCACTACTGTAGGTTTGATTTGTGTTTGTCATTCCAACATCTTGTAGTGCTACCAATGAAAGCTGGCGTACAACTGCCAGAGGATTATTTACCCGAGGTTCTTTGGGTTCAATGGTGAATATTATCCCATCTCCAATGATGATGTCGTTGCCCATGACAAGATCGGGGCGTGCGAACCCCTTAAGCTGTTGGCCAAGCTTTTGGCAAAAGTCCATGATCGCCTGTGGTTCTATACTGCGGAGTGTGCCTATGCGTAGGATTGTCGAGTGAAGTTCTGGCGACGGGATTGCCTCGTAGAACATCTGTTGGAGGGATATGTCGGTAGCTAGTCGTTCGTCGCACGCGTCCCTCATGCGGGCAATTTCCGGGAAAGCTTGTAAATTGCAAAGAAAAACTCCAAGATCTGGGTTGTTGGGTCCGCGCGTCTCTATAAAGCGAAGGGGCCCTTCAGGGGTGCTTTGAGCTGGGTCGACGAGCTGGAGCCGTGATGGAATAGTGTCGAAGTGATTAAAACGAGATATTTCGTGAGCCATAACCCATGATAGGCAATCGTGTGAAAAAAATCAATCAGAGGCCACGGGGGTCGCTGTTAGGCGTCAATCAAAGGCTCTGAAGGCGCTGCGTGTGGGGAGTTCGCGGGTAATCCTCAAACTCTTCGGGGTGATTAATGCTCCATACCATCATAAAAATCATAAACACAAGGAAGATCAGCGAAAGTACGGTACTAACAATACCGGTAATCAGTCCGGCAATACTCATTCCCCTGCCCGGAAGCTTCTTTTTAAGCGCGATAATAGCAATAACGATAGCGGGAATACCCATAATAAGCCCTGGGCCGGTAAGGGACACAACACCCAATACAAGGGCGACAATTGCCAATGAGCTATCTTGTGGAACGGTTTTTTCTTCTTGTTTTGACATAAAATAATTCTCTTCTTTCTTGGCGGAGAGAGAGGGATTCGAACCCTCGGAACCGTTGCCGGCTCACCGCTTTTCGAGAGCGGCCAATTCAACCACTCTTGCATCTCTCCAAAACCTAACAGGTATTGTACCAAAAATGCTAAAATATCTCTATGCAAGAGTCAATCTTTACGAAAATTATCAATGGCGAAATTCCGTCGCATAAAATCTACGAAGACGACCGTACGTTCGCCTTTTTGGATATTCACCCAACCGTGGTGGGCCACACGCTTGTTGTGCCCAAAAAGCAAGTGGAGTTTTTGTGGGATCTCGACGACGAGACTTACCAGGCAGTGATGGCTACATCTAAAAAGCTCGCCCGTCATTTTCGTGAAGTACTGAATGTTCCTTATGTAGGTGAAAAAGTTATTGGGGTAGATGTACCTCACGCTCACGTTCAATTGATTCCTTTTACGAATACAGATGACTACACTCGATCGGTAGGGGCAGCCGAGCCTGACCACGTAGCGCTAGCGGCTTTGGCTGAGAAACTGCGCGTATAATGCCAATTCGGATTGTTGCGGTCGGCAAGCGCCACGAATCGTGGGTGGCCGAAGGTATAGAACGTTACGAAAAGCGCCTCAAACGTCCGTTCGATACGTCGTGGGTACTTTTACCGCATTCAGCCCGCGAGGGCGCCATGGCGCGTCAGGAAGAGTCTGAGCGCATACTTTCGCGCATAAATAGCAACGAGTTTGTGGTGTTGCTCGACGAGCGCGGCAAAGCCATCAGCTCTCCTAACCTTTCAACTCTTTTACTTGCCCCACTTGAGGCTTCGCGTCCTGTAGTGATTGCTATTGGCGGGGCTTATGGCGTCGACGAAAGCATTCATAGCCGCGCGGATTTTGTCCTCTCGCTATCCCCTATGGTCTTCCCGCACCAACTTGTTCGCCTTATTTTGGCCGAGCAGCTATACCGTGCACAAGAGATTGCAGCAGGCAATCCGTACCACCATTCCTAGAACGACACACAATTGACAATTCATAAAGCATATGCTATATTTGTATTTGTAAACCCTATAAAAACAAAAAATATGCTTACAAAACTTTTCAATTCACTTATCGTTCTTATGAGCCTCAGCACCGCTACGGGTGTTCTTATTCATGACGCAAAGATCGATAAAATGGCCTCGGCAATTATGACTCCCCCTGCTGCTAGCGAGGGTAATGTTAAGACGATTAATTTTGCGACCGATTTTCATACGCACACCGAGCGACATTCGCTGGGTCATGCTATTCGTGATCTTGGCACTCCATCACCAAGCATGCAGCCGAATGCACGCCACGACAAAAAACACCTTATGCAAAAGTTTGCTAGCCGCGGCCACCACGCGTTCGATAACTACAATTTACCGCTAGTTTAAGATCTGAAGCTCGGCCTCTAGACGATCGATAAGGACTTTCTTTGCCTTTAGCTGCTCGCGCGATTCCTCAACCAGATGCGCGGGCGCTTTTTGGGTGTAGCTGTCGTTTGCGAGTCGTGCCTCGAGAGTGTTGACAAATGCCTTCGTTTCAGCAAGACGGACTTCGAGGTTGGTTTGGTGTTCGTATAGCGTTTCTTCCGAAACGTCGAGCCATGCTTCGCGCCCAGAGGCGGCAAGACGGAGGCCTCGCGGCGTATCTGTCGCTTTCACCTCTTTTAGTCGCGCAAGGTGACGAATAAGGTCGGCGTTGTCGGCGACAAGGCTATCGTTTTGGTACAGCATTGCGTAGCGTTCGTTGCCTGGTAGTTCGGCCGTAACGTAGCGAGCCTCAACAACGAGCTTTTGTAGGCGCTCAAATTCAGCTGCCGCAATTTCGTCGTAGGCGATTGCCTCGGGCCAGCTTGTCGAAATAAGCAGGTCGTTGTGCCAGTTAAGTGACTGCCAGATTGTTTCGGTGACGAACGGCGCGAACGGATGTGCAATTTTAAGACTCGTATCAAGCACCCAGGCAAGCATTTCGGGGTTGTCTTGAGTTTTGCTGGCCTCTACAAACCAGTCGGCAACGTTGTCCCAGATAGCGTGATAGATAATCTCGCCAGCTTCGGCAAAACGGTAGTTTTCGAGCTGCTTGTCGATATCTGTAGCAGCGCCCGTAAGTTCGCGGATAATCCAGTGGTCAACCATGGTCTTTGGCTCGGGCTTTTTGCCAGTTGCCCCTTCGCCAAGCTTGCCTTCTATAAAGCGAGCGATATTCCACAGTTTGTTGCAGAAGTTTCGAGCGGCCACCACCTTACTAACGGCGAATGCCTGGTTTTGTGCGGCACTACGGCTTGAAATAATCCCCAAACGAAGCGCGTCGGAGCCGTATTCGGCGATAAGTGCCATTGGATTGATAACATTTCCCTTGCTTTTGCTCATCTTTTGACCATGCTCATCAAGAACGAGACCGTGAAGATACACGTGTTTGAATGGGATTGTATCGGTAGCGTAAAGACCGAGCATAATCATCTTGGCGACCCATGCGTAAAGAATGTCACCGCCGGTTTCCATAACGCTGTTTGGATAAAAACGGGCAAGTTCGCCTTTTTGCAGGTAATCGGTAGTAATGAACGGCCACTGTCCACTAGAGAACCATGTGTCAAAGGTGTCTTCTTCGCGTTTATATGTTGTACCATTTACATCGATAGTTGCCTCATCAACACGATCATCGAAAATCCAATCATCGGGGTTGTTGATGTTTTGGAAGGCGGGAATTGGAATGCCCCAAGGAATTTGGCGGCTCAGGTTCCAGTCGCGAAGGTTGTCGTAGTACTGTGCAAGAACGTTTTTGCGACTGGCGGGAAAGAATTCGATATCCCCTGCCTCGAGCGCTTGCTTTGCTCGCTGGGCGAGTGGCTGAACCTTTAAGAACCACTGGTCTTTAATGAGGGGTTGAATGACGCTTCCACATTTGTAACAGTGACCGACGGCGTGTTCTAGGTTATCTTCACCGCGGCGAAGTTCGGCGGCGTCAAGTGCGGCAAGCGTGCGTTTTCGGGCTGTTTCAAAGTCGAGTCCCATGAACTGGGGTGGGACGTTGATCATTTTGCCGTCAAAATCGATAACCTGGACGCGTTCTAGTTTGTGACGCTCCCCTACCTCAAAATCGTTCGGGTCGTGGGCTGGTGTGATCTTTACCGCACCGGTTCCGTAGGCAGGATCGACGTATTCGTCGGCGATGATAGGAATTTCTTTATCGGTAAGCGGCAAGAGCACGCGCGTGCCGATAAGGTGTTTGTAACGTTCGTCATCTGGGTGAACGGCAATTGCCGTGTCGCCAAACATGGTTTCTGGACGTGTTGTCGCTATAATAACTTCACCGATTTTATCGAGGGTTGGATATGCGATTTTCCATAATTTCGACTTTTCGTTTTTGTGCTCTACCTCTATATCGGCAAAGCTGGTTTGGTGAACAGTACAGTAGTTAACGATTCGCTCGCCACGGTAAATAAGCTTGTCGTCCCAAAGGCGCTTAAAGGTTTGGTAAACCGTGCCAATTACCTTTTCATCGAGCGTGAATACGAGATCGCTCCAGCTGGCACTCACCCCTAGTGCCCGTAGCTGTAGCTCCATGTTACCGCGCTGTTTTTCGACAAAGTTCCAAACCTGGCTGTAAAGCTGCTCGCGTGAAAAGTCGAACCGGCTCTTCCCTTCTTTTTCGAGTGCTTTTTCGTAAACAACCCATGTTTCAAACCCTGCATGATCGGCGCCTGGGATAAAAATAGCATCCTTCCCTTTCATGCGGTGATAGCGGACAAGAATATCCTCGAGCGCGCCCATAAGACCGTGGCCAAGGTGTAGATTACCATTTGCGTTTGGTGGCGGCATGACGATACTGTACGGTTCGCCCTTGCCTGTTGGCGCAAATGCGTTCGCGGTCTCCCACATGGCGTATATGGTTGGTTCAAACTGGTTTGGATCGTAGGATTTCGCTAAATTCATAGGGGTGACGACTCTCTTAGTTAGTGTTTACACGTGAAAAATTGAGTGCACAAGCAACACGGCGTTTTCATACGAAAACGTAGCCTCATGCTCCTCTCCTTGTGTTTCACGTGTTTGTTTCGACTTTTATTATAGCACAATCCCAGGCAGTGTATAATCAAGGATATGACTACGGTAGAAACGTGCAATTCGCAATCGGTTTGGGACGATGAAATTCTTAGCAGGGGAGGGCACCCTTTGCAGCTTTGGGGCTGGGGGGAGACGAAGGCTGCTCATAACTGGAGGGTGGAGCGTGTCTTTGTAAAATCGGGCGAAGAAATCGTCGGTGCCGCGCAACTACTGATCCGCAAGCTACCAACACCGTTTAAAGCACTGGTGTATGTTCCACGAGGTCCGGTAGCGAGCGAAAAGGATAGGGTAGTGACTATGCGTGCGCTCGCAGAGCACGCTAAAAGTGTTCATGGTGCTGTGGCAATAAGCGCCGAGCCCGATTGGGAGGCTTTTCCAGAGGTAGATGGATGGAGACAGTCGGCCAATACCATTCTTATTCCTCGAACTCTTATCCTTAATCTTACGAACACCGAAGAGGTGTTAATGGCGGACATGACAAAGAAAACGCGACAGTATATTCGTAAATCTGGTAACGAGGCGATAGAGATTCGGCAAGTGAAGGGCAGGGAAGAGCTTGATGGCTGCCTGGCAATATATAAAGAGACGGCGCAACGAGCTGGGTTTGGTATTCATGCCGACGCGTACTATTACGATATTTTTGATAATCTGGGCGAGCATTCGCCGGTGTTCGCGGCATTTGCTGGTGGCAAGCCAATCGCATTTTTATGGCTGGCAATCAGCCAGGAGACTGCGTTTGAACTATATGGTGGCATGAACGATGAGGGGCAGCGCCTGCGGGCGAACTACGCACTAAAATGGCAGGTTATCCGCACGATGAAGAAGTGGGGAATATCCCGTTACGACTTTAACGGCCTATTAAATGATGGAGTGAGTACATTTAAGCAGGGCTTTGCTTCGCACGAGGACATGCTTGCGGGAACGTACGACAAGCCACTTTCACCACTGTATGGGGTATGGGTGAAAGCGCTCCCAGCTGCAAAAAAGATTCTCCAGAAAATAAAAAATCGTTGATATTAACACAACGATTATTCAAATCAAGGCCGTCTGTTGCTATTTAGCCCAGGCGGTTTTTGTCATAGAGATACTAGGAATGACCTCAAGATTGAAAGGGTCGACCGATTGAACTTTTTGCGCGTAGTAATAGCCGAGTGTTGCGATCATGGCTGCGTTGTCGGTACAGAGGTTCATAGGTGCGTACTCGATAGCGAGGGGAAGTCGTTCCGACAACTGACGACGAAGTTCCTGATTTGCTGCAACACCTCCGGCAATAACAACAGATTTAGGCGCGTAGTCCTTGAATGCCTGCTCGGCTTTGTCGACGAGCGTTTCGACGGCGATTCGCTGGAAGCTAGCGGCAAAATCTGCACGCTGAGCGTCATTTAAACGCGCTGAGAGCTCGTGCGAAGGAAAAGTAAAGTCGACACCCACTTCATGCTGTACGGCCCTTAGAACGGCTGTTTTAAGGCCTGAAAAGCTAAAGTCGTACGGGTTTTGCATTCGTGCTTTTGGCAGCCTGTACTTGTAAGGGTCCCCGTTTGCCGCCGCCTTGGCAATTGAAGGGCCACCAGGGTAAGGGAGGCCGATAATTTTTGCAACCTTATCGAATGCTTCTCCTACAGCGTCATCCTGAGTCTGACCAAGAAGTTCATAATTTCCATGATCTTGAAAAAGAACGAGCTGTGAATGGCCGCCGCTAACAATAAGGGCGAGCATAGGAAATTCAGGTGCTGTTTTGTTAAGAAAGTTTGCGTAGACGTGCGCTTCCACATGATGAATGGGGTAGAGGGGTTTGTTTTTTAGCACTGCTAGTGTGCGCGCGGCAAGCGTCCCAACTAAAAGCGAGCCGATCAATCCTGGTGCATAGGTAACGGCAATGGCATCGATATCATCCCACGTAAGCTGAGCATCAGAGAGCGCTTGGTTGATGACCGGATTGATAACCTCGATATGGCTGCGGGCGGCAACCTCGGGAACGACACCCCCGTAATGAGTGTGAATATCTATCTGGGAGTTGACGACATTGCTAAGAAGAACGCGGCCATCTTCTACGATAGCGGCGGCTGTTTCATCGCAACTGCTTTCAATTCCCAAAATTTTCATTCCTATCAGTATAATCTGTGGATAACTTGAAGTAAAGCGGCGCGCGCGGCGTATAATGACGGCATGATTACATGTACGTTCGAAAACGGAAGTCAAAATAGCATGCGCCATGCAACAGTGGGGTGTATTGTGGTAAAAAACGGAGAAATCCTTCTTGCAAAACGAGCCCAAGGGTTGCTTGAGGCGGGCAAGTGGTGTTTTGTAGGCGGGTATGTCGATCGCGACGAAACGACTGAAGAGGCTGGTATTCGAGAGACAATGGAGGAATCTGGCTGGGTGATTCGCGATCTTATGCTACTTAGGGTAAACGACAATCCAAACCGGCCTCATGAAGACAGGCAGAATATTGACTTTATTTATATGGCCGAGGCTGTGGAGAAAACCGGCGAAAAGGACTGGGAAAGTGATGAAGTGCGGTGGTTCAACTTGAATGCTTTACCTCCATCTGATGAGATCGCGTTTGATCACGAGGAAAGTATAAATCTTTATAAAAAGTACCTTAACGAGCCATTTGCGATTCCTAAGATTGGTCGCTTATAAGGTAATATCGCCTTGGCGCAAGACGACGATTTCGTCGCCAACGGGCTTTACGATTGTAGAAGGTTGCGTCGAGGCAATGGTGCCGCCGTCAACGTAAAAATCGACTGCATGCCCAAAGTATGCATATGCTTCGGCCAGGGAAGTGGCACCCGGTTGGCCAGGCAAGTTGGCACTTGAGGTAATGAGAGGTCCAGTGTTGTTGAGAATTTCTATGATTGCGGGGTCGGACACGACACGCATTGCAATATCGCCAACTCCTTGATGAAGGTATTCTCGCCCGTTCATTACCAGGACGGCGCTTAAGGGGTTTGGCCACCACTTTGCTACTTTAGCGATTTCCTCTTGAGGTACGCCAAGATCCACGAGCTGTTCAATCGAGGCTGCGATAAGTGTTCCAGGCTTTCGCTCGCGGTCTTTTAAAGCGTAGGCGCGCGCAACGGCTTGCTCGTTATCTGCACGAGCAACAAGGCCATAGACCGTATCGGTGGGCATGATGCCAATTTTGCCGCTATTTAGTGCGTCGGTAGCTTGTTCGCGGGTTAATAGGAGGTTATTCATATTCATAAGATAATAACATTTTATGCTAGAGCACGGATTATCGATACTTATAATACGCAAATATTGCACAAAATACAATTATATATCGTTGTATAGTATGTGAAACTTTGTAACGCCCAGGTTGGTGTGAAGTGCTAAAATATAAGCATGAAGCAGAAGTTGGTGAATGGGATACGAAAAGCGCTGCCAAGTGGGGCGGTTCATAATTTAGAAGAGGCGTATCGCAGGTCTCGCGTAAAGTTGGTGAGCGCCAGGTATGGTAATCCGGCTAAAAACCTGCGGGTTATTGCAGTGACAGGTACGAATGGCAAAACGACAACCGTCAATTACATCAACGAAATTCTTAAAGAAGCAGGGCTTAAAACGGCCATGTTCAGTACGGCACTCATAGAGGTTGCGGGTAAGCGTCAAATCAACGACCTCAATGCAACAGTAGGGACAACGCAGCGTATGCAGGAGTTCTTTCGTGATGCAAAAAAAGCGCATGTTGATTATGTGGTGCTAGAAATTACAAGCCACGCGTTGCAGCAACACAAGCTAGCCACCGTACCGATAGAGGTAGCTGTAATGACAAATCTCACACAGGATCATTTGGACTATCACAAAACGATGGAGTTATATGCCGAAGCGAAGTCGAAGCTATTTGCGGGTGAGCCAAAGTTTATTGTGCTTAACCGCGACGACGAATGGTTTGAATATTTTGACAAGTTCCAGGCGGGCGCTCAAAAAATAACCTACGGTGAGCACGCCGATGCCGAGGCAAAGATCGAGCACATTAAATTGTACAAAAAGGGAAGCGAAGCGACGGTGGTGATTGATCACCAAACCAAGCTAGAGCTGGCGACGGCGCTTCCTGGTAAATACAATGTGTCAAACATGACTGCTGCGGCAGCAACGGCGTACTTACTGGGTATGAAACTGCGTGATATCGTAGAGGGCGTGGCGAATCTAGAAGGCGTTCCTGGGCGCTTCGAGAGAGTTGTCGAAGGTAAAGGCTACGATGTTATTGTAGATTACGCACACACGCCAGATGCGCTTGAAAAGTTACTCGAAGCGGCAAAATCCGTCACCAAAAACCGAGTTATTTTAGTGTTTGGTGCAACAGGCGACCGCGACAAAGGAAAGCGCCCGATTATGGGGGGAATTGCAGCGCGTTTGGCGGATAGAATTATTCTGACAGACGAGGAATGTTACAACGAAGACCCGCAGGCAATTCGCGACCAAGTGCGCGATGGTATCGAGAAAGCGAAGGGTAACGCTAAAATGACCGAAGTGCCAGACCGCCGCAAGGCAATCGAAAAGGCGTTATCGATCGCAACGAAAGATGACACGATCCTCATTACGGGCATGGGGCACGAGCAATACCGTATTATAAACGGTGAAAAACTGCCATGGAACGACGGCGATGTCGTTCGGCAGATTCTGACAAAAGGCTAATAGTACGATTCACGGTGAAGCTGGCGATGAATGCGCATAACAACGCGTTCTCCCAGCTTTTTCCATAGGCTATAGTGCGGTTGATTGACGACGATATCATAGGCGCCCACGTAGTCGGTTACCTCTTTGTTGAAGCTGGTTTTAAACCGACCGATACCGTAATGTGGGTGATCAGGGTTCTTGATTTGATCAGAAGGTGGCGCGCCGCAGAGGTCGTGGCGGGTAACGCCTTTTTCTTTCATCCATGTAATAACCGTCCACTGTAGCAGGTGGCTTGCGCCGTAGACGGTGCGCTCGCGAACGGAGGCGCCGTCTTTGTAGGTGCCTTTTTTGCCGTAGGCAATAGCAAATGCCGCCGCAACAACCTTGCCCTCGACGTAGGCGAAAAACAGTTGCCCCAGGCCGGCATCGCTGTAGTGTTGCCAGAACGCTTTGTAGTAATTATAACCACGAATACTAAATGATCCAGCGGCTGTTTCGGCAAGTAAGTCGTACATGATACGACAGTTTTCATCTGTTGTTTTGACACGCTTGGTTGTAACGCCGTCGCGCTCGGCTCGGCGAATCGCGTGACGTCCCTTTTGGTTTAGGTTGCTCATGATCGTGTCTAGGTCGTGTGAAAGATCGAGTGTGATGGTTGAGAAATTCGGTTGGATTGGCCGCACGCGGACAAGGCCCAGTTTCATAAGGTCGGCAAGGGTTTCGTCTTTTTTAAGTAATTCTGGTTCGATTTTTACGGCAAAAACACCTTGTGTACGTGCAAATGTGGTCAGATCCGGCAGAAGATTATCGAGCGCCTTAATAGAGGTAATACCCGGCCCTTTTGAGGCGTACCAAAGTTTTCCAAGGAGCGGCACCGACTTTTCTAGTACGGTGATGGCTAGGTTGTCCGCCATGATAAAGCGGGGTCGCCAGCCCCCCATCTTTTTTTGCTGGGAAAATTCATATCCCTGAAAAAGGTTTCCGCCATCGGGGTTAGCGAGAATAAGCTCATTCCATTTTTCTATTTCTGTCTGTGTTGCGAATCGAATAGCCATGTATAGGTATTGTACTGAATAATTGCAAAGATGTCAGTTTTTATAGGACGGGCGAGCCCCTAGTAGATTGCCGCCGGTGTATAGCAATGTAAAAAAGGGCTATGCGTTATCTTCTGAAATGCTACAATAGAGGGTAATGAGCGAAGAACTGATTAGCGCGTATGATATTAGGGGCACCGAGCAAGAAGGGCTGACGCTTGAGTGTGCTTGGAACGTTGGCAAGGCGCTTGCAGACTGGCTACCAACCGATGGCGACGTGGCGGTAATGTACGTGCCTGCGGGTGGTGACACGGCACGGGCCGTGATTGAGGGGTTACGTCTTCAGGGTCGCAATGTTGTTGACGGTGGTACCGGCGATGGCGAAGCGGCAAAATCTTATATTTTGAGCGCTGGTCTTTCTGGCGCGGCGGTTGTGGGTTTTGATGAAAAAGATCACGTAACAGTGATCGAGCTTTACCAAGATGAAGGACACCGTATCGAAATGGAGAGCGGATTAAAGCAGATTCGCGAACTTGTGCAGGCGGGCAACTTTGTGCCGGCTGCAGCAAAAGGTGAATTAACCCAACTAGCGTAATTGTAAAATTGACAAAATTAGCACTCGCACCTTGCAAGTGCTAATTTTTTTATCTACAATGAGGTTACGAACTAAAAAACGGAGGAATTCATGAGTACACCGATTAAACCTCTGGCGGATCGTGTCGTTGCTGTACGGGAAGTTGCCGCAACAAAGACCGCGAGTGGAATTTACCTACCCGACAATGCTAAAGAAAAGCCTGTTTTTGCAAAAATTGAAGCAGTTGGTCCAGATGTGAAAACGCTCAAAGTGGGCGATAAGATTATCTACAAAGAGTATTCAACGACTGAGTTGAAAGTTGATGGCACTGAGTATTTGGTGGTGAAAGAAGAGGATGTCTTAGCGACAATCTAATTGTCCCGACATGCTCGATAACCATTTCTTGAAGGCGCGCTTTCCACGGATATATTAAGTGGAAAGCTCTCGAGAACGAGAGCCTTACAAGAAATAGTTATCTCGATGTCTCTACCGCGAAACTTTAAATGGAGGAAAGTTAAATGGCTAAAAAAGTTTTTTATGATGATGATGCACGTGAGCGTGTTCTTGGTGGGGCAAAAGCACTCTACGATGCAGTGAAGGTGACATATGGTCCAAAAGGCCGCAATGTTGTTATCGCCAAGGGCTATGGTGGCCCCACGGTAACACACGATGGCGTAACAGTGGCCGAAAGTGTTGATTTGCCCGAAAATGACGATGAGACTTTGGGGTACAAAGTGGGCGCCGAGCTTATTAAGCAGGCTGCGAGCAAGCTGAATAAGGTAGCGGGTGATGGTACGACAACTGTCACGGTTTTGACGTACAATATCCTAAAAGAAGCAAACCGTTTGATTGCTGCGGGTCACAATCCACAAGAACTTCGTAAGGGTATCGAGGCTGCTGGTATCGAGGTAGTAAAGCAACTTGATTCGCTAGCCGAAAGTATCGAAGGTAAAAAAGACCGTGTTGCTGAAGTGGCGACAATTAGTGCGGGCGACGAGACAATCGGCAAGCTTATTGCTGGTGTTATCGAGAAGGTTGGCAAAGAGGGTGTTGTAACGGTAGAGGCTAGCCAGGGGCTTGAGCTTGAAGCCGAGGTAGTAGAGGGCTTTACGTTCGATCGCGGTTTCGTGAGCCAGTTCTTCGTGACCGATGTTAGTCGCCAAGAGGCCGTGTACGAAAAGCCGGCTATTATTGTGACCGATAAGAAAATTAGCAGTGTGCAAGAATTTTTGCCAATGCTTGAAAAGCTGGCGCAGGCTGGCAAAAAGGATGTTGTTCTTATTGCCGATGAAGTAGAGGGCGAAGCGCTTAGTATCCTTGTTCTTAACAAGCTAAAGGGTGTCTTTAATACGGTTGCCGTAAAGGCGCCTGCGTTTGGTGATCGCCGAAAAGAAATTTTGCAAGATATCGCAACACTTACGGGTGCAACGGTAGTTAGCGACGATCAAGCGCTTTCGTTTGAAACCGTAGGACTAGAAGTTGTTGGTAGCGCGCGCAAAGTGATTGTTGGTAAGGACGAAACGACGATTATCGAAGGCGCTGGCAAAAAAGCCGACGTAAAAGCACGTATTGCTCAAATCGCATCGCAGGCCGATAACGCTACGAGCGAATACGACAAAGAACAATACGCAAAGCGCGGCGCGGCACTTAGCGGCAAGGTTGCGGTTATTAAGGTGGGTGGTGCGACCGAAACCGAAATCGACGAGAAGAAGTTCCGTGTAGATGATGCAGTTGCAGCAACGAAAGCAGCACTTGCCGATGGTATTGTTGCTGGTGGTGGCGTAACGCTTGTTAACCTTTCGGCCGGAATTAAAGCAGATGGCGCCGATAGTATTAGCGCCGGCCGTCAAATTCTGAAAAACGCACTGCGTCAGCCATTCCTTCAGATCATGGCAAATGCAGGTTTGAACAGCGAAGCGCTACTGGCGCAGGTAGAGGCGGGCAAGGTTGGCTTTGGTATCAACGTGAATACACCTGAAAAGGGTTTGATCGACGTTAAAAAAGACGGTGTTATCGACCCAGCTCGTGTTACGAAAGAGGCCGTGCAAAACGCAGTATCTATTGCCTCGACAGCAGCGACCATGGGCGCGTTAGTGGTGGATATTCCAGAGCCAGAGGCTCCAGCTGGTGGCGGCATGGGTATGCCTGGAATGGGGATGTAAACCCCCAATACTAAAAGAAGCTCCGATATGGAGCTTCTTTTAGTATTGGAGAGAATTACGCGGTTGGTTGCTGTGGGTTTGAGAGATAGTCGATCTCTTTGATTATATCGAGAAGTGCCTGGGCGCGGCGAGCTTCGTCGGTAATGTTACGTGCTGCTTCGTGAGCAGGGCCAATAAGCGCTTGGTCATCTGTCGAACGGAGAAGAAGAAGGTAAGTGTCAAACTTTTCTTCTGGTGCAACATTTAGTTTGTCAACAAGAGGTCGAAGCTCGCTAAGTGCATCCTTTTTGATTGACTCAAGATCACCGCTCATTGCAGGCATAGTCGGCATAGCGGGTTGCGCCATGACAGGATCGGGCATGGTTGGCATTGCCATTGCTGGCTCTGGCTCGTCAACTGCTGGTGCAGGGGTGGCGAGCGGTTCGGCTGGAACGTCGCTTGTTACTGGCGTTGCTGCGGCTTCTTCTGCCTGCTGGTTAACACCGGCAAGTACCTTGGCCAATTCTTGATCGTCGCTGATCGGTTGTTGATTTGTTGGTTGAATATCCATGCCCACCTCTGATATTAATACTTATGCTTCTTTACTAAATACTGTATCATAGTAACAGTAGACACGGCAAGTGAGTTAAATAAAGGGGCATCTATGCTAGACGATAATAATGTATTAAGACAACGCGACCCAAGCGGAGCTTTGGCTGTTGCGGGAAAGCAGTTTGAACAGGCGCGCTACGCCGTAAAAGTTGAAAGCCCAGATCATGATGGACGCGATATCACGAAAGTAGTGATTGTAGGAATGGGCGGCTCGGCACTGGCCGCACTTTTGGTGAAGTCTTGGCTTGCGAGTGAGCTAACTGTTCCATTTGAAATCGTGCGCTCGTACGATTTACCGGGATATGTCGACTACAATACACTTGTTATTGCCTCGAGCTACTCGGGAAATACTGAAGAGACACTCACGGGTCTTGCCAGTGCACGCGGCCGGTTTGCGCAACTAGGCATTCTTACATCGGATGGAAAATTGCTTGCCGATGCTCAGAGTAATTCTGTTGTGCACGTTGCGGTGCCGTCAGGAATCCAACCCCGTATGGCGATGATTTTTCAATTGCGAGGGCTGGTAGCTATCTTGGCGCATTTTGGCGTCGTTAACTACGATCGCTTTGGCGAAATTGCCGACACAGCAGATTGGTTAGAAGCCGAAACAAAGAATTGGGTGCCAAGCACGTCAACCGACAAGAACTTAGCTAAACAGCTTGCGCTTATGAGCATTGGCAAAACGCCAGTATTTTATAGTGGCAGCCTTATGGCGCCGATTGCGTATAAATGGAAAATCAGCTGGAACGAAAGCGCAAAAAACATGGCGTTTTGGAATGAGCTTCCAGAGTTTAACCACAATGAATTTTTAGGATGGTCGTCACACCCGATCGAAAAGCCCTTTGCGGTGTTTGATCTTATGAGTAACTTCGAACACCAGCGTGTTCAAAAGCGTTTTGAGGTGAGCGATAGACTTCTTAGCGGTATGCGTCCTAAATCACACAAGATCGCATTGAGGGGTGATACACCACTTCATCAAATGCTATGGGGGTGTATTCTCGCCGACTTTGCGAGTGTCTATACGGGCATACTTAATGGTGTTGACCCAACGCCCGTGGCACTTATTGAAAAGCTCAAAAAAGAATTAGGCTAAGGATTTAGCGAAAGTGGCGGAGTGACTCGATAGGGTCTTTTCGTGCCGCACGAAGCGCGGGATAAATGCCAAAGAGTATGCCAACGCCAAGTGATGTGCCGAGTGCCGCGCCGGCAACTTCCCACGTGAACGCCGGATTGAATGTTAGCAGGGTGCTAAGGGCGAATGCCACGATATATCCGGCCGCGTAGCCTATAAGGCCACCCACAATGCTAATAATGAGCGACTCCATAAGGAACTGCCATACGATATTGCTATTGCTTGCGCCAACAGATTTACGAAGACCGATTTCACGTGTTCGCTCGGCAACCCCTACAAGCATAATATTCATGATTCCAATTCCACCGACAATAAGCGATATGCCGGCAATAACCGTCATAACCCCGGTAAGGCCGCGGAAAAAGCGATTACTAGGTTCGGATATTTGTTCGCCCGTAAGAATCGAGAAATCGCGTTCGTCGAGATGGTTTTTGAGCAATTTTGCGTCGATATCGTTTTTCATCTGAGGCAGACTGCCGGTGTCTTTTGCGCGTACGTTAATTTGCTGAATTTGTGCGATACCCTGGTGAAAACCTTTGCCGCTTTCAAGGCTGATAATTGCTGTCTGGTCAAAGTCGACACTGTTGAAATTGATAGGGTCATTCATGCTTTTTAAAATACCGATAACCGTAAATGTTTGGCCGCGAATTTTGAAAGTCTGGCCGATCGATTGGTTGGTGCCAAATAGATCGATCGAAAGCTGCGATCCAATAACGGCCGTATCTTTATTTGTGACACTATCGATAAATTGACCGTCGCTAATTGGAAGGTTGGCAATGCTCACGAGTGACGGTGTCGTTGCAAGGATAGTGCTTTTTTTGGCTGTTGCCGACTCTGACTTTACGCTGCCGTTAACAATCATAAGGGGAGCGGCAGAATCAACGGAATCAAGCGCCTCGATATCGATAAGATCTTGTTCGGTGAGCGTGCTGGTGGTGTAGGTTTGTTCGATTGTAGGACTAACAAACCCCTCAAAATCGAGAGTCGGGGCTCCTGGCCGGACAACGGCAATATTCCCGCCTAGGGCGCCCACTTGCTTTGACACGACCTGGGTGATTCCGCTGCTTAGTGAGAGAATCGTTGTAATGCTTGCAACACCTATGGTAACGCCAAGAGTCGTAAGAAGTGTGCGCATTTTTGTGCTGCGCAGCGAGTGAATGGCATTTTGTGTATGTTCAATAATAAAGAGGCGCATTATTTTTTCTTTGCTTTCGTTTTTCGCTTTTTAACAGGTTTTTTCACAGACTTTTCTTTCGGGACATGTGTACCGAGGGGTACCTTTGCGGTCGGGTCCTTAACCGGCGGCGGCGTTTTGGTGTCGCTGGCAATTTTGCCGTCGAGCATGTGAATGACGCGGCTGGCATAAGTGGTAAGGTCGGGGTTGTGGGTCACCATAATAATAGTATTACCGCGTTTATGAATATCGGAAAGCTCCTCCATAATAATATGGCTTGCTTTGCTATCGAGGTTGCCGGTGGGCTCGTCGGCCAGAATAATAGACGGGTTGTTTACAAGCGCCCTAGCAATGGCGACGCGCTGCATTTGGCCGCCCGAAAGCTGCCAAGGCATGTAGTATTCACGCTCCGAGAGGTGGAAGTTTTTTAGCGCCTCGCTGGCTTTTTTAAGGCGCTTCGTGCGATACATGCCGCTATAGGTAAGGGGAAGGGCAACGTTTTCAATAACGCTAAGGCGATTGATAAGATTGAAATGCTGAAACACGATGCCGATTTGTTCGCTGCGTATGCGTGCGTGCCGCCAGCCGCTCAGGCGCTCTACAGATTTGCCATCAAGAAAATACTCGCCATCGTTTGAATGGTCGAGTAGGCCGAGGATATTGAGGAGGGTTGTTTTGCCGCAGCCACTTGGACCCATGATAGTGATAAATTCACCCTTTTCAATCGTAAGATCGACACCATCAAGTGCGTTGTGTTCTGCATCGCCCACGCCATACCTTTTTACGAGGCCTCGAAGCTCAATCACTGGAGTGGATTTGATTTTTGCCATGCTTCTACTATTATATGGACGCGAGAGGTGTAAAAGCAACCGCAAAGGGTGCGTAAATTATACAACTGATAGGTGGGGTGGTTAATCTGGTAAAATAAGTAAGTTATGGAGAGGTGGCCGAGTGGTTGAAGGCGCACGCTTGGAAAGCGTGTGTGCCAGCAATGGTACCGCAGGTTCGAATCCTGTTCTCTCCGCCATAAAAAAGAATCTACAGCTAGATTCTTTTTTTGTTTATGAACGTGGAACGCTATACGAAGGGTCGCCCCGGGTCCGCCGTCGATGAATAGGCGGACCCGGGGATGGGCGAGCGGCTCCTTACGGGAGCTGCCTCAGGCCCACGACGTCACTTGGATTCAGCGAGGGTGCGCTTGGGGGGTAAAGGAACGTGAGTTGATTTGTTGCGACGTTTCGGAGGCAACGGCGTCCTTTGCCGATGTTGGTGATGTAAAATTGCGTCAGCGAGATCTCGAAGTCCAGTCCGGTGGTCTCGTTCACCCACCGGCGGGGATTCCGCGCAGGACCTTGTCCTCGCGCCCTCCAGCTCAGGCGAACCCTTAGTAATGTCTTATTACCATCACCTACGACACTGATCTCCCTGATCTCGCCACAGAAGATCACTTTTTGATTCTGCACCTTGATCTGGCCGCCCGCGAAAACTTGGACGTCAGCGTTCGTCAACTTCATGACAGCTCCTCAGCTGGTCGAACAAGGACTTGTTAGTTATAACACATACTATGCGTAGCCTAAAGCAACTATTTCGGGGTTGAGAAGGGGTAAAATTGAATGTTGTAAATTACAAACATTTTCGCTTAAGGTGTTAGTGGAAACCGATGTGATTAAAATCACCAAAAGCTATTGAAAACCACACATATAGGGTCTATAGTTTTCATTAGACACTACATATGTAGCAGTTCAATAAAAACACACAACACGCAAGGAGGGTATTCGCACCGCTACGACGGTATCTTTCTTGCACCCTTTGGGAGGGGGAGTGTGAGAAATAAATAAAACATTTAGTAGCAGGGGTATAGGGATGAGCGAAATTCATGTGGTAAAACGCGACGGCACCCGCGAACCATTTGACGCCAACAAGATCAACCTTGCGCTCGTGAAAGCGAGTGAGGGATTGCCTGATCAAATTAGCAAGGTTGTGCAGGTTGCAACCGAACTTCAATTGACGTTATTTGACGGCATTACGACAGAGCAGCTAGACGAAGCGGTGATTCACACGGCACTACAAAACGTTAAGGATGATCCTGATTTTGACACGATTGCAGCGCGCCTGTTGCTGAAAAATGTCTATAAGAACATTTTGGGTGACTACGAAACCGAAACCGATCTTAAAAAGCTCCACGCCAAAAAATTTCCAGAGTATATTAAGCAGGGAATATCTGACGGTCTGCTCGACGAGCGCATGAACAACAAAGTTTTCGATATTAAAAAGCTTGCTGCCGCGCTCGACCCTAGCCGTGACCACCTAAGCAAATACCTAGGTGTTGTTACAAACAAAAACCGCTATGCACTTCGCAAACAAAGCGGCGCACCAATTGAAGTTCCACAGTTTACCCACATGCGTATCGCCATGGGGCTTAGCTTCAACGAAAAAGACCCAACGGCCGCTGCAATCGACTTCTACAGGCACATGTCGAACCTCGACTACGTTCCGGGTGGCTCTACTCGCGTTAATGCCGGCGGTTCATTTCCTCAGCTTTCTAACTGTTTCCTCTTAGAAGTACAAGACGACATGGAATCGATTGCTAAGGGTGTACGTGATGTTATGTGGATTGCTAAGGGTACGGGTGGTATCGGTATCAGCCTCAACAAACTTCGTGCTGCTGGTAGTCCGGTAAAAACAACCAACACCGAATCGACCGGTCCTATTCCGTTCATGAAAATGATCGACACGGCACTATTTGCTGTTAGCCGCAAAGGTAAAAAAGCCGGTGCAGCTGCGCTGTACATGGAGAACTGGCACCTTAACTTTCCGCAATTTTTGGATTTGAAGCAGAACTCTGGTGACCCATATCTTCGTACCCGTCTTGCAAATACCGCCGTATTTATTAGCGACGAATTTATGAAGCGCGTCCAGAGCGAAAGCGACTGGTACTTGTTCGACCCAGCAGAGGTTTCAGATCTTCCCGAGCTTTACGGTGCAGAATTTAGCAAGCGCTACGCAGAATATATCGAAAAAGCTGAACGCGGCGAAATGCGTGAATTCAGCAAGGTAAAGGCCCGCGACCAGTTCCGCCAGATTCTTATTACGCTTCAGGCGACGTCGCACCCATGGCTTACATGGAAAGACACCATTAATGTTCGCGCGCTTAATAATAATACGTCGACAATCCACCTTTCAAACCTTTGTACTGAAATCACATTACCTCAGGACAAAGACAACACGGCCGTTTGTAACCTTGTCAGTATTAACCTTTCAGCACATCTTCGCGACGATAAAACATGGGATTGGGATCGCCTTGCGGCAAGTACGCGCAGCGCAATTCGCCAGCTTGATAACCTGTGTGATATTACGAACACACCAATTCCAGAGGCTATGAACAGCAACACGCAAAACCGTGCACTTGGTCTTGGCATGATGGGCTTTACCGATGTTACCGAAAAACTTGGTTACAGCTACGAGTCTGAAGAAGCATACGACCTCATGGACCAACTGACCGAGTTTATCAGCTACAACGCAATCGATGCGTCGGCTGATATGGCACAAGAGCTTGGCAGCTACCCAACATTCAAGGGAAGTGGCTGGAGCAAGGGAATTCTCCCTATCGATACTGTCGACGAGCTTGCGGCAGACCGCCAGTTAGAAGTCGATGTTAACCGCACGAAACGTCTTGACTGGGAAAAACTCCGCGCCAAGGTTAAAAAAGGCATGCGCAACGCAACCCTTATGGCAATCGCGCCAACCGCAAACATCGCGCATATTGCTGGCACCACTCCTGGCATCGATCCGCAGTTTGCACAGATTTTTAGCCGCTCAACACTCAACGGTAAATTCCTAGAGGTCAACACTAACCTCGTAAAAGATCTTCGCGAACTTGGTTTATGGGAACAAGTAAAAGAGGCTGTACTGCGCGACCAGGGTGATCTTACGAATATCCCAGAAATTCCACAGTCGGTAAAAGATGTATACAAAACGAGTTTCCAGCTAAGTCCGTATGCGTTTATCGAGGTAGCGGCTCGTGCGCAAAAATGGGTTGACCAAGCAATTAGCCGCAATATGTACTTAGAAACGCGAAATATCGACGACATGGAAAAAGTGTATTCAACCGCATGGAAAAAAGGTTTGAAAACAACGTATTATCTTCATGTTAAGCCGCGACATCAGGCCGAGCAGAGTACCGTAAAAGTTAATAAGGCCGAAACCGCCAGTGGTCCGCGAAAAGCAGGATTTGGTTTCGCAAAAGCAAAGTAGGAGGGCATCACTATGAACGCAAACAACATTATCAACGACGAAATGACACTCGAAGAAAAGTTAGCTGCAATTGAACAGGCAATGCAAAACGCCCAGGAGCAAGCAAGCGAAGAGGCTAAAGCGAATGGCCAAACCGCCGCTCCGCTTGATCCAGCGCTGCTAACTATCTGCGATGGCTGCGAATAATAATACGAACGAAAGGTAAATAATACTATGGCAGGCATTCTCGGCACGGGTATCCAAGACGGACTACTCCTCAAGCCAATCAACTACCAGTGGGCGATGGATCTTTACGACCAAGCCGTTTCAAACACATGGTTTCCAAACGAAATTCAGCTAGGGCAAGATTTAACCGACTGGAAAAAAATGTCCGACGAAGAGCGTCACGCGCTGACGTTCCTCATGAGCTACTTCAACCCGAACGAACTGCTTGTTAATAAGGCACTGGCCTTTGGTGTGTATCCGTATGTAAATGCTGCCGAGTGTCACCTTTACCTTGCAAAGCAAATGTGGGAAGAGGCAAATCACTGTATGAGCTTCGAGTACGTGCTTGAAACGTTCCCAATTGACCGCGACAAAGCATACGCGGCACACGTAGATACGCCAAGCATGGCACGTAAAGAGGAATTTGAAACAAAGTTTATCAAGCGTATGACCGAAGAAACGCTTGATATCACCACGACCGAAGGCAAGAAAGATTTTGTTCGCAACCTCGTAGCCTACAATATCATTCTTGAGGGTATCTGGTTTTACAGTGGCTTCATGGTGGCGCTTAGTTTCCGCCAGCGCAATCTTCTCCGCAACTTTGGCTCGCTTATCGACTGGGTGGTTCGCGATGAAAGCCTGCACCTAAAGTTCGGTATCAATCTTATTCTTACGGTACTCGAAGAAAACGAAGATCTTCAGACCGAGGAATTCGCGAACGAAATCAAGCAGATGATTCTTGATGCCGTTGATATGGAAGAGGGCTACAACCGCGACCTGCTACCAAATGGTATTCTTGGCCTTAACAGTGACTACATTAACCAGTATGTTAAGTACCTCGCCGATCGTCGCCTAGAAGAGCTTGGATTCGAGCCTCACTACAAGGTTTCAAACCCAGCAAAGTGGATGGCAGCGGCCAACGATACGCTAGAACTGGTGAATTTCTTTGAAAGCACCAACACCAGCTACGAAGTAAACGCCGGCGGCCAACAAAAAGCAGGCGGACAGAGCCCTAGTGCTGACCGCGACGAAAACGATCCGGACACAAGCATACTTAAAAAGTAATTCGGCGCCAGTGCTAGGCATTGGTTGCGATATAAAAAGGTGGGGCGTAGCGGCATGCTGCGCCTCCTTTTGCCCAAAAGGAATAGGATAAATGAAGACTGAAATCGAAGTTAAATTTCTCGGCGTAGATTTTGATAAGCTGCGGCAATCCCTGGCTCGTCAGAATGCGGATCTAGAGCAGCCGATGCGACTAATGCGCCGTGTCATTATAGAGACGCCCGAACTTGCTGCGCAGAATTCTTTTATTCGTGTTCGCGACGAGGGTAATAAGGTAACACTCACCTACAAGCGTTTCGATGAACACTCCCTGACGGGCGCCAAAGAGATCGAACTAACAGTGAATAGCTTTAACGATACGATCGCTCTTCTAGAGCAAGTCGGATTGGCACACAAGTCTTTTCAGGAATCTCGTCGCGAAACATGGAGGTTGGACGATGTAGAAATTGTCCTCGACGAATGGCCATGGCTTGATCCGTATGTCGAAATCGAAGGTGAAAGCGAAGCACGGGTAAGAGAAGTGGCGGCACTGCTTGGATTTAACTGGGAAGATGCTGTTTTTGGCTCGGCCACCTCGGCATATCAGGTGCAATATCCAGACGGTGATGCAAGCCAGCTTGTAAATATACCACTCGTGGCGTTCGATCAACCATTGCCTGCGATTATTAGCGGAGAGGGAAAAGAGCAATGAAAAAATACAGCACGCTAGCGGTCGTTTTTGTGGCGGCAGTCCTTATTGGCCTTGTCGCGTATTCGGTGATACAGCTTCGTACGACAAAAACCGATAACGACAAAAAGCAAGTTCTTACGACCTTTACCGTCCTCGCGGACATGGCAAAAAACGTTGCAGGTGATCGCGCAGACGTCGATTCGCTTACAAAGCCAGGCGCCGAGATTCACGGCTACGAGCCAACGCCGCAAGATCTTGTTCGATTGCAAAAAGCGGATATTGTACTTGATAACGGCATGAACCTAGAGAAATGGGCTGAAAAACTCTATCAGAATATTGGAAGCGTGCCGCATGTAACGCTAACCGACGGTATCGAACCAATGTCAATTGCCGAAGGGCCATACAAAGACAAGCCAAATCCGCACGCCTGGATGTCGCCAAAAAATGCACTGACGTATGTCGATACTATTACAAAAGCGCTGTCGGATATCGACCCAGATAACGCACAGTATTACGGACAGAATGCTGCAAACTACAAATCTCAGATTGAGGCGGTCGATACGACGCTTAAAAACGGACTAAGCGAACTACCCGAATCAAACCGTTATATGATTAGCTGTGAAGGCGCATTTAGCTACCTTATTCGCGATTACGGCTTAAAACAGGGCTATTTATGGCCAATAAATGCCGACGCGCAGGGAACGCCGCAACAGATCCGTAGTGTTGTCGAGATGGTTCGTGAAAACAAAGTGCCTGCGGTATTTTGCGAAAGTACGGTTAACGACAAGGCGCAGCGCCAAGTTGCAGCAGAATCAGGCGCACGTTTCGGCGGCGTATTTTATGTCGACTCGCTTTCGGGTGCCGATGGTCCAACTCCAACCTATCTCAAGTTGCTTGAATACAACGCACGTACGCTTATAGAAGGGTTGCGGCTGAAGTAATGAAAGCTATCGCAATCGACATTCAGGATGTCTCGGTGAAATATCACCAAAAAACAGTGCTTCACGGCGCAACCGCACAAATACCAACAGGGGCAATTTGCGGTCTTGTCGGCATGAACGGCGCAGGTAAGTCGACACTTTTCAAGGCAATTATGAACGCTGTTCCGCTATCGACTGGAAAGGTGTTTCTCGCTGGCATGCCAGTCCGTCAGGCGCAAAAAACCGGTGTTGTCGCCTATGTGCCTCAAACCGAAGCTATCGACTGGAATTTTCCCGTATCTGTTGAAGATGTTGTTATGATGGGGCGGTATGGGTTTATGAACCCGCTGCGTATTCCCACGACTACCGATAGGGAACTTGTCGCAACGGCATTAAAGCGCGTGCATCTTAGCGATTACGCCAATAGGCAAGTAGGGCAGCTTTCGGGCGGCCAACGCAAGCGCGTTTTTGTTGCGCGCGCACTTGCGCAGGGTGCAACGATTCTTCTCCTCGACGAACCGTTTGCTGGCGTCGATGCAAAAACCGAACATTCGCTTGTGGCACTTTTAAAGGAGCTGCAATCGCAGGGAGTCACGACGCTTATTGCCGCGCACGATCTAAATACCATAGGTTCTTACTGTGATCACATTATCTTGCTCAAGCAAACAGTAGTGGCGGCGGGACCGATAAAAAAAGTGTTCACGCGTGAAAACATCGAAAAAACCTACGATAGCGTTATGCCAATAAAAGGGGAAATATGGAATATATAATTGCACCGCTAGAGTATGATTTTATGCTCAAGGCGATCATTGTTAGCTCGCTTGTCGGGGTGGTGTGCGCACTGCTTTCGTGTTTCATGGTGCTAAAGCGCTGGTCGCTTATGGGCGATGCTGTGTCGCATTCCGTGCTGCCCGGGGTGGTGCTTGCGTATGTTATTGGTATTCCATTTAGTATTGGCGCTTTCATATTCGGGCTTGGCGGCGTTTTAGGAATCGGCTATATCAAGCAAAAAGTTCGCCTCAACGACGACGCGGTTATCGGCATCGTTTATACGACATTATTTGCGCTGGGACTCGTGCTCGTATCGCGTATCCCTAGCAATATCGATCTCATGCATATTCTTTTTGGCTATGTACTGGGGATTTCAGATACAGATGCCTGGCAGGTCGGGCTGATTGCGGCAGTGGTCGTAGGGTTGATTTTGGCGCTTCGTCGCAGCTTGCTTCTTTATGCGTTCGATCCTGCTCATGCGCAGGCAATTCGCTTAAACGTGCCGTTTTACCATTATTTGCTGTTAGCATCGCTGGCGCTCACAGTTGTCGCATCGGTGCAGACGGTTGGTATCGTACTGGTGGTTGCTATGCTTATCACGCCCGGGGCAATTGCACATCTTTGGACTGATAAGTTCGATCGAATGCTGGCCATTGCGGCCGGTGTGAGTGTCTTTGCTTGTATTGCGGGCGCGTACAGCAGTTATTATTTCGATGTTTCAACTGGTGGAGCAATGGTGCTTGTTTTGGGCGTTATGTTCGCGCTAACATTTATCGCTGCGCCAAAATACGGAATTATGGCGCGATTTTACTCCAAAAAACATGCCTAAAAGTAAAGCGCCCCGCGCGCCGTCGTGGCGCGCGGGGGTAGAAGGGGCGGGGATGCGGGCGTTGCTAGCTGAAGTTCAGCTGGCCAGTGCCCGGCTTGTCGTTCGGGCGGATGTCGTAGTCGCCGGTGACCTGCTTGTTCTGGCAGGTTCCCTTGAACTCGAATCCGTTCCGAGTCACCTTGACCTCGGTGAGCGCCACCGAGACGGTGACGTCCAGGTCGCGCTCCGACCCGACAGGGACGGAAGCCGGAACGACAGTGAGGCTGACTTCCTTCGTGCTCCCCTTGAGAGAGGCAAGCAGGAAGTCCTGGTACTTGCTGCCGTGGATGATTCTCGACCGCGACGAAACTGCTCGCTGACCCATGCGTGTCCTTCCAAAATGCCGAATAAGGCTCGGCAGGCCGGTGCGATTGGCGCACCACCTCTGCGGATAGGCAAAGGATCGTTATAAACTCTATACTATATAGGGTATTTAGTCAATACCCCTTAAAAGTGAAGCACCCCTCACGCCGAAGCGTGAGGGGGTAGTGCGAGAGTGCAGGGTGGTGATGCTGGGCGGGCCAGGGTCGACTGTCAGTCGACGATCTGGAGCGAGCCGCCGCTGTTGGTGCCGCGGAACGTGCCCTTCACCTTGTCCCACTTCGAGCCGTTGGCGATCCGACCCTCGAACTCGAGGTTGTCGCTCGCGACGAACTTGAAGCTGGTGATCTGCACGCGGATCTCGTGACCGCTCTTCAGCGTGACCTTCAGGCTCAGGCGGTTGCCCGTGCCGTAGATCTGGAAGAGCATGCCGGCGATCTCGGCCGTGGTGTTGTGCGCCCCGATCAGGTGGATCACGTTCTTCGAGAGAACGGGAACCGAGACGAGGGCGACACCGGCGGACGAGGTGATGCGCGGGGATGCAGCAGTCATCGTGTGCTTCTCTCTGTGAATGCCGTTAAGGCTGGCAAGCCGTCCACTCCCTTGCGGGGTGCCCTCCTCAAGTCACAATGACGAGGATGTTTCATATTATACATCAAAACTACAATATTGTCAATATTCTTATCACAAAACAACCCAAAAAGGGGTATACTAGAGAGATGAAAACCAAACTTCTTATATTTGGCATTACGGGCGATCTTAGCACTCGTAAGCTTCTTCCGGCGCTCAGTGCTATCAAAAAGACAGGAGACTTTGACCAGGTAGAGGTTATTGGTGTATCTCGCCGCGAAGCGAATGGAGAGGATATTCTGCGCTCGGCGCTAGGTGATATATCCGGCTTAGCATCGCTTTCTGTTTTTACGATGAACGTTGCTAATGCAGAGGACTATAGCAAGCTGCGAGACTACCTATCACTGCAACCCGACGAGCAGCTGCTTGTGTATCTTTCTGTTCCGCCTACGGCTGCCTCGCAGATTGTAGATTTTATGGGACAGATAGGGCTGTGTACGGATAATGTAAAAATCTTGTTCGAAAAACCGTTCGGGGTAGACTTGGCATCGGCACAGCAAGTTATCGAGCAGGCGGCTAAGTATTATCAGGAGTCGCAAATTTACCGTATCGATCACTACTTAGCGAAAGAAATGGCGCAAAATATTGTGGCCTTTAGAGGTGGAAACGCACTTTTTACACATATTTGGGATAACGCGTCTATCGAAAAAATCGAGTTGCGCGCCACCGAGACGATTGGAATAGAGGGTAGGGCGGGATTCTACGAGCAAACTGGGGCTCTGCGCGATGTTTTACAGGGGCACCTTATGCAGTTACTGGCGTTAACGGTTATGGATATTCCCAGTGATTTGGATTGGAGCGAGCTGCCAAAACGGCGATACGAAGCGCTGCGATCGATACAGCCTGCCGACCCACAAAAAGCCGTGCGGGCACAATACGATACGTACGAAACAGAGGTTGATAACCCGCGAACCCTTACGGAGACCTTTGTCTCGGTGACGCTTTTCTCGGACAATCCAAAATGGAAGGACGTGCCGTTGGTGTTGACGACTGGCAAGGCATTGAGCGCAAAAACAACAGAGGTAAGAATACATTTTCGCAAAGGTCACGAGGCGCAAAGCAACTGTCTGACACTTCATATTCAACCAAACGAAGGAGTGGAGATCGAGTTGTTCACCAAGAAGCCGGGTTATGATCGGGAATTCGAAGCGCAAAAACTAGCCTTTTCCTACCCTGATGATACGGTGCTACCAGATGCTTACGAGCAGGTGATTGTCGATGCAATTCGATCCCATAAAAGCCTATTTACCTCTAACAGTGAAGTGCTTGAAAGCTGGCGGATCCTGCAGCCGTTGCTCGATGCCTGGAGTATGGACATGACACTTTTGCCAAAGTATGCCAAGGGTGTAAAAGTAGAAGACATATCCGGACGCTAAAAAGTGATTCAAAAGCTACACATACCATAAGTAGCGTAGAATAGACAACAACTCACACTACATGTAGCGTTTGACTTGAAAAGTGTGTTATAATGAAATCCCATGAAGGATACAAACGACATGGGACAAAAAGAAAAATATATATTTGTAACTGGGGGTGTTCTCTCGGGGGTAGGAAAAGGTATAACCGCAGCAAGCATGGGTGCCGTCTTGCAAGCTGCTGGTTCGCGTGTTTCCATTCAAAAGTGTGACCCGTATCTCAATGTAGATGCGGGCCTTTTGAATCCTGCGGAACATGGCGAATGCTTTGTGACAAAAGATGGTGCCGAAACGGATCTCGATCTTGGGCACTACGAACGCTTTTTAGATATTGAGTTGACGCAAAAAAACGCGACTCTCTCGGGAAGATTGTTATCTGAACTTATTGCCGACGAACGGGCGGGTAAATTTGGTGGTAAGACCGTGCAGCTTGTGCCGCACCTTACAAAATCTATCCAGCGGGCAATCGCGCACGCAGGCACGGGGAGTGATGTGCATATTGTCGAGATTGGTGGCACGGTAGGCGACTACGAAGGCCTTAGCTTTGTCGAGGCAATTCGCGAGTTTTCGCAGGCGGTTGGTCGTCAGAACTGTTTATTCGTTCATGTGGTGTATGTGCCTTTTTTGGGTACAAGCAAAGAATTTAAAACCAAACCGGCGCAAAATGCACTGAATGATCTTCGCGGATTTGGTATCGTTCCAGATTGCGTGGTTGTTCGTACCGATGAAGTCGCGCCGGCAAGCGTTGCGAAAAAAATCAGTCTGTTTGGTGGCGTTCCCGAAGATAACGTGCTGCTTTTGCCAAACGCCGACACGGTATACAGGGTGCCGCTGACAATCGCCGAAAGTGGCCTTCATCAGATACTTATGAGATTCGCTGATTTGCAGAATGAACCTGATCTTTTGGGTTGGAAAAAAATCGTGAAGATGCAAACGAGTAATCCAGCAAAAACTGTTACGGTGGGGTTGGTGGCCAAGTATATGGACAACGAAGACACGTACCTTTCTGTTGTTGAAGCGCTAAAAGCCGCTGCATGGGCCGAAAAAGTAGGGGTAAAAGTAAAATGGATCAACGCCGAAAAGGCGACGGATAGCGACTTTGCGAGCGTCGATGCGCTGCTTGTTCCTGGCGGGTTTGGCTCGCGCGGAGTAGAGGGAAAGATTGCCGCGGCCGGGTATGCCCTCGATAACAACGTACCGTACCTTGGTATCTGCCTGGGGCTTCAGGTGGCGGTGATTGCTGCTGCGCGAAAAGCAGGGGTAAAAGATGCAAATAGTACCGAATTTGGGCCGACGAAGAGCGACGTTGTGTACATTATGGACGGTCAGGCTGGCAAAGAGTCGACCGGTGGAACGCTGCGTCTTGGTAATTATCCGGCAAAGCTTAAGAAGGGCACACTTACTGAAAAGCTTTATGCAGCGAGACAAATTACCGAACGTCACCGCCACCGTTACGAGGTGAATCAAAAGTTTGTTCAACAGATTGAAAAGGGTGGTCTTACGATAAGCGGCACCTCGCCAGATGGGAAGTTAGTTGAGTTTGTTGAGGCCTCGGCGAACGATTACTTTGTCGCTACTCAGGCGCACCCCGAATTCCGGAGCCGTCCTCTGCGCGCGCACCCGCTTTTTTTGGGTTTGATCAAGGCAGCGAAAAAAAGATAGACTATTCCATAACGGAACTGTAGCTGAGCGTGTAAAAAAGATACGAGTCGACGGTGGTGTAGCGCACTTTGCCACAGGCTATATCACCGTCATCGAGCGTTGCATCTACTGCCTCGGCCGTTGATTGGTCGAGGCCAATAATAATGATATTGGTGCCATTGTAACGGGATCCACACGCCGGCTTTATGTCGTCGTCGTTGTCGTAAAACCATGAAAGCGTAGGGGAGTTTGCAACATTCGGCGCTGTTTGCATATAGTTTTTAAATGTGGTGGTTTGAGCGATAAATGTTTGGAGTGTGGGGTTAGTATATCCCGAGATAATCGCATTATCTCGCGGCCATGTATTAAAGCCTTGATCGGTTGCGTAAAGTCGCAAAGCCTTATCGGACGCTTTGAGCCCGCTAACGAGCGCCGAGACCTTGGCACGTTGTTGGATTCCGTTGTAGGCGACAATCGTAATAGCCGCCAGAATGGCGATAATAACGACAACGATCAGCAATTCTACAATGGTAAAACCGCTTGTGGTTTTTCTCATGTCTTTACTATAGCGGGTAGGGGTGTGGGCGCCAAGGGATTGACATTAGACGGTAAAAATGCTAATGTTTATATTGAAAGTATTAAAAACAAAAAAGCATGGCAGAAGAAGACATAACAGCAGAGCCAACAATCACCAGCGAAGATTTTGACGCGCTGCGTGTTTTGATGCACAACGTCAAGGGCCTTAGCGTTGTCTCGACCAACGAGTTGTCGCTCCCCGAGCAGCAGCCTAGTGAAGAATAGGGTTTGTTAAGTAAGGTAAAAGGATTCGGTTTTTATTTACCTCTGTTATAATGGTGGTAATGGAAACGAAAATCTCCCTCCTCATAAAAGAATTATTCGATACCGATATATCGGTAGTATTGACGCGTCCTGACCCGCAGTTTGGTGACTATGCAACGAATGTAGCGATGCAGCTTGCAAAGCCACTCGGTAAGAGTCCTCGTGACATTGCGGGCCAGATTGTTGAAAAGCTGCGTGAGAGTGGCGATTTTTCTGAGGTAACTATCGCTGGCCCTGGTTTTATCAACCTCCGCGTTGCGGCGCGAAGCCTGGCAGGCGAACTGGAATCTGCCTGGTTGCCAAACTTTGGCGAAAGCCGCGAAGGTGAGGGGAAGACCGTGGTTGTTGAATACCCTAGCCAGAATATGGCCAAGCCGTACAGTATTGGGCATCTTCGCCCTGGAAACCAAGGATGGGCTGCAAAACGCCTTATGGAGGCGACGGGTTGGAAGGTAATTACCGACAATCACTTAGGCGACTACGGCGCGCCGTTTGGTGTGTGGGTTGTTGGCTTTTTGGCATTTAGCAGCGAAGAAAAGCTGACTCAAGATGGCGTTTACGAACTTGGTAGGGTGTATATTCAGACGAAAAAAGCGCTTAAAGAAGAAAAAGAGCGCGGCGAGACAACGCTTGCCGACCGGGTGCAGGACTGGCTTATAAAGCTAGAGGCGGGCGACGAAGAAGCGGCTCGTTACAGCAAGCGCTTTAACGAGATTTCGCTGGCGCATATTCATGAAATTATGGACCGGCTAAAAATATCGACCGACTTTGAGCTAGGCGAGGCATTTTTTGCGCCCAAGGGAAAAGCGGCTGTTCAAAAACTGCTAGAGACTGGTGTAGCGGTGAAAAATGACGACGGTTCGGTTATTGTGCCACTTGATGGGTTTGATGTACCGCTGTTGGTACAAAAATCGAATGGTGCGGCGCTGTACGCTACGACCGATCTTGCGACGATTCTTTATCGTGAAGAGACATGGCACCCAGACCGAGTGATATACGCAGTAGGGAGTGAGCAGCAGTTTTACTTTACGCAGCTGTTTGCGATGGCGAAAAAGCTCGGTATTAAAACAGAGCTTATCCACCTGTGGTTTGGCATGATCGACCAGGTGAATGAAGACGGCACAAGGGAAAAAATGAGCAGCCGTAAGGGTGTTGTCTTGATGGAAGAGCTGCTTGATACCGCCGAGCAAAAAGCCAAAGAGATCGTAGAAGGGCGCGACGTGTCAGATGACGACGTGAAAAAAATCGCCTTGGGCGCTATTAAGTTTAGCGACTTTACTGCCGACCGACGTACCAATATTTTGTTCGACTGGAAAACGATCTTTGCGCTTACTGGGTTTAGCGGACCATACATTCAATACGCGGCAGTGCGTGTGAATAAAATTATTTCCGACAATCGTGAAGCGACAAGTGTTTCGTTTGACGACTATGATTATGAGGCTGAAAAAGCGGTTATCGCAAAATTACTCGAATATCCAGATGTTATCCGCGTGAGTGCGCGTGACTTGGAGCCGCATAAAATCGCTACCTATATGTACGAACTCGCCCGTGAGATGAATCGCTACTACGAAAATACGCCGGTTGCTACCGGCGATGTAAAAGATGATGAAAAAGCTGCGCGTATCGCGCTACTACAAAAGGTGAGTCATGTGTTTGGTCACGGCCTTGGTGTGCTTGGCATCGAGATTCCTGAGCGCATGTAGTTGATTTTGCCGAGTTGTCGTCTCTATGATATACTATATTTTATGAAAACGGCGGCAACAAGCATCGCATATCAACAGTCTGAGCTTCTCACGATTGTTTTTAGCGACCGCTCGGCGACGTAGTTTTCGGTTCATCGCACCAGAAACACCGCCGAGGATAACTCCTCGGTTTTTTGTTTCTAGAGCGAGACGGTACGGGTATGGGAATCGCCCATCCCGGCTGACCACTGGAGGAAAAGTGGCGAGTGTCAGAAAGACGATTCTTGACAAGGTTGAGCGGGAGGGCGAGGTGTGCGTGCAGCACCATCGCCTGATGAATGTCCTGGGGATGAGCGGTCGTAACCGCTCCGAAGTCCTCGGCGTTCTGAAGAAGCTCGAAGAGGACAAGCGCGTCACTGTCGTCAGGACCCCGACGCACATCACGATCTGTCCCGCGCAAGAGAGCTGACTTTCGGGGCGGGCGGAGGGTCGCCGACTCACCGCCCGCCCGCCGCGCTTTCCTCCAGTGCATTTTCACCAAAGTGATATACTTTTTTGTAGAGCGCACTATTTTAGGAGGGGTGGTATGGCGAAAGTAGAGAAAACAGACGAGCAGTGGCGTAAGATTCTCAGTCCGCAGCAGTTTGCGGTACTTCGAGAAAGGCGAACGGAAGCGCCTTTTAGTGGTGAGTACGATGGCCTGTACGCTGACGGTGTGTATGCTTGTGGGGCTTGCGGCCAGATTTTATTTGATAGTAAAACCAAGTTTGACGCCGCATGCGGGTGGCCGAGTTTTTACGATGCGACGCCCGGTGCTGTCGATTTTCATACCGACGAGACATTGGGGATGTCACGTACTGAAGTGACGTGCTCGAACTGTGGCAGTCACCTTGGTCATATATTCGAGGGGGAAGGTTTTGATACCCCAACAGATAAACGTTTTTGTATTAACTCGCTTAGCTTGAAATTTACGCCCGACTCCAAAGGAGTACAATAGGAGTATGACTAAAAAAGCAAAGATTATTTGGATCGACCTTGAGATGACCGGCCTTGATGCCGAGAACGACTACATTATGGAGGTTGCTGCAATTGCAACCGATTGGGAGTTTAAAGAAATTGCAATTTACGAGGGGATTATTAAAAACGAAGAAATGAACCTCGAAGAACGCTTGCAGGCGAATAGTGTTTTTTGGGATGCAAACCCCGATTCACGCAATGGGCTTGTATCGCAAAATGCCAAAGGCAAGGATCTTGTTGAGGTAGAAGATGATCTACTAGCATTTATTGACGAGCATTTTGAAGAGGGCGTGCCCGTGCTTCTTGCAGGCAACTCCATTCATATGGACAGGCGGTTTATTGTGTCGCATTGGCCGCGCCTCGATGCCAAGCTACATTACCGCATGCTCGACGTTAGTGCGTGGAAGGTTGTGTTTGAAGGAAAGTACGGCAAAAAATTCGCAAAACCGCAAGATCACCGTGCGATCGGGGATATCCGTGGCAGTATTATGGAGCTTGAATACTACCTGAAAAAGGTGAGGGTATAGAACTTCCTGTTGCCAACCCTAGTGCTCTATCTGTAGAATGAGTATATGACGCATAAACAAATCGAAGAATATCTTCTTAGTTTTCCAAACACGTGGCTTGATTTTCCGTTTGGCGAAGGCACGTCGGTCTATAAAATCGGCCACAAAGAAACCGGCGAAGGCAAGATGTTCGCGATTATTCAGGATGGCAGTACGCCGCTTCGTGTAAGCTTAAAGTGCGATCCGCAGCTCGCTGAAATATTGCGCGAGAAGTACGAAACGGTTATTCCGGGGTATCACCTGAATAAAAAACACTGGAATACGATTATTTGTACAGGCCAGTTGGCTGACGACGAAATTAAAGATCTTGCAAATCTTAGCTACCAACTTGTCGCAGAGAAGTAGCGCTACTCGTTGCTTTCGGCGCTAAAATCGTAGAACTGCTTTTTAAGTGGTTGCAGGTTTGTATCGGTAGAGACAAGGAAATCCTTGAGGGATTTGCTTTTAACTGATCCGTAAATATCTTTCATAAGGGCAGCAACTTTATCGAGCTGGTAGGCCATTTCGCGCGCATAGACGCGGTCAAAAACGGCGTTTAGCCGGGCATCTTCGAGCTTTTGTGTTAGCTCTTCTGCTGCGGTCTCTTCGGCGGCAGCGATTTCTTTGTCGATGTTTTTTATGTCGACATTGTTGGTGTCGAGTGGCTCTGCGATGTCACGGTAGGCGTTCGTAAGAAATACGGTAAGGTTGCTATTCGTGCTGCGAAGATCGCCGCTTTGAATATTTTTTTGAGATTTGTCAGAGACGGTATGAAGAGCTTCTATGCGTGCAGCAAGGGTTTGCATTTTTTCGGTTGGTCCAGTGCCACTGTTGATAAGTGAGAAGAATCCAATAATCACCGCAAGTAGCAGGCCACCACCAGCAAGAAAAATAAAAATTCGGTTGTTCATGCCGGGTTTTTTAGCTGGTGGAGCAATTTGATTTAGGTAATCGATAGAGTACTGCGGTTGCTGCCCAGGTTGTGTGGGTGGTTGAACTGGTGGCTGGTTTTGATTTTGGTCTGGATACATACTGCTTCTATTAAAGCATATGCGGGTAACAGAGGTAAAGGGTGATATAATAAAACCATGCAGGACGCCAAGGAAGAAGTACGCGCGCGCCTCAATATCGAGGATGTGGTGGGGGAATATGTCCAGCTGAAGCGCGCAGGGCGTAACTTTAAGGGGCTTAGCCCGTTTAGCGGTGAGAAAACGCCGAGTTTTTTTGTGAGCCCCGACAAACATATCTGGCACGACTTTTCCTCAAACAAAGGCGGTGACGTTTTTAGTTTTGTGATGGAAGTAGAGGGGATGGACTTTCGTCAGGCGTTAGAACATTTGGCACGCAAAGCTGGCGTCGATCTTAGCCTGTACGAGTCTAAAGGCAATCAAGATCTAGCACGGCGTAAAAAACGCTTACTAGAGGCGCATGAACTGGCTGCGAATTATTATCAGCACAGCCTGTTAAAAAATCAGCATGCCTTGGAATACGTTTTTAAAAAGCGTGGCCTTTCAAAACAAATTGTACAGGATTTTAAAATCGGCTACGCGCCGACTGCGGGCGATGCTTTGGTGCAGTTTTTATCTAAAAAAGGGTTTAGTCGCAGCGAGCTGAGCGATGCCGGCCTAACAAACCGTTTTGGTGGTGACATGTTCCGTGGCCGCATGACAGTACCGCTTATGGACGGCGCGGGACAGGTGATTGGCTTTACGGCGCGTATTATCGCCGACGATCCGAACGCACCAAAATACCTTAATACGCCGCAGACGATTTTATACGACAAAGGCCGCCATGTGTTTGGTTTGAGTCAGGCGAAAGAAGCGATCCGTACTAACGATTACGCGGTGATTGTTGAAGGAAATCTTGATGTTGTCAGTAGCCATCAGGCGGGGATTCTGGGTGTTGTGGCAACGGCGGGGACGGCAATGACCGAAAACCACCTGCGTGCGCTCCGCCGGCTTACGGGTAATGTTCGCCTAGCGTTCGATGGCGACAAAGCAGGTATTGCGGCGACCGAACGGGCGATTCCTATTGCGAGCGAAGTGGGTGTAGAGCTAACGATCATTACGCTTCCCGAAGGATTTAAAGATCCCGACGAACTCATTCAAAAAGATCCTGCTTTGTGGCAGAAAGCTATCGATACCGCCGAGCCTGCGGTTGATTGGATTTTGATGCAATATGGCAAGCGCGAGGACATTACGACGGCAAGCGGTAAGCGTGCATTTACCACGGCTGCACTACAAGTTGTTCGCGGGCTGAACGACGCGGTAGAGCGTGACCATTACGAGCAGAAGATCGCGGCAATTACAGGGTCGTCGCTCGAGGCGATTAAAACGAAGCTTCAATCGGTAAAACGTGAAGAAGCTCAGCCGCAAAAACAAGTGCAAAAACCGGCATCATATAAGATACCTGCGCCGGTAAAACGCGATAAGAACGTAGAGTCGCTTCTATCGGTTGCGTGCCGGGATATTCATGTGCAGGATTTATTTAGGGGTGTCGATCCCATGATATTTGCTATCGACGATCAGCGCGCAGTGGCGACCTATATCGTGAAACATCTTGGCAAACCGCTCGACGGCATTCCACCAGAGTTGCAAGAACACGAAAAGTATGTGACAATGTTACTATTAAACCCCGACGTTGATACACTGTACTGGAATGAACAATCACGAATTGATTCCGCAGCTCAAGTCCTGAGGATGTTAACAAAAAACCACAAAATACAACAGTTAGAAAAACAGATCGAAGAAGCCGATGCGATCGGTGATGATGACAAAGCCACAAAACTGCGAGAGCAATTAATTAAGGAGAGAAATAATGCCTAAAAATACAACCCTTCCACCAGCATCCGACGATGACAAGGTGATTGATGCAAGCGGTGGCCCCCTTAGCGACCTCGACGAACCAGCGCTAGATGAGCTCGTTGACGAAGAAGAAGACGATATTGATACGCTGAACAGCGGCCAGTATTTCGACGACGTATCCGACGACAGCGTTCGTTTGTATCTTCGCGAAATTGGTAAAATCCCACTACTAAACGCCGAAGAAGAGCTAGCATTGGCGCAAAAAGTTGTTGCTGGCGACAAAAAAGCCAAAGATAAAATGGCCGAGGCGAACATGCGTCTTGTGGTATCTATCGCCAAGCGTTACAGTGGCCGCGGACTAGATTTTCTTGACCTTATTCAGGAAGGTAACACCGGGCTTTTGCGTGCGGTAGAAAAATTCGACCCAGACAAAGGATTTAAGTTTAGTACGTACGCTACATGGTGGATTCGCCAGGCGATTACCCGTGCGATTGCTGACCAGGCGCGTACGATTCGTATTCCGGTGCATATGGTTGAAACAATCAACAAACTGCTTCGCACACAGCGCCGCATGACCCAAGAACTTAACCGCGAGCCGACTATCGAAGAGCTGGCAAAAGAGCTCGAGATGGAGCCGGACAAGGTTGAGTACGTTATTAAAATCAAGCAGGATATTACGAGTCTTGATGCAGGCGTTGGCCGCGACGGCGAAGACGAAGATAGTGTTCTTGGTGACTTTATCGAAGACGAAGACGGCGCGACGCCAGAAGAATCGGCAACGAGCCAGCTTTTAAAAGAGCAAGTTCAGTCAATCCTCTCAACGCTTTCTGATCGCGAGCAAAAAATTGTAAAGATGCGTTTTGGTCTTGAAAACGGTAAAAGCCACACGCTAGAAGAAGTAGGGCAGGAATTCGCCGTTACCCGCGAGCGTATTCGCCAAATCGAAGCAAAGGCGCTTGCTAAACTTCGCAAGCACAAAGACGCCAAGAAACTTCACGAATATCTAGGTTAAAAGCTAAATAAAAAACCGCCGGTAATTCGGCGGTTTTTTTATTCACAGTCTTATTGATCGTAAAATTCGATATGATTGAGTTCGTTATCGAGTTGCTCGTGTAATTTTTCGACCGTTCCATCGTTAATAATGTAATGGTCGGCGATAGCAATCGGGCCACCTTTTTCGATATTTTCGATTTCAGCCCAGTCTCGCTGATCGACTTGCTCTGAAGTAAGCGGGCGAACGGGGCGGTTAGCCATGCGGCTTTTACGCAGATGTTTTGGTGCAACGACGGCGATAACTGTTAGTTCGCCAGGAAATTCGTGTTTAAGTGCTTTGTATTCGGTCCAGCTGTAAAGGCCGTCGGCAACAATTCGGTGCTGCCCAGCGACAATAAGGTCGTGAACCTGGGTAATAATACGGCGAACGACAAAATCTTTGCCTTCGCTGGCGCGAAGTTCTTCGCGTATTGGTTGTTCGTTTTCCTGCGTTAGTTCGAGACCTCGTTTTTTAACCTCTTCAAGAACGATCCCGCCAAAGTAAACTTTTGGATAGCCTTTTTCGGTAAGATAGTCGACAGCCGTACTTTTGCCGCTGCCCGCAAGGCCAACAAACGCGACAATTTTTACATTTTCGTGATGTTTCATGATCTCTAGTGTAACAGATGAAGTATACTAGTACTATGAAGCGCCTTGTTGTTATCGATGGAAAAAGTGTCTTTTACCGCGGCTACTACGCCATGCCGGGGCTTAGTTTGCGTGATGGTACGCCTACGGGCGGAGTGTATGGGTTTGCCAGTCTTGCTCTCGAGATTATGAAAAAGCTCGAGCCCGATTACGTTGCGGTTGCATGGGATAAAAAGGGAACGAGTATCCGCCGCCGTTTAGAGTTGCTGCCAACGTACAAAGCAGGCCGCAAAACACCACCAGACGATTTTTTTGCGCAGATTCCAATGCTTAACGAACTGCTTGAAGCCTGTAACTGGCCGCTCTACGAAGTGGACGATTATGAGGCTGATGATATTATGGGTTGTTTGGCGCAGCAGGCGAGCGCGCAAAATATCGAAACTTGCCTTATTACTAGTGACCTCGATATGCTGCAACTGGTTGGTCCGCTAACGCACGTGTATGCGCTTAAAAAAGGTTTTACCGATATCGAGCAGTTCAATGTGAGTTACCTTGAAGATAAGTACGGAATTAAGGTTGATCAACTACTTGATCTTAAGGCGCTAAAGGGTGATAGCAGTGATAATATTCCCGGCGTTCCCGGTATTGGCGAGAAAACCGCAGTGCAATTACTACAAGAATTTACCACGCTTGAGGGAATCTACGAGCATCTCGATGATATTAAGCCAAGCGTTGCTAAAAAGCTTGAGGCTGGCAAAGAATCGGCATTTCTTAGCCGCGAAGTGGGGCGAATTTGGTGCGATGCGCCGATTCCATTAAACCTTGACGACATGGATGCTCACGATCTTGATACGGCAAAACTCGCCGAGTTGCTAAAAAAGTTTGAATTTACCTCGCTGCTACGTCGCTTGCCAAAGCATATGCAGCAGTCTCCGCAAGGTAGCCTGTTCGATTCTATAAAAGAACCAACAATTCCTGCACTTAAAGAGGTTGAATGGCCAAAAACACTTTCGCTCGATGCTGGCGCCGAAGCGTTGCTCTACGTTGCAAACGATACCGTGTGGCTTTCGCTCGATAAAAAGACGGTGGCTGTGGCGCCACTCGCCGATATCGACAGTAGCATTTGGCGCGCGCTCGAAATGGTGAAAGTTATTGCCTACGATATAAAAGAAACATACCACACGGCGCACAAGCAGGGCGTAGAGGTGCGGTTTGATACGATTCACGATATTCGCCAAGCGGCCTTTTTGCTCGATCCGCTTATGCGTGACCGTACGATTGGCGCGCTTGCGGGCGAAGAAGCCCTCGACGAAACCAACGCCGGGCAGGTGATGGCGTCGCTTTGGAGTATTTACGCGGCACAGGCGAAAGGTTTTACGGCTGAGCCAAAGATAGCAAAAGTCGCCTACGAACTAGATTTTCCGCTGACATACATGCTCTATCGCATGGAAAGTAAGGGCCTGAAAATTGACAAGGATTTACTGGCTAAAATGAGCCAGGAGCTTGGCGATGAACACAAAAAGCTTGAACAAGAAATGTATGCCATGGTTGGCTACGAGTTTAATATCGGTAGTCCGGCGCAGCTTTCAGAGGTGTTATTTACCAAATTACAGCTGCCGACAGCGGGAATTAAAAAAGGTAAAACAGGGCACAGTACCGGGCAGAAAGAACTCGACAAGCTGCGCGGCCAACACCCAATTGTTGAGTTAATCGAGCGCACGCGTGAGCTTGCTAAGCTTAAAAATACCTATATCGATACGCTGCCACTTCAGGCAGATAACCAGTCGCGTGTTCACACTACCTTTAACCAAGACGTGGCGAGTACGGGTCGTTTATCGAGCACCAATCCAAACCTGCAGAACATTCCGGTGCGCAGCGAGCTTGGTCGCAAGATTCGTGAAGCCTTTATTCCAGATGGCGACAAGGTGTTTGTTAGCGCCGACTATTCACAGTTCGAGCTTCGCTTAGCCGCAATTCTAGCGGGTGACGAAAAGCTGATTGCCGACTTTAAAACCGGAATCGACATTCACACAAAAACCGCCAGCGAAGCCTATGGTGTGCCAGTAGATGACGTCACGAAAGGGCAGCGCCGCGCCGCAAAGGTGATTAACTTTGGCGTGCTCTACGGCATGAGTCCTCACGGGTTGAGTGCGGCCACTGGCATGAGTTTTACCGAAGCAAAAACGTTTATCGACCAGTACTTTACTTTGCGCGCGCCAATCCGCAAGTTTATTGACGACACGCTAGAAAAAGCAAAAAACGAAGGCTACGTCGAGACCTACTTTGGCCGTCGTCGCCCAACGCCAGACGTAAACAGCAGCAACTTTATGGTGCGCGAAGGTGCAAAGCGCGCCGCTGCCAACATGCCGATTCAGGGTACCGAGGCCGACCTTATGAAAATGGCGATGCTAAAGGTAGATGAGCACCTAGGTGACCTTGGCGAGCAAGTACTGCAGGTGCATGACAGTATTTTAGTAGAATGCCCAGCTGAAAACGCCGAAAAAGTGGCCGAAATCCTAAAAGATACCATGGAAAACATTTACCCAGAGCTCAAAATCCCGCTAAAGGTAGATGTTGGTATTGGCAAAAACTGGGGTGAGTTATAGCCGACGTTGTTGATGAATAAATTACTTTAGTGGTGTATTATTCTAGGTAGAGTAAAAGAGTATTCGCACGCAATTAATTGACAAATAAGCATAAAGGTGATTAAATAAAACCATGTATAACGGTAACCGATCTCGAATCTTTCCAGTCATTCTTGTATTGATTGTTGTGGCGATCGCTATTGCAGCGCTTGTATCTGTTGGGCGTGCTATTTTTGGCGGAGACGATCCGGCCGCTCAGTCGCAGGTAGATGTTGGGCGCGACGCGCTGCTTACTATATCTTCTGATCGTAGTGTTCGTATGACTGTTCGCGGTGCGATTGTGGCCGATGAAGACTTTCGCTCGTATCGCGTTACCGTCACCCCTGGTAATCGCACGCTTACCACCTATAAAGGCTACCTAGAAAGCAGTATCGCTACAAAGCGTTACAATAACAACAATAAAGCCTACGAAGAGTTCGTTTACGCACTCGACAAGGCAAACTACATGAAGGGCGAGGCGCTCACTGGGGACAAAGATGACACCCGTGGTATCTGTGCGACTGGCCAGGTATACGAATACGAAGTGCTTGAGGGTACAAATGTCGTAAAGCGACTCTGGACCTCTACATGCAAAGGTTCGCCAGGTTCATTTAAAGCCAGTATTTCGCAGGTTGAAGGATTATTCCTAAAGCAAATCCCTGCAAGCAAAGACCTTCTTAAGGCAGTCGATTTATAACCCCATACCGCGTATACTAGTAAGGTGATACGCGGTATTATTTTTGATTGTTTTGGAGTGTTGTGCCACGGTAGTTTAGACTACCTTCGTTCAATTGTACCGCCTGAGCATCTGCAAGAATTAAATGATCTTAGCCACAGTTCAGACTACGGATACCTCTCTGAAAAGGAGTATGTGGATAAAGTGGGGATACTTTTGGATAGGCCAGGGAGCGAAGTACGCGATATTATTCAGGCGCAGTGTATTCGCAACGAAGATGTGATTGCGCTGGCTACCCGTTTGCACGGTGAGTATAAGATTGCGCTACTTAGCAACGTGGGGCGTGGTCGCATAAATACGCTTTTTACGCCAGACGAACTAACGAAGCTTTTTGATACCGTTATTCTTTCGAGCGAGGTAGGTATGGTTAAGCCAAATGCCGATATTTACCACCTTGCGGCCGCAAAACTAGGACTAGAGCCGTCGGAATGTATTATGATCGATGATATCTTGAGGAATGTTGATGGTGCAAAGGCTATCGGAATGCACGGATTGGTGTGTGCGAGCGCCCAACAATGCGAGGCTGACCTTATGAGCTTGCTGGAGGCGGGGCGTGCCTGAACTTCCCGAGGTAGAGACGATTCGCCGCGGGCTTAGCAAGCTTATTATCGGCCGTAAAATAACAGCGGTAGAGCACGACACCCCAAAGGGGTTTCCTAATTCGACCGCCGATGTTCGCAGCTTTTTAATAGGCGCGACAATAACAGATGTGCGACGGCGTGCAAAGGTATTATTGATCGATTTGTCGACGGATTACACGCTGGTAATTCACCTAAAGATGACCGGCCAGTTGGTATTTCGTGGCGAAACGGCGTTTGGCGCGGGGCACCCAAACGAGAGTTTGATTGGCGATTTGCCAGATAAATCGACTCGCGTTACGTTTACGTTTGGCGATACTTCGCACCTCTATTTTAACGACCAGCGAAAATTCGGCTGGGTGAAACTGATGCCAAAACTAGAGGTTCAGAACCTCGATTTTATGAAAAAAGTTGGCCCCGAGCCGCTAGAGGCCGACTTTACGCCCGAGGAATTTGCGGCGCGTTTTACGAGGCGCGCGAAAACCAGTATAAAAGCAGCGCTGCTTGATCAGTCGGTAATTGCGGGTGTCGGCAATATTTATGCCGATGAGAGTTTATGGGGAGCCAAAATTCATCCTAAGCGGCTCGTAAATACTATTACGCATGATGAGTTTCAGAAGTTATACACCGAACTTCGAATGGTTATGAACATGGCGATCGAAAAGGGTGGCAGTACCGACAAGAATTATGTCAATTCCGAAGGCAAGCGGGGGAGTTATCTGGATTTCGCCCGCGTTTTTAGACGAGAAGGTAAAGAGTGCCCGCGATGCGGCGAAACGATAGTCAAATTCAAGGCGGCGGGGCGAGGTACCCATATTTGTCCACACTGCCAGGTGGAAAACGTATGATCACGCTGATTACTGGCGAGAATAGTTTCGAGAATGAGCGCAAAATAAAGCAGCTTATCGCCGAGTTTGAGGGTTCACCAGAGCGATTTGACGGCGCGACGCTCGAACTGCGACAGCTGCCTGACCTTCTGATGGGCGGAACGCTATTTGCAAGCAAGCGCCTTGTGATTATTCGCGGGCTCTCTGAAAACAAGACGTTGTGGAATGATTTTGGCGATTGGACAACGCGGGTGACCGACGATGTTCACCTGATGTTAGTAGAAACGAAGCCCGACAAACGCACGAAAACCTATAAGCAGCTGCAAAAAGCGGCCGAAGTTTACGAGTCAAAGATATGGACCGATCGCGACAGCCTAATGGCCCAGCGATGGGTAGAGCAAGAGGCGGCAAGTCTAGGATTTAATCTGGATAAAAAATGTATGCGCCTACTTGTTGAAAGGGTAGGGGTAGACCAATGGCTTCTCTATCGTGCCCTCGAAAAGCTTGCCGCCATGCAAACGGTAACCCCCGAACTTATCGAAGATATTATCGAGGCGAACCCTATGGAGAACGTGTTTAATGTTTTCGAAGGGGCGCTTCGGGGCGATTCGCTAAAAGTGAAAAAAATGCTTGCAACGCTTGAACTTACGGAGGATCCGTATCGATTATTTGGGCTGCTTGGCACCCAGGGCTTTCAGCTGGCTGCGCTTTGTGTAGCAGAAGGAAGGACGTCGGCCGAAGTAGCGAAAGATTTAGGCGCGCATCCATTTGCGCTATCTAAGTTGGCGCCGTACGCGGGCAAGCTTGGGGTAGCGGGCGGCAAAAAGGTGAGTGCGGCATTTGCCGAGGCAGATGCCAGCATGAAAACGTCGGCCGAAGATCCATGGCTGCTTATTGAACGTCTGCTTGTAAAAATAGCAAACATATAAAAATACGCCGACAATGATCGGCGTATTTTTGAAGAGAATGGCGAGATTATTTCTCGGCTTTTTTAGCTGCCGGCTTTTTAGCGGCAGGCTTCTTGGCTGGAGCTTTTTTAGCAGCTGCTGGCTTTGCGGCAGCTTTTGCAACAGGGGCTTTAGCGGCAACAGGCTTTTTAGCGACTGCTGGTTTTGCAACTGCCTTTGCTGTGGTCTTTTTAGCTGGTGCAAGCTTTACGCCCGCAGCCTTAGCTTGTTTTGCAAGCTGGCTTTTGCGGCGAGCAACAGTGTTCTTTTTAAGAAGCTTCTTTTTAACTGCAGTGTCGAGCTCGCTGTGAGCGGCACTAAGCGTTTCGCTGCTTGGCTTAGTAACAAATGCCTTAACTGCTTCTTTGATGTCGCGCTTGATACCGACGTTACGGTCGCGACGCTTCGCAGTTTGCTTCATTCGTTTAATGGCAGATTTAATGATTGGCATAGGTTTCCTTTTACTTATAGATTTATAGATACAATCAAGAAGTGATTATAGAGGAAAACGCATAAATTGTAAAGCGTTGACTGGCGTATTACACCGTGTGAATTAAAACGAGCCCACACCGGGCGCCGACACCGCCAGAACGGCAGGTCAGCGCCCAGCGTGGGCGGGGACTGGATCAGCCCTGATGCGTGCTGATCCAGCGGTTGTCCTGTACGAGCTTGTAGTAGATGCTCGTGATCTCGCCACGCGTCATCGCCGGATTGGCACCGGTGATCTTGAAGCTGCCGCTGCTCTCCCTCGGCTCCAGTACGACGCTGGAAGGGAGTTGGCGGCGGAGCGCCTCGATAGACGGTGCGGCGAGAGCGTTCAGGAAGGTGAATCCGACGACAGCGGGGCTTTCCGCTGTGCCGTCACCCTCCGTGTGGTAGTAGAGGTCAATTCCACGCGGCTTGCCAGCCATGTCGGCAACTCCTATGTAGGCACAGGTTTCAATATTATAATATCATTTTTATGTATTAAAGCAATAAGAGAGAAGATATAAATAGAAAGAGTGATAAAATTGACTGTTGTAAACTACTTATGGTATAGTGAACTCAAAATCGATAGAAATAAAAATAGGAACCACCACTAATGAACGATACAGGCGCCAAGCAGCAAATCGTCGACAAGATCAAAGGCAATAGCAATATTTTGGTCACCGTGAGTACTAATCCATCGGTAGATGAATTAAGTGCGGCGCTAGGTTTGACGCTACTTCTCAACAAGATGAACAAGCACGCCACGGCAGTGTTTAGTGGGGCGATTCCTCCTGCGATTACGTTTCTTGACCCGCAAAAAACATTCGAAAACACCGTCGATAGTCTTCGTGATTTTATTATCGCTCTCGATAAGGAAAAAGCCGATCATCTACGCTACAAGGTAGAAGGCGATGTCGTTAAAATTTTTATCACGCCATACCGCACTACGATCAGTAGCGACGACCTCGATTTTAGCCAGGGTGACTACAACGTAGAGCTGGTGCTTGCGCTTGGCGTAAAGAACAAAGATTATCTTGACGGTGCCTTGGCGGCACATGGCAGGATTTTGCACGATGCTGCGGTGGTGACAATGAGTGCCGGCGCGGACAAGAGTGAACTTGGCACGATAGATTGGCGCGAAGAAAACGCCAGTAGCCTCAGCGAAATGCTAGTAAGTCTTTGCGAAGCGCTTAAAAGCGACAAGGGGCTTCTTGACGAGCAAATTGCCACGGCATTTCTAACGGGTATTGTTGCTGCAACGGATAGGTTTAGCAACAGCCACACGACATCGCGCGTTATGACAATGGCGGCGCAGCTTATGTCGGCGGGTGCTAACCAGCAACTTATTGCATCTAAATTGGAAGAAGCGCATGCTATTGGTCCCGACGCAGAGACTCAAGCAGCGACTTCCAGCGAAACTAAGAACTCCGATGGTACAACCGATCTATCAGAGGGTGAATCGACGAAATTAAACAAAAAGCAGGCGGCAGAAGCAAAAAAAGAAGAAAAGTCAGCTAAAAAAGCCGATGACGGTTCTTTGACAATCTCTCACGAAAAAGAGGGTGATCTCGACGAAGTTGCCGAGCAGACTGCTGCTGAAAACCAAGATGACGCCACTAAGGTGGCCGAAGACGACTTGGACAGGCGCGCAAAAGAAGAGGCGGCCAAAAGGCAGGAAGAAGCGGCCAAAATCGCTGAGGCAAATTTGGCCAAACAGCTAGGTACTTCGGCGGCAACTCCTTCGGTAGCAGATCTTCAAAAAGATTTGGCCGAAGCTAACGCCGAGATGAACGAAGCGGCAGAACAGAAGCCGAATGAAGCAACAACACCTCCGGTCGCTACAGCAGTGGCAACCGATCAATGGCATGGCGACGACCAGGCGCCAAGCTTGGGGGGGACGCTTAATGCAACAACCGAACAAGCAGCCGAAGACAAGCGCCGTGCTGTCGAGGACGACCGCAACCGAACGATTCTGAGCCACAATAGTGGTAATAGCTACATTGGCGACAATAGTGCGCCTACGTTCCAGTCACCGCTTAACGCGGCCTCGCAGAAAGAGGAAGATCCTCCTATGGTCGATCCATTCAGGGAATCGACTCTCCCTACGGTAAATGAGCCTGCTGCAGGTTACGCTGCTCCAATTCAGCCGCCCGCACCAGCATTAGCTCCAACGCCAACTCTTGAAGAGCTCGACAAACAAAACCGCGCACCTCACGAAGAAGCGCGTGATGCAGTAAATGCTGCATTTGGTGCGGTGCCGTTCACGCCAACACCTCCTCCAGAGGCAATTATTGATGCCTTGCCATCGCAGGCTCCGGCCCCTGCGGCAACATTGCCTCCGATGCCGCCTCTTCCAGATTTTTCAACCCTGCCACCTATGCCCCAGGCACCGGGCGGGGTAGGCGCGCCAATGGGTGCATTGCCACCAGAAAAACTTGAAGATATGCTAACTTCGGCTCCGGCGCCAACCGCGCCAACTCAGCCGGTCTCAAATGACCCAGCTCAGTTCAAAATTCCCGGTCAAAGCTAGTTCTTAACGATAAAGTAATGTAAGCCAAGGTTATCGCCTTGGCTTTTTACCATGGCTTGCATGTCGCTGCGCTGCGAATGGTGGGCGCCCATAACTGCCAAAATATCGTCTCGGAGGGCGCGCGCATCGATAGTCTCACTTATTTCGCTAGGCGCACGGCCTGGTTCCATAAAAATCCAATCGGTATTTACAGTAGGGTAAATACTTTGCGGAAGGCAAACGTAGCGCAGGCGGGTGATATTCGGATTTGTTTGTTTGCTTGTATAAAATACCTGGCTAGCGGCGCGTGAGGCGACAATATGATCGATATGCCCAGTAATACCCGTAAGGTCGAATGTCATAATTTCGGCCTCATACGGCTCAGTTGTTCCTTCAAGGACATCCTCTATCGTTGTTCTAATTTGTCGAGTAGCCTCAATCATATCTTTGTTGGTCAGTTCGCCATCGATAAATCCAAGGTGGTGCATACCAGTAGCACCTAAAAGATCACCAGCTTTCTGCCACTCCTTTAGGCGTGCTGCACCCAAATCTGGGTAGTTATCGGGGTTGGCTCCAGCGCTTCCGTTCGTAAGACTAATAAGGTGAAGCTCGGCGCCGGCTCGCGTTTCGGTAAGGAGCGCGCCTGCGGCAATAAATGCCTCGTCGTCTGGGTGGGCAAAAACGCCAAAGATAATCTTTTTCATATATTTAGTATAATAGATAAACATGACAGATGGCATTCTTTTAATTGACAAACCGGCCGAGATGACGAGTTTTGGTGTTGTAGCGCGCGTGAGGCGTGTTCTTAGCCGCGAAGCAGGCAAAAAGGTGAAGGTAGGTCACACCGGCACGCTCGATCCGTTTGCGACGGGTCTTATGATTATTGTGGTAGGGAAGGAATGTAAGAACGCCGGGCATTATACAAAACTCGACAAAGTATACGAGGCGACATTCCGATTGGGGCAGACCAGTACGACGGGCGATCCAGAGGGGGATCTTACTGATATCAATTCTAAAGTGTCAACTCAAAGCGAAATCATGGATGTACTTGCTCGTTTTACAGGTGAAATATCGCAGCGTCCGCCTATTTTTAGCGCAATCAAAATCAACGGTCAGCGTGCTTACAAGCTCGCCCGTGACGGCCAAGAAGTAGAAATCCCACTACGAAACGTGACGGTCTATAGTCTCGATCTTATTGAATACGACTACCCGAATATAAAAATTCGCACCCATGTTAGCAGTGGTACCTACATTCGTAGTCTTGCTGTTGATATTGGCGAAGCGCTGGGAACGGGCGCGTACTGTACGCAGCTACGCCGCACGGCAATTAACGACTGGTCGGTGGCGGACGCGAAAAAATTGAGTGATTTAGGTGTCAAAGACTAGGAGGGGAGATGGAAATGGAACTGTGGCATGGGCAAACGAAGGCGATTATCGATCCGATTGGCGCATGGCTAACGAATCTATCAGACGACAACGGCGACGTTTTGTTCCCGACACGCCTGCTGAAAACTGCCGATGGAAGTCAGAAAAAGCGTGGTGGCATGCACGTGTGCTTGCCAAATTTTGGGCCAGGTGGCGATAGCGGCCTAGAGCAACATGGCTTTGGACGCACGAGTACATGGGAAGTTGAAGAGCAAAGTGATAATTCTTCGACATTAACTCTTAAAAAAGAAGACGGCGACTATGCCGGTACAGAGGCGACAGTTACCTACACGCTAGGAGACCGCCAGCTAACAGCCGTACTATCCATAACAAATAACGGCGTAAAGCCTTTGCGTTTTGCGCCGGGGTTTCACCCGTATTTTACCGCTCGTGGCGGCCACGATGGCGTACGCATTAACGGCGAAAAGCGGAAACTCGATGAGCTTGGCGAGACCGAATTTATTTTTGGCGGGCAGCAGGAACTATCAATTTTGGGGCGGCATATAACACTTACCTCGAAAGATTTAACAGCTTGGGCGATATGGACGGACCTACTAGGATCATATGTTTGCGTAGAGCCAACGAAGGAGGGATACGCGTTTTTAAAATCAACGCCGGGAAATGATCAGGTGCTGGCGCCAGGTGCCGCGAAAACCTATCGATTTACGATAGAGTGGCGCAGCTAGCGGTACCTGTTGAAATATTTTTCCAACTCTGTTACAATATCTCGTGATGATTACAGCAGAAAACAAAGCCAAGGCACTTGCTTTGACACAGACTCACAAAAACGATGTCGGTAGCCCACAGGCACAGGCTTCAGTTTTGACTGTCCGTATCAAAGAGATTACCGAGCACCTAAAGACCAACAAGCACGACCACATGGCTCGTCGCGGTCTTATTCAGATGGTCGGTCGTCGCAAACGCTTGCTAAAATACCTCGAGAAGCACGACTTCGAAGGTTACAAAGCAACCGTCGCCGCCCTCGGACTCCGCAAATAATTGCGGAGTTTTTTGTTGAGGACATTTCTCTATGAAAACACATGTTATGAAACTCAGTGACCGGCCATTCAACGCAATTGCCACCGGCACCAAAACGATTGAATCGCGCCTCTACGACGCAAAGCGCCAAGAAATTTCTATTGGTGATGAAATTATTTTTGCGCACGCGGAAAAACCTGAAATTCAAGTAAAGGCAAGGGTGGTTGGGCTTTTGCGTTACCAAACGTTCGAAGACATGTTTACACGTAACTCCCCACAGAAATTCGGCGGGAAGAGCGTAGCGGAATTGCTTTCGCAAATCTCACAGTTTTATTCTTCTAGTGACCAAAAGAGACTTGGCGTTATCGGTATTGAGCTCGTGCTAATTGTCTAGTGTGTTTCGTAGTATACGTGTACTGGATCGCCAGAATCGATATGCGCCTGAATATCCATTGACTGCAAAAACGCCGGAAGGACATTATGTTTTGTTGGGTCGACAAACTCGACATGTTCGATTTCTAACTCGCCATGTGTCGTGGCGCTAAGGTCGATCACTTCGTAATCCTCTGCGTTTTCGATATGAAAAAAGAATTCCATCTGTTCTTTAACGCCGTCTTCGGAAAACTGCTGAATAAATAAAAGCTTGCCAATTTTTGGGGCAATGCCAGTTTCTTCTATCATCTCCCGGTACAGCCCATCTTTGATCGACTCGCCGATATCGAGGCCGCCGCCTGGCGTACACCAGTAATCGCGTTTTGAATTGTCGTCGCCTGCTTTAAGCTGCTGGCAAAGCATCTTGCCATCTTTAAAAATAATGCCTCTTGTCGCCACTCGTCGTACTTGCATAAGAGCTCCTGTAATTTAGTTTTAGTTGTCGTAGCGCCAGTGGTTCGGCTCGTCCGAACGTATTGCGAATAGAGGATCCCACGCGGATCGTAATGGCTCAAGTATACCATGAGTGCCCGTGGTACAATAGTGGCACTATGAAAGAGATCATCTTTGCAACGGGTAACAGCGGAAAGGTTGCATCGCTTCGTGCGTATTTGAAAGGACATGACTTAGATATAAAAGTAGTTCAAAAATCTCTTGATCTTATCGAGCCGCAGGCGAATACGGCGTCCGAGGTAGCCGCCGTGAAAGCGAAGCAAGCGTATGCAATTGTTAAACAACCCGTATTGGTTGATGACAGTTCGTTTCATATTTATGCTCTTGGTGGATTTCCTGGCCCTTATATCAAATACATGCTTGAAACAGTGGGGATAGAAGGCATCTTGTCGTTTATGGAGGGCAAAAAAGACCGTCGTGCATACTTTATGAGCTCGCTCGTATTTGTCGATGAGGACGGCACTACTCATACGTTCGATGGTCAAGATCCGGTTGGCGAGATCATTACTACGATTGACAAAAACAACCATGAACACGCATGGTCGCCGTTGTGGAAGATATTCGCGCCTCCGGGCTTTGGCGGAAAGACATATAGCCAGTTTACCGAAGAAGATTTTGCGCTGCACCGAGTCGAAAAAGACAAAAAATCGGCGTACAAAAGCTTTGTTATGTGGCTGCGCGAAACCGCCTAAGCGGCAAGAGGCATCTCTTGAGATGAGGCTGCTTCGGCTTGAGCGATAGCTTCAAGTAGCTCGTTAGCTTTCGTTGCGGCTTTCGCGATCTCGCCGCCCCAAACTGTTGCGGGAAGGGCAGGGTTGAGGTTGCCATAACCAGCCCCTTCAACCTGGACGCCATGGTCGATTCCGACGCGCTGCGCCTCAAAAAGCTGCCCTAATAAGTAGGGTTGGTGGCTAATAACAAGCATTGTGTCGCCTGGCTTTACCTCGGTTATCTCCATTGCGAAATCGAGAGTTTCTCCTGTGTTGGCACGCGGGTGGTGAGTTTTGTCATAGGGGGCCGAAAGCGAGAATGACATCTCGGGTGCCCAATCAGGCCTGCTTTGTTCGGCGTCGATCGTGTGAATATTGTATGTGGTGTCATAAGTCGGCCCCCATCGTAGGGCGGTGCTACGGCTATAATACGAGAGCTTTGGGGCGGCGTAGCCATGACGTGTATACCAATCAATCGCTGCTAAATCCAAGAGGTCGGTTTCGACAGAGGCATTATTGACATAGGGGTAGGCTTCGGCATTCTTACGGTCTACTGGACCCAGTGGACGTTCTGCTCCAAGATTGATTAAAGTATCAATCTGACCCACGCCATCTTCAAGGCTGTCGTAGAAGAAGTCGGTACGTTTAGCGATAGGCACTACTGTTGCGCCAAAAACCGCCCCAACACTAAATTTTTTGTTTGGGACGGGCACTTCGTCGTTCATCATTAGTTCGATACCGGCTTGTTTGATAGCTTCACAATATTCCGGTGGCAAATCACTGTCTTTAGGAGTTTCCCAGCGCTCAAGTATTGTGCCGTCTGGGGCGGTTCGCCAGTCCATTGCTTTTTGGACAAGTTTCGCTACGCTGCGTAGGTACTCGGCTTTGCCAGCTTCGCGGGCAGCAACGAGCTCAGCCATATCTTCATCGGTGAGGCGACCAAGCGCTTCCGAGGCGACGATGAGTTTTTCGAGCGCTGGGTGAGCTAAGAATTGCTCGGCATTATCGCGAAGAAGATCGTGATATTTTTCGGTTTCGGGCGTGTTTATTTTTTCATTCTGTTCGTTTGGTGATGGTAAGTCTAAAACAGGCTTCATCTTAGTATATTAGCATAAACACATAGGGTTGTCAATCTGTATGCTATAATTATCATCATTATGATCCTCTTTAGGATCCTCTGCTCGCAACACGTTCGGACGAGCCGAACCGCTGGCGATTCTTATATAAACAACAGGAGAATCTTATGGCTAAAGAGCTCGTTATTTTAGATGACGACCGGCAGTATGCGTTGGCGCGTATTTCCGAATTACAAAATGAAATTCAGGCACTCGGCCCAGAGTTTTACGAGGTATTTAATCAATCTTCAGAAACATGGCACGACAACGCGCCGTTCGATGCGCTTCGCGACAGGCAATCCGTGTTAGATGCCGAATTACAACAGCTGCGAAACGTTTTGCGTAGCAGTTCACTTACCATACCCAAGCCAAGAAAAGGCATGGTAGGAATAGGCTCGCGGGTGGTATTGCAAAATGGTGCAGCGTATCTTGTTGCAGGGGATTGGACGCCGCGGGCTGGGCAAAATTGGCAAGGAGCGATCGTTATTAATTGCAATACGCCCCTTGCGCAACAGATAATTGGCAAGAAGGTAGGGGCTGAGATACAGGTGGGGCATATCACCACGCATATCGAGGAGGTACAATAAAAGAATGCATACGGTATCGCGGCAGGAACTTGAAGACCTGCTAAAACAGGCAAATATAAAACCGCGCCTTAAGCGCGAGCTTAGGTTTGTTCCCGAAGAAATAACGCACTGGAAAGAACGTGATTTTCTAGCGGTGTTGAATAAAAGCAAGTCCGAGGGAGTTTTGATTATACCGCGCGCTGAAGCGACGCGAATCTTGCCGTTCCGATTGCAAAAACGCACGGCAAATGCCTCTGGCAGGGTAGAAGCGATTATTTGCGATATATGCGCAACATGGCAGCGGGGCTCAAACTCGGCAATTATTAGTATCGTCGATTCGGACAAATCATCTCGTTCGTTTTTATGTTGCCAAGATCTCGACTGTAGTTTGCATGTGCGTGATATAACACCAGCGGCGGCTATTTCTCGGACGCAGCTTCGCGAGACAATGACGGTCGAAGACCGGATAGAACGCTTAAACCAACGGTTAAACGAAAAGTTCTAAGCATTGACGTCAAGAGATATTTTTGTCTAAACCTACACATAGCATGTGTTATTTGACAATTGAACGAGACTTTTTCAAGCTTAACCAATATGCCTGGGCGACACTTTGCGGTATACTATAGGTATCACTCGCAGGCGCGGCTCTTAAGTGGTGGATATAGCAATTTATCGATTCAAATTACTATACCCGTTACTTATCGCCCGATAATAGTCGAGTGAACAAAAAAGGAGAAAACAATTAATGTCTACAATTAACCCGACAGGTAAAGAAATTTTATCTGTCACTACTCAGCTGTGCGGAAAACCACTTACCCTAGAGGTAAACCGTGTTGGATTCCGTACCGATGGAAGCGTTCTTGTTACCTACGGCGACACTGTCGTGCTCGGTTCTGCAATGGTTGGTAAGAAGCCCATTAGCGGCATGGATTACTTTCCGCTTTCTATCGATTACGAAGAAAAAATGTATGCAGCTGGCAAAATAAGCGGTAGCCGCTTTATTAAACGCGAAGGTCGCCCAAGCGACGAAGCAATTCTGATTGGCCGTCTTATCGATCGTCCAATTCGTCCTCTGTTTCCAAAGGGGTACCGCCAAGAGGTACAAACAATCGCGAGTGTTCTTTCAATGGATCCAGATTTCCGCCCGGATGCTATTGCGATGATCGCTATTAGCACGGCGCTTATGCTCACGGGCGCACCGTTCGATGGCCCCGTTGCTGGGCTTCGCGTTGCGCAAGTAAACGGTGAATTCAAGGCCTTTGCATCGCCTACCGAGCGCGAAGAAAGCGCTCTTGACCTTGTTGTTGCTGGTGTTGCCAGCGGTATTACTATGGTAGAAGCCGGCGCAAACGAAGTAAGCGAAGATCTTGTAGCCGATGCGCTGGCATGGGCGCACGAGGCGTTGCAACCAGCAATCGCTTTGCAAAAAGAACTTGTCGAAAAAGTTGGCGTTACGCCGCTAGAGGTTGAGCTTATCTTGCCAAACGAAGAGATTCAGGCAGTTGTTGATGAATGGACGAAAGGCAAGATCGGCGAAGACCTTCAGCGTCCGTACCCAGAACGCAACGAAATGATTTCGGTTATGCGCGACGAATTTCACGCCGCAATGGAAGAGAAATTCGGCCACGAAGAATACTCGGCACTGCGCTGGGAATACGACGAAGCATTCACTATGGCACTTCACAAAGACGTTCGCCGGGGAATCGTTGAAAACGGTACGCGCCCAGACGGCCGCAAGCTCGACGAAATCCGTCAGCTTTCAAGCGAAGTTGGTATCTTGCCACGCGCACATGGTTCGTCGCTCTTTACTCGCGGCGTAACGCAGGGTATGAATATCGTTACGCTTGCACCGCTTAGCTACGCGCAAATGGTTGATACCATGGAAGTAAACGACGGAGAGCGCCGTTACATGCACCACTACAACGCACCTGGTTACACAGTTGGCGAAGTTCGTCGCCTTAGTGGTCCTGGCCGCCGCGAAATCGGTCACGGCTACCTAGCAGAACGCGCAGTTATGCCCGTGCTTCCAACCGAAGAAGAATTCCCATACGCTATCCGTAGCGTAACAGAAATCATGAGCCAGAATGGTTCGACATCTATGGCCGCTACCTGTAGTAGCGTGCTTGCCCTTATGGATGCAGGTGTGCCACTAAAGGCGCCAGTTTCGGGTATCGCTATGGGCCTTATGATGGACGGCGACACGCCGTACGTTATGAGCGATATCGCCGATGCCGAAGATTTTGCGGGTGACATGGACTTTAAGGTAACAGGTACCGAAAAGGGTATCACCGCAATCCAAATGGACATGAAAGTTCATGGTCTTCCTGTTGATATTCTTCGCCAGGCACTTACCAAGGCAAAGCCTGGTCGTGCACATATTCTTGCGCACATGCTTACTACCATGGCGGCGCCACGCGCAACGCTTAGTCCGTACGCTCCACGTATCGAAAAGATTAAAATCAACCCAGATAAGATTGGTGCGGTGATAGGCAAGGGCGGCGAGGTAATCAACAAGATTACCGCCGAAACCGGTGCCGAAATCGACATCAAAGACGACGGACTTATTACCGTTGCCGCCTCAGACACGGCAAATATCGAAAAGGCGATCAACTGGATCAAGAGCCTTACCGAGGAACCAGAAGTTGGCCGCATTTACGAGGGTAAAGTCGTTAGTATCAAAGACTTTGGTGCGTTTATTAACATCTTGCCAGGAATCGACGGCATGGTGCATATTTCGCAGCTTTCAAACGAGCGTGTCGAGAAGGTAGAAGATATCTTGCATGAAGGTCAGATTGTGAAGGCAAAGCTTGTCGGAATCGACGAGCGAGGGCGCCTTAGCCTTAGCCTCAAAGACATTGACGAAAAGTAAAAACGCAAAAACCTCCGCTACGGCGGAGGTTTTTAGTAGACGTCGTAATCCCCCAGTCGACAACTGCCAACCGGGGGTGCTATGTGCCTCGGTTTAACCCAAGGTTTGTGCGACTGCGGTGATACCGCCGGCGATGAGAGCGGTAACGCTGCTCAACCCGATAATCGCGATGATCGCGCACGAGCCACCGGTCTCTCTTTTTGCCGGGACCGTAAAGGTCTTGACGTCGGAGAGGCAGCCGTTAACTTCGCGCTTTTCGGATTTCCATGCCATCTTTCTCACCTCCTTTCGTAAAACTTGGGAACAGGATCGTTGGTGAGCTTTTTGACAGCTTTTGTAGCCTGGTGTTGTCGACCTCGAACAATGCAGTTCAGGATCCAGTCGAGCGTCCAAAAACAGATAACCACTTTGTCCCTGAAGGAGCGATGGCGGTCTGTCGGATTTCCGCAGCGGAAGAGTCGCCTGGTGGTCAGGCTCATTCCCTTGAAGAACCCAAACCTTTGGAACGACTGCAGTCCGTATTGGCTACAGCTTGGGTTCATCTCGCAAACACCATAGGGGAGTCGTGGACTCACCCATTTTTGGTAGAGCAGGATGAACCATATGGCAAGTTTCGCCATAGTCCTCCAAGTGCACTAATATAACCGAAGCATGTCATTTCTGACATTGAACATACTATATCATATTTTTAGTTTAAATGTAGGGCTGGGTGCGAAGCGTTGGTCCATGCAAAAAGTAGTGCTATTCTGTATATATAGTGGATGACAAAAAACAGACTCAGCTCGATACGCTCAAAACGGATATTATAGAAAAGAATATCTGCGCTGATCTGGCCTCGCAGGCGACAAATCTTGTTATGGGCGACGGCAACTTAAATGCTGAGATTGTGTTTATTGGCGAGGCGCCTGGCAAAAACGAAGATGAACAGGGGCTGCCGTTCGTGGGTGCTGCCGGTAAGTTTTTAAACGAAATGCTGGCGCAGGCGGGCATGGAGCGAAGCGACGTCTATATTACGAATATCGTAAAATACCGCCCACCAAATAATCGCGATCCACTGCCCGAGGAAAAGAAGGCGTTTTGGCCGTATCTGGTAAAGCAACTGCAAATTATTCAGCCAAAAGTGGTGATTACGCTGGGGCGTCACAGTATGGAATATTTTTTGCCGGAGATGAAAATAAGCCAGATTCACGGCCAAGCAAAGCGCGTTCAGTTCGGCAACGAAAAGCTGGTCATTGTTCCGCTATATCACCCGGCTGCCGCGCTTTATAATGGTGGACTACGGGGAACGCTGATCGAAGATTTTATGGGCGTGCCACGTATTATTGAACTCATTAAAAATGACGAGAATCACACCGAAAAACAGAGGTAGACTTGCATCAGTGCAAGTTTTTTGCTATACTGTAACCACTACGAACGCAAACACATTTGATCTAGCGACTATGTTTGCAGCTTATGATTTTGTAACTAACAAATTGAAAAAATACTCTAAGAAAGGTATATACAAAAATAATGGGACAACGAAGACTTGGTAACGTCCAGGGTGACGACCAAAATAAACGGCCTATGCAACAACGGCCAAAATCTAACAATACAGTGCTCAATAGCACGACAACTCGCAAGGGTGAAGTGTTCCGCGCACAGCGCCGAACTAGCGAAAACGTAAACGCCCGTGCCTCACAACACATGGTAAACGTGCCGGTAAACAAATCTATCTATAACGGCTACCAGGGGCGTCAATTCAGTATTGCCGACCAGCCAAAGCGCCCACGCGCACCGCGCCCAGTACTGCGCGTTATTCCTATTGGTGGACTTGGTGAAATGGGTATCGGCAAAAACATGATGGCGATCGAATACGACAACGACATTATTGTTATCGACTGTGGATTCCTTTTCCCGGGCTCTGACTACCCAGGAATCAACTACATTACCCCTGATATTACATACCTCGAAGAAAACAAGCACAAAATTCGCGGTATTGTGTTTACGCACGGACACCTCGACCATATTGGGGCATTCCGCCACTTTGCGCACCGTATTCCCGCGCCTGTTTACGGCAGTAAGTTTACACTGGGCATGGTGCAGCGAACCCTCGAGGAATCAACAACTGGCTACGAACCGCCATATAACGAAATGAACCCAGAAACTCACGAGCGCGTGCAGCTTGGTGATTCATTCTCGATTGAACTTGTGCGTGTTAACCACTCTATTCCAGACGCGACGGCAGTTGTTGTTCGCACGCCTGTCGGTGTTCTTATCGACACTGGTGACTGGCGTTTTGAAGAAAACCCTGTCGACGGCGTTAAGTTCGACCTCGACCGCATGACCGAGATTGCCACCAAAGAAGGCATTCTTATGCTCATGAACGAGTCGACCAACTGTGAGTCAGAGGGTACGCACACGCACGGCGAGTTCGACGTACAGCACAGCATGGGTCAGGTTATGGAGAAATATCCAAACTCACGCCTTATCCTTAGCTGTTTCTCATCGCAGATTCACCGTATGCAGGTGATTCTAGAAGAGGCTAAAAAACACGACCGCAAGGTTGCGTTTGCCGGCTACAGCATGATTCAAAACCTTGAGGTTGCGCTTCGTGCTGGCGTTATCAAGATTCCTAAAGACGTTGTGGTCAAAATGGAAGACGTTGTTAAGTTGCCAGACGGCAAAGTAACGATTGTTTGTACTGGTTCGCAGGGTGAGTTTAACGCTGTACTTAACCGTATGGCAAGCGGCTCGCACAAGTTCATCAAGATCAAGAACTCAGATGTTATCGTATTTAGCTCAAACCCAATTCCTGGTAACGAAAAGTACGTTGTTCGTACGGTTGATGGTCTTATGCGAGAGGGAAGTGAAGTTATTCAAAATGGCAAATCACACCTTACTGGCGTCGGTCCACTTCACATGAGTGGTCATGGTTACTACGACGATCACGTAAAGCTTATCCGCGCACTAAACCCAACATACTACCTACCGATTCACGGTGAGTTCCATATGTTGCACCACAACGCCGAACTTGCTGAAAAAGAAGGTGGTATCCCACGCAGCAATATCTTTGTCTGTGACAGCGGTGATGTTATCGAAATCGATGCCGATGGCGCGCGTAAGGCTGGCCGAATCCCTGTTGGCGGTATTATGTACGACGACAGTGGCGCAGTTGTGTCCGAGGTTGTTCTAAAAGATCGTATCCACATGAGCAACGAAGGTATGTTTGTGGTTGTTCTTACGGTTGCCCGCGGTAGCGGTCGCCTTATGACAAGCCCGGACATCATTTCACGAGGTTTCATTTATCTTCGTGACAGCGAAGAGCTTATGGGGACGATTCGTCAGTATCTAAAGCAAAAGGTTGCTCGCAGTTTTGGCGGCAAGCGTGTCGATCTTGATGTTATCAAGAAAGAACTCAAAGACGAGATCACACATATTTTGTACGACCAAACCCGTCGAACCCCAATCGTTATCCCTGTGATCAACGAAATTGGTGGCGGTGGTGGTGGCCAGAACCGCCAGCAGGGTGGCCAGGCGCAAAATGCCGGCGAGCCTCGTAAGGGCAATTCGTACGTCGTACCAAAAGCCGAGCCAAAAAACTTCCCGCCGCGCCAAGTGCCCGACACGGAAGTGGTTGAGCCAAAAGTCCGACCAGACACTCGCGCTTACTAAAACGCAACAAAACATCCGCCTAATAAGCGGATGTTTTTGCTATAATCTCTCGTTGGAACTGTTGTCTATTTTTGTGAGGTGCGTCATGGCGCTGCTTGCAGCAGAGTTACGGGTGGTCGATCATATCGCCCGGGACTTCCTTCAACTGTACGGCACCGACTACGACAGCTCGGCCAATGTTCAATTCCGATCTCGTGTCGGCCCCAAGTCGCTCATGCGAGTGTTGCTCGCGAGCGAGGCGCGACGGGAAGATTTCCGGCTGGCGTTCGAAGAGCGAATCAACAAGGGACGGTCTGGAGATCTGCGGTTCGCCGTGTCTCTCGACACGCAGCGCCTACGCAAGCTTTCCCGTCGCCATCTTGGCTCCGGGGCGGTGCTGATCGGCGTACACCCTGTTCGCGAGCCAAGCCAAGGCGATCGATCTGCGACGCGAGAATTCCTGTCGCTGCACCGAGTGTTCGAGATCACGCAGGGCGGACTGGTATTCATTCCGTTTGACGCGTCCGAGTTGTCGTAGACACTCACGGTTCTGGCTGGGTCACGACGTGCTACGTGTGCGTCGTGACCCAGTGTGGATATTGACTTATTATAATTCTTATGCTTAAATAAATATGTAAACTAATCAAAAACAAAAAATATGTCTATCATTCACTTATTGTATGCACTTGCCGCCACTGTCGCTATCTATGCGTGTCTTCCTCAGCTGCGTAAACTTACCCAAACAAAACAGTCCGACGAGTTCAGTCTTTCTACCTGGGTTATCTGGCTTGTTACTCAGGGCGTCGCGGTTCTTTATGCAATTACTATCAGCGACCCGCTTTACGCAACGGTTAGCGTCGTGTGGCTTGGCTTCTATGCACTTATGGTAACGCTTATTGTTAAGTACCGCAAAGAGGCCAAATTGGCTGTTGTTCAAGAAGTAACGCAAAAGCCATAAGCGCATTTGCAAAATATTGTAATTTTTGCTATAGTATAAGATGTCAATCTGAAGCGAAAGCGCTTATAATAAAAACAACTATGGCAAAGAAACGAAAATCATCGCGAAAAAAGCAACAGCAAACGTCCGCTCAGCATAGCTTGCCGACGGGATTTTGGGCGCAGGTAGGCGCGGTGTTCCTTGTTGCCGTCTCGCTACTACTGGTGATCGCATGGTTTGGGGCAGGTGGGCCGATATTAGAGTGGCTGCACGCAAGCGCTCTTAGTACTATTGGTTACGCTGTGTACGTGGTTCCACTTCTTTTCGTGTATGTTGCCGTTGAGATTTTTCGGGCCGAAAACAATCGGCTTCCATTTGTTGTGCGCTTGGCGACTGCACTTTTGATAGTGTGGTTTGCTGGCCTTTTTGGTCTTATGAAAAACGAGGCTGGCGAGGCGACGGGCGGCTTTGTGGGGCGGCTTGTAAACGGTGGCATGCTTTCGCTTGTCGACAGTGGTGTTGCGGCGTTTATCTACGTTCTTCTTATTTTAGTGACGACATTATTTGTTCTTCGGGTTTCGCCGATTACCGTTATTAAAAAAATATGGGAATTCGCGCGCCGCGACAGTAGTGACCTAGACGAAAACGTAAAGGTTATGCGCCAAGCGGCTGCCGCCGACGTACCAAAACACCACGCAATTGGCGAACTAAAGCTTAATGCTGGTGTTCCAACTCTCGACCAAGACGACAAGGGTAAAAAAGGTGCGCATCTTTCGAGCCTTCGCGGCAGTATAAAGCAAGACAAGGTAGCTGAAGAGCAGGCGGCGCTTGTGGCCGTTAGCGACCCTAACTGGCAACCGCCAAGCGTTGATCTCCTTGAGAAAAAGCAATCGCCGGCCGATGCTGGTGACGTTCAGCAGAACGCGCAAACGATTCGCGATACGCTTGCCGAATTTAACATCGAAGTTGGCATGGAAGGCGCGAATATCGGGCCAAAGGTAACGCAGTACACGCTGCGACCGCCAAGTGGCGTAAAACTAACGCGTATTACCGCGCTTGAAACGAACATTGCCCTTAACCTAGCTGCGCAAAGCCTTCGTATCGAGGCGCCTATTCCAGGGCAGCGCGCTGTGGGTATCGAGGTGCCAAACCGCAAAGCGGCCGACGTGCGCCTGCACGGTGTCCTGACATCGAAGCAGTGGAAGACGAATAACGAGCCGCTAGCCTTTGCTATTGGTAAAGATATTTCGGGCGAGGCAGTTGTGGGCGAGCTAAATAAAATGCCACACCTTCTGATCGCTGGTCAAACAGGTAGTGGTAAGTCGGTTATGATCAACACACTGTTAACGAGTCTTTTGTACCGCAACAGTCCAAGTGATATGAAACTTATTCTGGTTGACCCAAAGCAGGTTGAAATGGCACCGTACGAGGATATTCCGCATCTGCTAACACCTGTTATTACCGAGCCGGACAAGACGATTAGCGCTCTAAAGTGGGCGGTGAACGAAATGGAGCGTCGCTACAAGCTGCTTGCCGAAGAGAAAATTCGCGACATTAAAAGCTACAACCAAAAAATTCAATCTGGCAATAAAAAGCTGTCTGTTCCAGACGAAGACGGCAATGAGCACCAAGTAGATGATGGTGCGATGCCGTACATTGTGATTGTTATCGACGAGCTAGCCGACCTTATGATGGTTGCTGCGCGCGACGTAGAGGCGCTTATTGTGCGCTTGGCACAGAAAGCTCGTGCTGTGGGTATTCACCTGGTGCTTGCCACGCAGCGCCCAAGTGTTGATGTTATTACCGGTCTTATCAAGGCGAACATTCCGGCGCGTATCGCGTTTACGGTTGCATCACAAATCGACAGCCGTACAATCCTGGATCAAGCGGGTGCGGAAAAGCTTTTGGGGCAGGGTGACATGCTGATTTTGACCCCAAGCATGAGCAAGCCAAAACGTATTCAGGGCGCCTGGGTGATGGATGAAGAAGTGGGCAAAATTACTGATCACCTGCGCATGCAGTCGGCACCTCAGTATAACGACGAGATCGTTTCGCAACCGGTACAGCTTAATGGCCGCGGCGGTGTGGTAATGGACTTTGATAGCGGTGGAGACGACGACATGTATAAAGACGCGATCCGCTGTGTGGTTGAAAGCGGCAAGGCAAGCACCAGCCTGTTGCAACGACGCCTGCGCATAGGCTACGCCCGCGCGGCACGTATTATCGAGCAGATGGAAGAGCAGGGTGTTATTGGCGCAGCAGACGGCTCACGGCCACGAGAAGTGCTTATTAGCAGCCTCGACGACCTTGCGACCTAGGGTTGCAGGACGGCGAACCGCGTAACATTTGTTTTGTCGGTTTCTATGTTAGTGGCCAGAATAGGAAGTTGGTAGATCGCGGCGGCCCCTTGGCTAGCAATGGCTGCACAGGTAGGATCGCCCAAGTCTTTTATGTAGCGGACTGCAGCTGCAGTATCGAAATACTCCGTTCTCTTGATATGAGGAAGATGGGCATCGAGAAATTCGCTCGATTGTCCGAGCGCCACGGGGTGTGAATAAACGCATGAGATTGTTGCGAGAGTGGCACCGGGAAGCGCAATAAGCTGTTGGTGGACCGGAAGTGAAACTTCGCCGATAACGGGATAGTTGTAGGCCTTTAAAAGCTGTAGGGATTCGGCAATTGGTCCGTAATTTGAGTTTTCGATAGCAACGACTGCTGCCTCGGCGTCGCCTGTTCTTAGCGCCTCGAAGACACCCATGAATGTCTCTTGGGGCACGATGTGGCAACCATCGCCAAACCATTGTTTGGCGGCAGCCTCGTGAAATGAGCCGATTTCTCCTTGAATTGCTATGCGCACGCGCTCTATTGTACCACGCTCACCCCTAGACGACAGGGCAAAACTAAGGTATAATACATAGGTTATCAACTCGGCTTATACCAGATATAAGCATCCAAAATGGATTCCAGAGGAGGAAATCTATGAAAGAATACGAACTAACCGTTCTGATTCACCCGGATCTTGAGGCTGACCTCGAGACTCCACTTACCAAAGTTCGCGATATTATCAAGAACGCCGGCGGTGAAATCACCAAAGAAGACAACTGGGGTAAAAAGAAACTTGCCTACAGTATCAAACGTGAAGAGTTTGCCGTGTATGTCTACATGGACGTAAAACTTCCAGCAGACGCACCACTAAAAATCAGCAACACGCTGAACATCACCGACGAAGTACTACGCTACCTGCTTGTCACCGTTGACGAAAAGGGACGCAAAGCGCTAGAAGAAGCAAAAGCAAGCGCATCTGACGAAACAAAAGAAGAGGAGTAGGGAATTATGGCCAAAAGCATCAACCAAGTGATTTTAATGGGACGCCTTACCCGCGACCCAGAAGTACGCACCACAACAACAGGTAAGACGATCACAAGCTTTAGTATTGCGGTTGATCGCGGCGGCCAAGAGGACGCAGCTGATTTCTTCGACGTGACTGCGTGGGAAAAGCTTGGCGAACTTGTTAGCCAGTATCTTTCAAAGGGTCGTCGCTGCCTTGTGCAGGGACGCCTTCGCCAAGATAGCTGGGACGACAAAGAAACCGGCAAAAAGCGCAGTAAAGTTGAGGTTGTTGCGACCGATGTTACTTTCCTTGATGGCCCGAACGGCGATAACGCCGGCGGATCATCGAACTACTCGAACAATAACTCGGGTGCTCAGAACAAAAAATCTGACGACGTTGTTATTGAAGATATCGACGACAAACCTATTGATTTAAGCGAAATTCCTTTCTAGGAACCAGGAGAAAATATAATGATGAAACGATTTAAGAAAGATACGCCTGCTTACTTTGACTATAAAGACGTTAAAACGTTGCAGCGATTTATCAACATGTACGGCCAGATTGAGCCGATTGCAAAAACTGGCCTAAGCGCAAAACAGCAGCGCCAGCTAGCAGTTGCTATCAAGCGTGCACGCCACTTGGCACTACTTCCATTTGTTGTATCTAACTAACATTTAGAAAACTCTGCAGCGCATAAGTTTTGTGCGCTGCGAAGCATTTCTAAACACCAATTACCCTAGGAGATTTATTATGTATCAGCCAACAGATCTAAAAAAAGGCGTTGTTTGCCAAATTGACGGCAAGCCATTTCGCGTTATCGAGTATTCGCAAAAGGTAATGGGCCGCGGCGGAAGTATCGTGAACGTTAAGTTGAAAAACCTTATCGATGGTAGTGTTATTCCTAAGACCTTTAAAGGCCAGGATAAAATTGAGCGTGCCGAGGTGAGCAACAAAACTGTTCAGTATTTGTACGCCGATGCCGATAACTTTTTCTTTATGGACCCAGAGACGTTCGAGCAATTTGAGCTTGGTGCGGATATTGTTGATACGGCCGCAAGCTACCTAAAAGAGGGTGACATGCTTAGCCTGCAATTCTTTGGCGACCGTGTTATTAACGTTGAACTTTCGAAGAATGTTTACCTAGAGGTGACGTATTCTGAAGATGTCGTAAAGGGTGACACGACAAGTAGTGTCCTAAAAGACGCGACGCTTGAAACTGGGCTAGTTGTAAAAGTTCCAGCATTTATTAAGACAGGCGACATTATATCTGTTGATACAACTACCGGCGAATATCGCGAACGTAAAAAATAATCGCTAGTGTTACAATGGGGTTATGGTTACAGCTAAAAAAGCTGCAAAAAAAGAAAAACCCCAACAGAGTAAAACCAATCAAACACTGAGGGCTCGTTTTGCCGTGCATTATGGGCCGTATGTGCCACAGAAAAAGCACCACAGGGTGTTTTTGTGGATTCTTGGCGTTGTTCTTGTTTTGATCGTGGGGGTTCAGCTTGCATATCCGCGTGATAGGGCGTTGCCGCTTGCAAGTATACCTGGTAAAACACTGCCGTTTGCGACGTACGACGAATCGGCAAAGGCTATTGAAGAAGCGTTCAATAGTTCACGGATAAAACTTGTTGTGGGCGCGGATAAAACGGAAGAGTTTGATATAAAAACGGTTGGTGCCGAGCCTGACACGGAGCGAATGATAACAAGAATGCGTGATTACGAGTTATGGCAACGGTTTATTCCGGGGTCTATTTTGTGGCAGCCCGCGCAAATCTCGACAGCTGATCTGTATTTTACGAGCGCTCAATTTACAAAGTTTATTGATACGGTAAGTAAGGAACTGAGCTTTGCGCCAACGAATGCACGGCTTGCTCTTGATAAAGGACGAGTTGTCGCGTCGGAGGCGGTTGAGGGGAGCGAAGTCTCAAGTAAAGAGCTTTTAGAGGTAGTAAGCGTTGCGCCGATTATTCTAGGGCGCACGACGGTTATTTCGGTGCCTGCAGAGCGCGTGCCTGCCGAACTGGGATCGGAAGACTTAGAGCAGGTACGTGGCCAGGCAGAGGCGGCATTGGCTCACACGGTTGCCATTACGGCTGATAACGAACGTTTTTTGCCAAGCAAAGACGAAGTGGCGTCGTGGATATTGCTCAGTACTGATAAAAAAGGGCAGGTGACACTAAAGGTAGACAAGCTGAAGGTTAAATCGTATATCGCGGGGTTGAATAAAAAAGTTGGAACAGCTGCGGGGCAAACGAATATCACAATTGTTGACGGCCGCGAAACGGGGCGTACGACAGGCAAGTCTGGCCGGGCAATAAATAGCGATGCGCTTATAAAAGAGTTGAGTGCTGCGCTTTTGAAGGCGGAGCCAAAGGAGATCAAGCTAACGGCGTCGTTTATAACTTTGAAGCCGAGCGTTATTTATAATAGCAAGTACACCGCCACCGAAGCGGGACTTCAGGCGTATGCAAACGACACGGCACGGACGCGCAATATGCACATCTCGATTCAGCAACTTACCGGCGAGAAGTGGAAAGTTAACGCGCGGGCGACCGAAAGTATCCCAAGCGCGAGCACGTACAAGTTGTTTTTGGCGCTTGTGCTGTTTGACCGTATCGACAAAGGTGAAATCAAATGGACTGACCCTATGCTCGATACGACCGTTGCTGGTTGTTTTGAACGTATGACCGTCGCCTCGACAAACCCATGTGCCGAGAAATGGATTGCCATGTTTGGACGCGAGTATATTAATAAATTTATTTATGCGCGTGGTTTTAGTAAGGGGACGTCATTTACAACTGGTGGTGCAAACCAAACGACCGCCGCAGACTTAACAAAATATATGACCGGCCTTAATAATGGATCGCTTGTAAGTGGGGCAAATCGTGCGCGCCTGCTAGACTCATTGGGGCGTCACCCATACCGATACGGCATTCCTACTGGTAGTACAGGGGTGGTTCATGATAAAGTAGGGTTTCTGTGGGATTACGTGCACGATACTGGAATTGTGCAGCACAAACGCGGCACGTATATCATGACAGTAATGACAAAAGGCCAATCATACGCCGCAATTGCCGCGGTGACCCGCGAAGTAGAAAGAATAATGTACCCATGACAAAACAGCGACTCGATATTGAACTGACAAAGCGCGGGCTTGCCACAAGCCGCTCGCAAGCCGAAACCTGGGTAAAACTAGGGAAAGTGACGGTGGACGGCACGGTAATTACCAAGCCTGGACATTTTGTTCGAGAAGACGCGGCAATTAAAATGACCGCCAAAGAACAATATGTTAGCCGGGCGGGGCTTAAGCTAGAAAGCGTTGCAAAATTACTGCACCTGGATTTTCGCGGCAAAACAGTGCTAGATGTGGGGAGTAGCACGGGCGGATTTACCGACTATGCTTTGCGAAACGGCGCACAAAAAGTGTACGCGGTAGATGTAGGTACCGAGCAGCTTCACCCGAGCCTTCGAGGTAACCCAAAAATCGAGCTTCACGAAAAAACGGATATCCGCGATTTTTACCTGCCCGACGACAAGCCGGATATTATTGTTATCGACGTTTCGTTTATTAGCCTGCGCGAAATTCTGCCGCACCTTGCTAATTTTTTAGTAAAGGATACAACGCAGATTGCTGCGATGTTAAAGCCACAGTTTGAGGCGGGCAGAGACCAAACGAATAAGGGTATCATAAAAAACGATGCCGTGCGACGTCAGATTCTGCGCGATTTCGAGAACTGGTCGCGTGAGTATTTTGTAGTAAAAGACAAGCGAGACAGCGACGTTTCGGGTGCGAAGGGTAATCAAGAACGATTTTATCTGCTAGAAAAGGTAAAGAAATAATGTCATTGATTTACATAACGGGCATAGCCGGCGCTGGCAAAAGCACTATAAAAGATGAGCTACGCCGACGAGGTTTTGAGGCGTTTGGCACCGACGAGGATAATCTTGCTGCCTTTTACCACAACGAAACAGGCGAGAACGTAGGAAATGACGTTCCGTCGAGCGTGCGAACGGAGCAATGGCGCAGAGCACACTCGTGGAAGGTGCCGCGGGAGGCGGTTGAAGAGCTTCGTGATCGTGCAAAGGACAAGCCCATATTTTTGTGTGGCGTCGTTTCGAATGATGATGAGTTTTGGGGTTTATTTTCACAAGTGATTGCTTTGTCGATTAACAAAGCAACGCTTGTTCAAAGACTGCGTGACAGGCCTAATAATAGCTACGGTAAGCTCGATCACGAGCTTCGTGACGTACTAGAGTGGCAGGAGACCGCCGAAGAAGCCTACGTGAAGCTTGGCGCGCAGATTGTTGATTCGACGCGCCCGCTAAACGAGGTAGTCGACGAAATTCTTTCCATTTGCAAGATTAAACGTTAAATCTAAATTCAACAATATCACCGGGCTGCATAACGTATTCTTTTCCCTCGGTGCGCATTTTGCCGGCGGATTTAGCTGCGTTTTCAGAACCAGCTTCAACGAGGTCATCGAAATCTACCACTTGCGCGGCAATGAACCCTCGCTCGAAATCGGTGTGAATAACACCGGCAGCTTGCGGAGCGGTGGAGCCTTTTTTAATTGTCCAGGCACGGACTTCTTTTGGACCGGCGGTAAGGTAGCTTTGTAGGCCAAGCGTATCGTAAGCTGCGTTTATAAGTTGGCTAAGGCCTGTTTCGGTAACACCGTAGCTTTGCAGTAGTTCTTCGGCGTCGGCCGAATTAAGACCTTTTAGTTCGTCTTCTAGTTTGGCGCATACGAACACGGCTTTGTTTGGCGCAACTAACTCGCTTAGTTCAGCTTTGCGGGTATCGTTTGAAAGCGTGTCTTCGTCGACATTAAATGCGTAGATAACTGGCTTTGCCGTAAGGAGGTGCAGCTCGGCGATATACTCGTGATTCAGTGACGGGAGGCTTGAAAGCGGCTTGTCAGACTCAAGAATTTCGCGCAGAGACTGAACGTATTCAATTGCAGGGCGTAGCGCGGGCTTTGCTTTGGCTTCTTTGATCATCTTAGGCAGGTGACTGTCGATTGTCTGGAGGTCGGCAAGGATAAGCTCGGTGTTGATAACGCTGATGTCGTTTGCAGGGTGAATACGGTTTGCAACGTGAACGATATCGTCGTTTTCGAATGCGCGCACAATATGAATGATCGCGTCGCACTGACGAATGTTCGCGAGAAATTTGTTGCCCAAGCCTTCGCCCTTGCTTGCGCCGGCAACAAGACCGGCAATATCAACAAAAGTTACCGTTGCGGGAAGAATTTTTTGACTGCCGTAAATATCGGCAAGTTTTTGCAGGCGCGAATCTGGCACAGGTACGATACCTGTGTTTGGCTCGATAGTGGCAAAAGGGTAGTTAGCAGCCAATATACTGTTGTTGGTAAGGGCATTAAATAAGGTGGATTTACCGACATTCGGTAGCCCGACGATCGCAATTTGAAGTGAACTCATAGTATCAGTATAACAGAGATGGCTTTGTTATTTTAATAGTATTGCCATAATACCCCCTGGGGGTATATACTTGTCTTATGAAGACGGTCAAAGAACGAGCAGTACACAGGGCGAAGATTATAGAAGGTCAGTTTAAGGGTTTGCAAAAACAGATCAATGAGGATGCGTACTGCATGGACATTTTAACGCAGAGCTTGGCTATTCAAAAGTCGCTTGCATCGCTGAACAAGCTCGTGCTTGAGAACCATATCGCGACACATATCCAGGAAATGATGGCTTCGGGAGATGAAACGCAAAGAAAGAAAGCATTGGCCGAACTCTCGCAGTTGTATGAGCTAAATAATATAAGGAGTAGGTAATGGAACACCACGGACACGATGGCGGCGAGATAAATGAACAGACGAAGGTGAAGTATGCTTGCCCTATGCATCCTGGGGTAGTATCAGACAAGCCTGGCGTGTGTCCAAAATGTCACATGGCGCTGGAGAAAATTAGTGTTAGTTCAGAGCATCGCGAACACGACAAGCATGCTGGGCACAGCCCCAATATGTTTAAGAATAAGTTTTGGCTGAGCTTACTTTTTACAGTTCCGGCTTTGCTATTTTCGCATACTGTTCAGGGGTGGCTTGGTTTTGAGTTGATGTTTTCGGGTAGCGAATATATCCCAGCTGTATTTGGGACACTTATCTTTTTCTATGGCGGTTTAGTGTTCCTAAAAGGTGCCAAGGCAGAGATTGCGGCACGCCAGCCGGGCATGATGACCCTAATCTCTATGGCAATTACCGTCGCATTTATTTATAGTGCGCTCGTAACGCTTAGGCTGGTGAGTGGCATGGATTTTTGGTGGGAGCTTGCAACGCTAGTGACGATCATGTTGCTCGGTCATTGGCTCGAGATGGCGTCGGTTGAAAACGCCCAAGGTGCTCTTAATGAGCTGGCAAAATTGCTTCCCGATGAGGCGGAGCTGGTAAAAAATGGCAAAAGCCAAACGGTCACCATAAAAGAGTTGAAGGTGGGCGACGTGGTATTGGTGCGTCCTGGTGGGGCGGTGCCGGTCGATGGAAAAGTTGTTAAGGGCGAGTCTGAGGTTAATGAGTCGATGCTAACGGGTGAGTCGAAGCGGGTGAAAAAGGTTGTTGGCGCCGAAGTTATTGGGGGCACGATCAACACTAGTGGAGCGTTGACTATTGAAATAACAAAAATTGGTGGTGATACGGCGCTTGCGGGTATTATGAAACTTGTCGAGGAAGCTCAGACGAGCAGATCAAAAACGCAAATTTTAGCAGACAGAGCGGCGTTTTATCTTACATTCATTGCGCTTGGTGCGGCATTATTGACGGCGATTGGCTGGTGGTGGGCCGGCGAATCGGCGGGGTTTATTTTTGAACGTGTTGTGACGGTACTGGTAATTGCCTGTCCTCATGCCCTCGGTCTTGCGATTCCACTCGTCACGGCTATCTCGACAACGCTTGCCGCTAAAAAAGGCTTACTGGTGCGTGAACGCACGGCGCTGGAATCGGCGCGAAATATCGACGTCGTTTTGTTTGATAAAACCGGCACGCTAACGAAAGGTGAGCAGGGTGTCGTTGATATTGTCGCCAAAGATAAGAGCCGGGTAGTAAGCCTTGCTGCGGCTCTGGAGAGTGAATCGGAGCACGCGATCGCTATGGCGATCGTTCGGTATGCGCGCGACCAAAATGTACCGGAAACTCGCGTTACCAACTTTTCGGCACTCTCGGGCCGTGGTGTACGGGCTAAGGCGAACGAAAAATATGTGTACGTTGGTGGGCCGCGACTACTAGAAGAGCTTGCAATTGAGCTTGATGGTGAGTTGCGAAAAACAACGAGTGAGGCTTCGGACGATGGAAAAACAGTAGTCTATGTTATTGAAGACAAAAATGTACTTGGGATGATTATGCTTGCCGATGTTATTCGCGAAGAGTCGAAAGAGGCGGTTGCACAGCTACATGGCATGGGTAAACGAGTTGCGATGCTAACGGGCGATAGCAAAGGTGTGGCGGCATGGGTTGCTAAAGAACTTGGCATTAAGGAATATTTTGCCGAGGTGTTACCCGAGAACAAGGCTGAAACAGTCAAAAAATTACAAGCTGACGGGAGCCGCGTGGCAATGGTTGGTGATGGCGTTAACGATGCACCTGCGCTGACGCAGGCGAATGTAGGTATTGCGATCGGCGCTGGCACGGACGTTGCGATCGAATCAGCAGGAATCGTCCTGGCTAGCAGCGACCCGCGGGGCGTGGCAAAAATCGTAACGCTTTCGAAGCGAACGTACAGTAAAATGCTCCAAAACTTGGCATGGGCAACGGGTTATAACGCGTTGGCGATTCCGCTAGCGGCGGGTGTTGCTTGGTCGTTTGGTTTTGTTCTTTCACCGGCGCTCGGGGCGGTTTTAATGTCGCTCTCGACGATAATCGTTGCTATTAATGCACAGCTTTTACGACGAGTAAAATTATAAAGAGAGGTATTTATGGAAAGTAATGAACACAAACACCACTATCTCGATACGGAGCGGACTGACATTTCACCCGACCACTTAGCTTTTTGTCCGGTAACTGGCGATGTCATCGATACGGCGGAAGCCGAAAAGCTGGAACACTTCAGGGACTATAACGGTAAGCGAATTTACTTTTGCTGCGGTACTTGCGTTCATTTGTTCGATGAAAACCCTGAAAAATATGCTCATAAATCGCACGACGCTCGTAGTCTCACGCTAAAAGAAAAAGAACATCTTGTCGATAATATATGGGCGTTTCGTTTTGTGTCGGATCGGCCGTTGTCTTGGATACCTGGGCAGTTTATCCGCGTCGAAATTCCTCATGATAGCCCAGATAGTGAAGGTACGAAGCGATGGTTTACGATTTCATCGACACCGAGCGACGGGTTTCTTCAGATTACTACCCGTGTGACCGGCACGACGTTCAAGCAGGCGTTGGCGGCAATAACGGTGAGTGAAAAAGTGCGGTTGATTGAACGGCCAGACGGTGATTTCATCTGGCAAGAGAGTGAAAATCCTCTTGTTTTTGTAGCCGGTGGTATAGGTATTACGCCTTTTTACAGCATGATAAAAGCGCGTATTGGCAGTGGACAATCGGTTTCGGCGACCCTTATTTATAATGGTCGAACCGATGATCTGCCGTTTAAGGCTGAGTTTGATGAAGCCAGTAAGCGCCATTCGGAATTTTCTGTGCGGTACGTTATTGGTGAGCAACTTAATGTTGAAAAGCTGAGAGAGCTTGTGCCGGATTTTATGATGTCGCAAATTTATATTTCGGGTCCAGAGCCAATGGTTGAGGCGCTTGGTCGGGCGTTAATGGATGAGGGGTTATCGGAGAGCGATCTCCATCAAGATTTTTTCCCGCACTATACAGAAAATACCTACTAACCCGACTCATAATGAGAAATGCAGTAAAATGGTAATTATGAGTCAGGTGCTACGAAAAGTTGGTTCATTCTTCTCGATAGCACTTTTGATGGTGTATGCTTTTGGGGTTCATGCATGCGTCTTTCCGCAAACGAGTCATGTACCGGGTGGCGTAAAACACGACGTGAGTTCATTGTCGAGCTGCCTCACGGCCTGTGCTTTAACGGCGCCAGGCAAAGACGACTATCTTAGGGAAACTGACGAGAATGATGACGATGAGCCTCAACCACCGTTTTATATACAATTCCAATCATCGTCACTGGCTGCTCTTGAAAAGCAGCATAGTCAAGAAGCTCACTTGGCAATAGAACGAGAACCGCCACCGGGCGGTCTTTCGGCCTATATCGCTTTTGCCGTTTTTCGCGCTTGAGATTTACTACTTTAGAAGTAACTAATGAATAATCTTGAGGAGTTTTGCGATGAGTAAAAAAACTAAAATTATAACTGTTATTGTGGTGGCAATATTGGCGCTGGCTACTATTGTGTTCGTTTATCGAGACTCGCTTTTTAGAAGTGTAAGTGTCCAGCTGCCCGCTGCCGATAGTCAGGTGGATAAGACGTCGTCTATGTATAGGCAGTACGCTGAAATGACCGGTGAGATATATGACCGAAGCTTCATTGCTAATATGATAGCGCATCACCAAGGTGCTGTTGATATGGCAAAACTAGCTCAGAGAAATGCCAAGCACCAAGAGTTAAAGGACATGGCGAATGACATCATTTTGGCTCAAGAAAAAGAAATTTCAGAGATGATGGCGTGGCAAAAAGAGTGGGGCTATCCGTCGACGAGCGGTGATACTATGATGGACCATGGCGCAATGGGCATGATGGATGAGATGGAGGGTATGGCGGCTGAACTTAGGGGTAAGACAGGTGATGATTTCGATAAGGTTTTTATCGAACAGATGATTATGCATCACCAGTCGGCAATTGACATGGCGGCACCCGGCACAGTAAACGCCAACCATCAAGAAGTCAAAAACCTGACAAGGGCTATCGTTGCAGCGCAGAGTAAAGAAATTGTTCAAATGATGCAGTGGCAAAAGGACTGGGGCTACAACCAGTAGGGCTTAACTGCGCGTTGTGGGCTATTTTATGGTGGGTTGGGGCTTAAGTAGATTGCGCACACTTTAATTCTTATGCTAATATAACGGCAGTAATACTATCTATAAAAAGGCTATTAAAAATTATGCGGATGCCCCAGAAGAAATACATTATTTTTGCAGGTATTATCCTGGTGGTGATTGGCGCAAGTGCGACAGCCGCATATATCTTAAGTCAGCAGAGTGCTCAGCCACAAGTTCAGCCCGATAAGCAAGATGACACGAGCGGGGTTCTTGACCAGACACCCGCCGATGCAAAGGCCGACGAGGCAAACAAGCTCGTATACGATGGCGATCTTGACGCTGGAATCAAGCTGATTGATAAGGCAATCGAAGAAACGGATGATCCGGCAGAAAAAATTACCTACCACTCTGAAAAAGCAACAATTCTATACAACAACGGTAAAAAAGATGCGGCGTTGCCCGCTGCGATTGCTGCCTATGATATAGCGAAGAGTTCGGATAGCGCTGCGTTTGTTGGCCAGATTGCGCGAGAGATGGGGAATACGCCGCTTGCACTGGAGTATTACAAAAAGGCGCTCGAGCATATCGATAAGACAGATCCATTTTGGGATGAAGATACCGAGTATTACAAGGGAATCATTGCCGAACTTGAGGGAGGGAACTAATGAATAGCGTTGTTTCATATTTTCGATCTCTAAGAGTGTTTCATTATGCGTTACTGGCTGTTGTGTCGATCGCTAGCTTTACGATTGTCTACTACAATGTCGCAGAGGCGGCTTGCTATACAGGCACGGTTCACGGACGAACCTGTTTTAGGGGGTACTTTAGTAATGTCGATGACCGCGGTGGTCACTATGTGCTGCCAACGATTAGTAATGATCAGGCCCTTCCGGCGGCAACTATTCGAAGCGCCGATTCTTTGTATAATTTGCTGCGTGCCGCATATGGTAGCGGTTCAAATCAGCGAAGGACCGGTGCGGCGTTTATTTATAACACAATGATGAGCGGCAATGCTCCCGGCGTAGGACGAACGGTGTCGAATGCGCAGTGGCTCGAACTGCGTGATCGGCTGCGTGGACTAGATGCGGCGGGCAAGATTAGTTGGAGCGGGAATGTCAGCGCTTCGATTAATACCTATTGGCAAGGTCAGGATAATGGATTTATTCAAGACGGTACCAATAATGACGATGCATTTTACCAAGAGGCAAAAAATGAAGCCGGTATTACGATTCGAGATTATAATAACAATATCATCTATCAAATCTTGAGGCGATGTGCAAACCCGATGGGGCGCTCGACCGGACTTCCGCCGGCCAGCAACTACACGCTCACGCCCCATATAACAGGCATTTCTCCAACGACTATAGAGGCGGGAAGCAAAGTTTCGGTTTCGGGAACGGTAGACAATCAAGGCGACCGAGCGAGTGATTCCACACAGTGGGAAATAACACAGATTACGGTAGAACCGGGGCAGTTAGCCCCAACAGAGAGTCAAAACGGCACTGTGTCGGCAACGGCGCCATGTCAAAGCAACGGTGGTGCCGCGACGGGTAATTACTTTAATAGTGCTGTTGCGGATTGTAAGAACGTAGCCAAAGGGAGGGGTGTCTTTAACCTTGGTGTTCCGGCGCAAAATCTTCGACCATCAATAAGTGGATTAGATGTCGGCGATTTAGACGTTGGTACGCGTGTTTGTTTTGCACTGTCGGTTCAGCCACGTAGGGTGACTGATACGCGCTGGGCACACTCGAAGCCTATTTGTACTGTTGTAGGAAAAAAGCCAAAAGTACAGATTTGGGGCGGAGATGTTTCGGTACGTGGAAAGATCGAGACAAGCACGAGCGTAAAAGATATCAGCGGCACTACAAGAACTTTTGGTAGCTGGGTAGAATATGGGGCGTTCTCGATAGGAACGAACAGTCGATTTGCCTCGGGATCAGGTTTGTCGAGCCAGACTAACAATAACCAAGCGGCTTGGAGCAGGTTAACCTTTGCGAATGAGGACGCGTCGGGCGCTGATGCCTTTGGTCAGTATACGACTGCAGCCAATTTTAGAGCCGTGCCTGCTATTGCGGCATACTTTGGAACGATACAAAACCGTACGCCGGTGAGCGGTAGCGTTAATATCAATTCGCTTGCCTACGATAATGACGATCCTATTTTGGTGCATACTGCAGGAAACCTAACGATCACGGGCGGGACGCTGCCCGTAGGAAGGTCGGTGGTCGTTATTGCGACGGGTACGGTTACTATTTCGAACAGTATTCGCTATACGAGTGCGAATATGAACAGTGTGAATGATATTCCGCAAATTGTCATAATCGCAAACAATATAAATATTCGCTCTGCAGCTACGCGAGTTGATGCATGGCTAGTGGCGAGTGGTACGGTTAACACCTGCTCAAACTTTACTGGATTGCTTACGTCTGCAAAATGTAACGCAAGACTTGAAGTAAATGGTCCGGTGGTGACAAACAGGCTACTTCTTAACCGCACGGCGGGCTCTGGTACGGGCGCACAGTCTGGGGACCCAGCAGAGCGATTCAATTTGCGTGCGGATGCGTTCTTATGGGCGCGACTTCAGGCGTCGGGCAGCAGTAAGGCGCAAACAGTTCACTCGGTCGAGCTTCCTCCGCGATTCTAAAAGGCGTTTTATCACTAAAGCCTTGCCTTTAGTGATGCCGCTTATGTATAATGAAAGACAATATGGCATTACTAAAGGGCGTGGGCGACTTTTTTGCACTGGACATCGGCACCAATGCGGTGCGCGTAGTGCAGCTTACTAACAACGGACAAGATAATTGGTCGTTGGTCCATTACGGATACGCTCCTGTCGACATAAAAACGACAAGCGCCAACTCTAAAGAATCAGAACGTCGTCTCGGTGAAATTATCATGACCGCCGTAGGGCAGAGCGGTATTAAGACGAAGAACGTTGCAATCGGACTTCCATCGCAAAAGACATTCACAACTGTCATCGATGTTCCAACAATGGCTGAGGCTGAGTTGAAGAGCACGATCAAGTATCAAATCGATCAGTATATCCCTATGGCAATCGATGAGGCGAAGGTAGACTGGGTCTTGTTGGGTCAGTCGGCTCATAACCCGCAGCAGCAAGAAGTGCTGCTTGCAAGTACGGCGAATAGCTATGCCGAGGAGCGTCTTGAGTTTATCGAGGGCTTAGGGCTGAACGTTATTGCCGCCGAACCAGATCCTATCGCTATGATTCGCGCGCTGCTTCCAGCCGGTATCCAAGATGCGCGTTTGATTATCGATGTTGGCGAATTGTCGACCAACCTTGTTGTAACGTATGGTGACTCACCACGACTTGTTCGTACGATTCCTACGGGTATCCACTCGCTTGTGAAGGCAGCGGTACAAAACCTCAACGTTCAAGAAGACCAAGCTCGCCAGTTTATTATAAAGTTTGGTTTAGCGCCAGACCGTCTTGAGGGTCAGGTGTATCACGCTGTAGAAAGCGTTCTCGAAGGATTTGCGGCCGAGCTTACGAAATCGATCAAGTTCTTCCAGACACGCTACCCAAACACTCCTGTGGGCGGTATATTACTTTCTGGCTATGCTAGTGTTATTCCAAAGTTTGGCGATTACGTTACGGCAAAAACAGGCGTCAATTCGGCCCAAGCTAATCCTTGGCAAAAAGTACGCGTTCCTCAGTCTGATCAGCAGCAGCTTGCAACGATAGCGGCAGAGTTCGCGACCGCGGTAGGGCTTGCAATGAGGAGCAATAAGTAATGATTGAAATCAACTTAGTTCCAGATGTAAAGCAAGAGTTGATCAAGGCTCAGCGAGTTCGCGCTAGTGTGATTTCACTTGCGATTATCGTTGGAGTGGCGGCAGTTGGTGTGGTGGTTGTTTTAGCAATCTGGGTGTTTGGTATTCAGACGGCTCGTAGCGTTCTTACCGATAACACCATTAAGAGCGAGAGCGAAAAACTGTCGAGCGTTGAAGATGTTTCAAACACACTCACTATTCAGCATCAGTTGAGCAAGCTTTCAGAGATGCACAATGCAAAGAGTATCGATTCTCGTATCTTCGATGTGCTTGCAACGATAAATCCATCGGCGCCAAACAACGTTGCGATTACTAATGTTTCGCTAGATGCCGCAACAAAAACAATCCGTATCGAAGCACAGGCGGTCAATGGCTACCCGGCGCTCGATGTCTTTAAAAAGACAATCTCGGCAACAGAGTTCAAATTCACAAAAGATGGTCAGGAACAATCTGTTCCGCTTGCAGCAAACATGGGTGACAGCGACAGGAGCTACGGAGAAGACGCAACAGGCGCAAAGGTGCTTCGATTTACGCTAACCTTTACGTATCCAGAACTCCTGTTTAACCGCACGGCACAAAACGCAACTATTGTTGCTCCGGAACGAACAAACGCAACCGACTCATTCAAGGGCGTGCCGCGAAGCCTCTTTACGCAAAAGGCGAGCGACGCACAGGGGGATAACTAACATGGCAACACAAGATACTGCACTACGAAAGCGCCAACAGATTGCCAATGCGAATCGCATGATGTTCATATGGGTGGCAGCTGTTTCGGTACTTGTTGGATTTGCTATCGTGGCATCGCTATTTCTTCTACAGAAGGCTTGGTTTAATGAGAAAGTTCTTGGTGAAAAATCACAAACCGCCTCAACGCTGACGAAAAACAACGAGGTGATTAATAGCCTTAAAGACGAAGTAAGGGTGCTTAACACTAATGAGGCGCTAAAGTCGGCAATGGCCGAGGGCGAAACCGAGCCGATCCAGGTAGTACTTGATGCACTTCCTTCAGACGTCAACTCGTCGGCGTTCGGCTCCTCTTTGCAAGAAAAGTTCCTTAACGATCCAGCACTTGCGATTGAATCGCTGAACGTCGATCCTGTAGCGGGCGTCGAATCGCAGTCCGATTCGAATGTTCAGGACGCGTCGGTTGTTGAAGGTGCAGAAGGTAACAATCAAATCACATTCCGTTTCTCTGTGAGCACCTCGGCGAATGATGCAAGCGCCCTAAAGACTCTTTTGCAGAAACTAGAGCGATCAATCCGAGCCATCGACCTTACAACGGTGACAATTGAAACGCAAGGAAATAGGTTGATGCTGGCTGTCGAGGGCCGCGCATTCTACGAGCCAGCAAAAACTGTTGAACTAAAAGATAAGTTGGTAAAGCCATGAAAAAATCTGATGTAGCAATGATTATCTTGATTGCGTCGATGAGCGTGCTGATTGCGTACTTTGTTGCGAAAGCAGTTATCGGCGATGTTCAAAACGAATCCGTTAAGGTAAAAACAACCGAAGCGATTACGACAGATATCGTACAGCCGGATACGACCGTGTTTAATTCTAATGCTATCAACCCGACGGTTGAAGTGATTATCGGTGGTAAAACACAGGGTAGTCAGTAGGGCGTTGGGACATGGCGCTTCTTACTAACGACATCCAAGAAAAGCTCATTACCCTTCTAACAGAGGAGGGTCTTGTTGCTGAGAATATTCTTCGTAACGCTGAAGATGACGCCGCAAAGACGAATAAGCCGCTTCTTGCGGTCCTTACCGAGCAGGGAATTGTTGATGACGAACTACTAACACATGCAATTGCGCAGGTTTCGGGCGTGCCGTATGTAAATCTTAGTAGCAGTATTATCGATCAAGACGTTTTGGCGCTGCTTCCCGAGGATATCGCCGAGCGTTTCATGGCCGTGCCACTTGCAGAGGTGCAAAACCGTCTTGCCGTTGCAATGATCGATGCGAACAATGTTCAGGCGGTTGACTACCTGGCAAACCGTATCCAGCGTCCTATAAAGGTATTTATGGCGTCTGAAGCGGGTGTGCGTCATGTTCTCGACCAATATCGCACCGACCTTTCCAGCGTGGGCGAGGCGGCCGAGGTATCGCAGCAAGAGGCGCAAAATGCGAGCAGCGGTGATATCAAAACGATCGTTCAGGATTCGCCGATTAGTCGTGCTCTTAGCACGATTTTAGAGTATGCCGTGAAATCACGAGCAAGTGATGTTCATGTGGAGCCGCTTGAAAAAACGCTCAAAATCCGCGTACGTGTCGACGGCGTGCTTCGTGAAATTATGCAGCTGCCAAAATCAATCGAACCAGCGCTGGTGAGTCGTATAAAGATTCTTTCTAATCTTAAGATCGACGAACATCGTATCCCGCAGGATGGCCAGTTCACTGTTAAAGTTGCTGCAAAAGAAGTTGACCTTCGTATTGCAATTAGTCCGGTTGTTTGGGGTGAGCAGGTGGTTATTCGTCTTCTCGATAAATCTGGTAACAGTTTTGATATCGAGCAGATGGGGTATGCGGGCCGTGCCCTTAGGACGATTCGCAAGGGTATTAAACATCCAAACGGAATGATTCTTACCTCTGGACCTACCGGTTCGGGTAAGTCGACCAGCCTTTACGCGCTTATCAAAGAAATTAAGAACGATACGGTTAATATCGTGACGCTTGAGGATCCGGTTGAGTACAAAATGGATGGCGTCAACCAGATTCAGGTAAATGCCGAGGTGGGGCTTACCTTTGCTAATGGCCTGCGCTCTATCCTGCGTCAGGACCCCGACGTTGTCATGGTGGGTGAGATTCGTGACTCCGAAACGGCAAGTCTTGCCGTGCAAGCGGCTCTTACTGGACACCTTGTGTTTAGCACGCTGCACACCAACTCGGCTGCCGGCGTGTTGCCGCGTTTGCTTGATATGGGTGTTGAGCCGTTTCTTATTGCCAGTACGGTGAATACAATTATTGGTCAGCGACTGGTGCGCCGTGTTGCCCCAGCACGAGACAGCTATCTGTCGAATCCTATCGAAACGCAGAATATTATGGCTACCGTGGGGCATCTTCTGCCGAAAACGAAAGCCGACGTCGCAAGGGTTTCTGAAGATTTAGGCTATAAGGACTTGCCGTTAAGTGGTCAAAGCGCTTATACTTTAGTCAAGGGTAAAGATACCCCTCAAACGCCGCGAGGATACGCTGGCCGTGCCGGACTTTACGAGGTGATGGATGTAACAGAAGAAATCCAAAACCTTATCGTCGCACACGCAACCAGCAACGAAATCCAACGCAAGGCGATTGAGCAGGGAATGATTACAATGCGACAAGACGGTTACCTCAAGGCGCTACAAGGCCTTACCACGATAGAAGAAGTAAACCGCGTAGCCGCAGATATAGCGTAAGAAGGGTGGAGAAATGAATAATCAGGAACTACGAATCGAAGTACTGCTCGAGGAAGTTGTTAAAAAACGTGCGTCTGACCTTCACTTGCAAGTTGGGTTGCCGCCGATGCTTCGCGTCGATGGAAGTCTTGCGCCAATCGCCGGCTACGATCCTTTAGATGAGCCTGCGGTAGAGGGGCTGGTGTTTGCCATCCTCGACCAAGATCAGCAGCAGATTCTTATGAAAGACAAGGAATTCGACTTTAGCTTTGCTTTTGGTACGCTTGGTCGATTCCGTGTGAATGCCTTTCACGAACGAGGTAATCTGGCTGCGGCACTGCGCCTTATTCCAAACGAAATCAAATCAGTAACCGAATTAGGTATGCCGCCGGTCGTTATGAGTTTTGCCGACTATCCGCGTGGACTAGTTCTTGTTACGGGCCCAACGGGATCAGGTAAATCCACAACTCTTGCAGCGCTTGTGGATAAGATTAACAGCGAGCGCGCCGATCACATTATTACTATCGAAGACCCGATTGAGTTTACGCACAAGTCAAAAAAATCAGTTGTCGTGCAGCGAGAGGTTCACTACGATACCTACAGCTTCTCGGCGGCACTTCGATCGAGCCTTCGCCAAGACCCAGATGTCGTTCTTATTGGTGAGATGCGTGACCTTGAAACGATTTCGGCGGCCATTACTATCGCCGAGACAGGACACCTTGTCTTTGCAACACTTCACACCAACAGTGCCGCGCAATCTATCGACCGTATGATCGACGTATTTCCTCCACACCAACAACCCCAGATTCGCGCACAGCTTTCGAATATCCTCATGGCAATCTGTTCTCAGCGATTGGTGCCGGCAATCGGTGGTGGGCGAGTGGTAGCCGCCGAAGTGTTGGTGGCAAACCCAGCAGTGCGCAATATTATTCGTGAAGGCAAGGCACACCAGCTCGACGCTGTTATTCAAACTGGCGCCGACCAAGGAATGCAAACAATGGACCGCACGCTTGTTAGCCTTATTCAAAGCGGTACTGTTACCTACGACGAAGCTCGAAACTTCGCAGTCGATCTCAGCGAGTTCGAAAGGTTAATGAGAGGCTAGAATGAAGAAATTTAACTATCAAGCAAAGGATGCCTCAACGAATAAGATCGTTAAAGCAACTGTTCAGGCCGACTCTGAAAATGCAGCCGCCAAGCTACTTATGGCACAGGGATTTACGCCGCTTGATATTCAGGAAATCGATGAAAACGGCAGTTTTTTTGGTCGCCTTACAAATCGAATTACTACCAAGGATAGGATTGTTTTTACGCGTCAGCTCGCCACGCTTATTGGAGCGGGTCTACCTCTTTCGCAAAGTCTTCATACGGTTATGGAACAAACCGACAACAAGCGATTGCAAGGGGTCGTAGAGGATATTGTCGCCTCGGTAGAAGGTGGTAAATCGCTTTCAGAATCTTTTTCAAAGCACCCCGAAGTATTCGATAAAGTGTTCTTGGCGCTTATTGCAGCTGGTGAGGTTTCAGGGACGCTCGACGAGTCGCTTATTCGTATCGCAGCCCAGCAAGAAAAAGATGCCGCTACCATGAGTAAAATTAAAGGCGCATTAACATATCCGATTATCGTTTTAGTCGTTATCTTTGGCGTTATGGCATTCATGCTTTTTACAGTGGTGCCGCAGGTAGAAAAGCTTTATCACGACCTTAAAAAGGAGCTTCCGCTTCTTTCCCAGATTATGGTCTCGGCTGCAGACTTCTTTGCTCAGTTCTGGTGGCTGGTTATTATCGTGGTTGGCGTAGGCGTCTACTTTTTACTTCAGTATCTCAAGACAGAGGGTGGTATCAAGTACAAAGATACGTTCAAGCTGAATGTTCCACTTTTCGGTCGGATGTTCCGTAAGCTGTATATGGCGCGCTTTGCCCGAACGGGGCAGACGCTGCTTTCGACCGGTGTGGCGATGCTTGATATGCTGCGAATTACTAGCGAATCGGTTAACAACTCGATCGTTTCACGAAGTATCGATAGGGCCGCTGAAAAGGTGAAAGGCGGTAAGGCGCTTTCGACAGCACTTCAGCCAGAAGATTATATTTTGCCACTTGTACCGCAAATGATTAAAATCGGTGAACAATCGGGTAAGATCGATGAAATGATGGGTAAGACAGCCCAGGTTTACGAAGACGAGCTCGACGAAGAAATTAAGGCGATTTCGACGGCGATTGAGCCGATCCTAATGGTGGTGCTTGCTGTAGTTGCAGGTGGTATGGTTGGTGCTATCTTGCTGCCAATCTACAGCTTGGTAAACGGAATAAATATATAGACAACCACGCGCGACTGAGGTACTATTAACGTAAGCGTTTTGCGCAACAAATAACCTGTTCATAGAAAGGTGGAATAGATTTTATGAACGTACAACAGAAAAATAAAGAAAAGGGCTTCACGATTATCGAGGTCGTGTTGGTACTGGCAATTGCCGGTCTGATCTTCCTGATGGTATTTATCGCGCTTCCTGCATTGCAGCGTGGTCAACGTGACCAACAGCGCAAGAACGACCTTAGTCGTGCTCAGACAGCAATCAACAACTATCAGTCGAACAACCGAAACGGACTTCCAGGCGCTACGAGTGCAGCGTGGAACAGTACGATTCGTGATCAGTACTTGACGGTAGGGGGTGACACGTTTACTGATCCTTCGCAAGGTGATTATTCGTTTAGCTACCAGGGTACAAACCGCACTACTCCAACAACGCTCAGTAACATTATCTACGTCCACACAAGCTCAACATGTGACGGTGAAAGTGTTGTTGCGGCTGGTGCAAACAAAGTAGCGCTCTCCTTCAAGCTTGAAGGTGGTGGTGTTGCCTGTGTTAACAACTAGCGACTAAATACTTAAAAATCCCAGTTTCTGACTGGGATTTTTTGTTTCTGACGCTTTAAGGTATGATAGTGCTTATGGAACAACTACTTATCTACGGGGCTCTTGCGATTATTGGACTTGCTATGGGAAGCTTTGCGGGAGCGAGCGTATGGCGCCTTCGAGGACGCCAGCTTGTAGAGGACAGGGCTGCGGGCGAAAAGGTGAACAGTAAGGAGTACACCACGCTACTCCCACTTACCAAGACGACTTTTACGAGCGATAGATCACAGTGTCTTCACTGTAACCACCCGCTTGCATGGTACGACCTTATTCCGCTTGTTAGCTGGGCAAGTACTGGCGGTAAGTGTCGCTATTGCCACCGGAAGATCGGTTACTTTGAGCCGCTTATCGAGATAGGTGTGGCACTGCTGTTTGTTGCCTCATACGCATTATGGCCAATACCTCTTGAGTCAACCGCGGATATCATGCAGTTTATCCTTTGGCTTGTTAGTTGCGTGCTTCTGGCTATCTTGTTTGTCTACGACCTCAAATGGTTCCTGTTGCCGAATACTATCGTATTTCCATTAATTGCGGTCGGATCACTGGTCTCGTTTCTCATTTTTCTCGATTCACCAGATGGCGTCGGAACATTGCTCAATGTTTTTTCGGCAACGGTAATCCTTAGCGGTCTTTATCTCCTACTATGGGTGGTCTCAAAAGGGCAATGGATTGGATTTGGTGATGTGAAATTGGGATTGGGTTTGGCACTTTTGCTGGCTGATTGGCAGCTTGCATTTATAGCACTGTTCGCAGCTAACCTTGTAGGCTGTCTTTTAGTTATACCTGGTATGCTTGCCAAAAAGATCACCCGAAAAACACGCGTGCCATTCGGACCGCTCTTAATTGTCGGTGGTGTATTTGCTGCGCTTGCAGGGCAGTATGTCGTTGATTGGTATTTTACACTCTCGATTTACTAAGACTTATCGGCACAAAGCACTTATGCTATAATTAGCGCAAATGGGCATCAAGACAGAAAACGGTTTTACGATCATTGAAGTTATGCTTTTTCTTGCCGTTACCGGACTGATGGCCGCGGCTATTTTGGTCGGCTCTGGGGTGGCGATAGGCCAGCAGCGGTATCGTGATAGCGTCAATACGCTAAAATCATACGTTCAGCAGCAATATAGCGAAGTAACGAATGTTATTAATAGTAGGGAAAAAATGTGGACATGTGACGCTAACGGCAATATTGTCGAAGTAAGCATGGCTGCGGGTGATGCTCGTGGCACGAGTGAATGCGTTATGCTAGGACGCTACGTGACGATTGATGCGACGGGAAAAATAGTGAAGGGTGCGAATGTGGTAGGGTACCGCACGCCGGGAGCTGCCGAAGCGTCAAGTGATCTTGCCGAACTGACGTCAAACTACCGTCTTGCCGTTTCGCCAATAGATCAAGATGAAACAGAGGTAAGTTGGGGGGCTCAGGTCGTGCGTCAAAACACATCGACGCCAATGTCGTTGACGATACTTATTTTGCGGTCACCACTTAGTGGCACGGTTCTTACCTTTACGGCGGAGGGGGTGCAGACGAATCTTGCTTCGCTGATGACAGTCGCGAATATGAGCCAGCGCAGGGAGCTTTGTATGAATGCAGAGATAGGCTCATTTGTAGGTGACAGGTTAAGTGTTAGGATTGACGCTTACGCGACCAACCAAAGTGCTATTCAGATTCCGAAAGAGACGGAGTCAATATGCGACTAAACGAGCGTCAGCAAGAGCGTGGCGATACGATAATTGAAGTTCTTTTTGCAGTTGCAATATTTGCTATGGTGGCGGTAGGAAGTCTTACTATAATGAATCAAGGTACATCAACGGCGCAACGGTCACTTGAAATTACGCTCGTTCGTCAACAAATCGATGCGCAGGCAGAGGCCATACGGTACATTCATCAATCATATGTTGCCAATTACCAAAAAAGTGGCGCAGCCCCAACTGGTACTGCGGCCGAGTGGGTGAAAATGACCGATCCAATAACAGGAAAGGGTGCGACTGGCGCTTCGGTATTCGGCGACACTGTAGGGTTGTCTTGTCCGACAACAACTCCGGGTCAGCGTCCATTTATTCTCAATGCCCGCACTGCAACCGTATGGAACTCAACGCCAACCATGACGGCTCCGGCGGACGGTTCAGTTCCTCCATTTGCGCAGGTTGCATACAACAGCGACTCAAGCATCAATCAAGCGTTCGGGCTATGGATCGAATCAGTTCCGTCGACAAATCCGGACGGTCCTGGTTTTGTCGATTTTCATATTCGCGCATGTTGGCTTGGTCCAGGAAATGTTGCACCAATGACGATGGGAACGATTGTGAGGTTATATGAGCCACGATAATAAGCGCGGATTTACGTTGATTGAGTTAATGCTCGCCATGACGTTTATTGCGATTCTTCTTGTTGCGATTGCTATGACAACTATTCAAATAAGTAATATCTACACTAAGGGAATTACGCTACGTGAGGTTAACCAAGGTGGACGCGCTTTAACGAACGAATTGCAACGAACCATCGCGTCTGCAAGCCCGTTTGACGTAACACCAAAGGTCGATGCTTCGCCAGCAACGGCGACATCTCGCTACGTCGTTCGCGACGGGGGTGGAAGACTATGTATCGGAAGTTATACGTATGCATGGAACTACGGCAAGGCTCTGGCTGGCGGAGCGGGTGCACCGGCAGTGTTCAACAGATACACCGACAACACCCCAGTGCGCTTTGTAAAGGTTGCCGATGCTAGCGCGTCGCTTTGCGCCGATCCAACACTTCCGATTGTTCGTGCTAACACGACCGATCTACTTTCAAGCGGTGACCGCGATCTTGTCGTTCATAAATTTACCGTGACCCAGACATCCAGTGATGCCAACACTAATCAGGCAATTTATGCTATTTCGATGGTTATTGGCACAAATGATCGTCAGCAGCTAACGACAAACGATGCGTCATGTAAGCCGCCATCATCTGGGGTTGGCAATGAAAATTATTGTTCAGTAAACCAATTCGATATAATCGCACGCGCAGGCAATAAAGCAGGAGGCCAATAAACAATGAAACGATTTATTTCACAATCAAATGAGCGAGGGGCTGTATCGCTATTTGTTGTTATATTTGCAGCGCTCCTTATGACGGTGGTTACTGTAGGTTTTGTGCAGTTGATGGTGAAAGATCAACAGCAGGCGACTTCAAGTGACCTCTCTCAAAGTGCGTATGACTCAGCTCAGGCGGGCGTAGAAGACGCCAAGAGGCTTCTCTTGCTTGATCAGGCCTGTCGTAATGGTACAGCCGCCCCAACGGTGAACTGTGCAACGATCGCAACGGCACTTACAGTAGCGCCTGGAAGCTCCGAAACAAGCTGCGATACACTTGCGCGTGCAGGTATTGTTGGGGAGGATAACGACGAAACGATCATCCAACAAAGCGACACCGACAACGCATCGAAGCTCGATCAGGCGTATACCTGCGTAAAGGTCGGTATTAATACAGATGATTACAAAGGTCAGATTGCGCTGAACGGTTCGGATATTATTCCGATTACCGGTGTTAGTAACTTTAATAGCGTCGAGATAAGTTGGTTTAGCCGCGAGGATATTTCGGCAACGACAACAAGTCCAACGATCGGCTTTCCTACGACCGGTGCCGATGTCAGCTTACCTCCAGTGGGGAGTAGATGGCAATTTAATTATCCGTCACTTCTTCGGGCGCAACTAATACAAACTGGCGACAGTTTCCAGCTGGATGATTTCGACGACAGCGCAGCGGGGAACAGAAGCAATGCAAACACGCTTTTCCTCTATCCCTCGGCGACAGGACTAGTGAATAAAAGTTTTGCACTCGATGCAAGGCGGAGTCCCTCTAACGCGCCTCAGCAAGTTCGTTGCAATACTAGCTTTGTAGATGGCGAATACGCTTGTACGGTAACGATCACACTTCCAAACCCGCGGGACGGGGATGTTGCGAATCGTAACGCATATCTTCATTTGGGTGCGTTATATAACGGCGCTCACTTTAGCCTGCGCCTAAAGAACGGTAACAATTACGTGCAGTTTAATGGGGTTCAGCCACAGATTGACTCTACGGGTCGTGCAAACGATATGTTCCGGCGTATCAGTGCGCGCGTAGAGTTAAAGGGTGATTTCACTTATCCAGAGGCTGCTATCGATATGCAGGGAAATCTTTGTAAGAACTTTACAATTACAGACGCCGAATCTGGGTATAGCGGTACTTCAACCTGTACGCCATAAATCTATTACTCAGTGTCGCTGTGAAACTTTTCGTACACTTCGCGAAGATGCTCGTCGGTAACGTGGGTATACACCTGTGTGGTGCTAATATTGCTATGACCAAGCATTGATTGAACGCTGCGAATGTCCGCGCCGTTCATTAGAAGGTCCGTTGCGAAACTATGTCGCATCGTGTGAGGGCTGACATGTTTGGTGATTCCGGCCAGGCGAGAATATTTAGAGATGATTCGTTGGATACTTCGAGCAGTTAATCGGCGGTAGTCGCCAGTGTTGCTCGAGATATTATTGCGGCTATACCCAAGGAAAAGTGGGGGGAGATTATCGAGGCGTGCGGATACGTAATCTTCAACCCTCAGTGCTGCGGCTTCGCCAATAAATACAGGGCGATCCTTTTGGCCTTTTCCGCGGACCATAAACTCGCGTCGCTTTGTATTAACGTGGTCGCGGTTCAGGTTTACAAGCTCGGACACACGAAGCCCACTCGAAAACAGAAGCTCAATTATGGCGCGATCGCGAAGCCCTTGTTCGCTGTCGAGCGGTATGACATCAAGCATGCGCGCTACTTCATCATAATGGAGGAAGGTAACTTGTTTGCGCGAAACTTTTGGCAATTCGATCTTCTCGGGACTAAGGCTCGGAATATCTCGTTTTGATAGATAGGTCAAAAAACCGCGGAGGGCGATAAGATGGTAGCTTTGGGTAATCGTTGCAAGTTCATCTTCGTTGTCATTTTTGTAACGGTTAAGCCAGAGACGGTACTTGCGAATGACTTCCGATGTAATTTTACCAACGGTTATATCATTTGTGAATTCTACGAAACGCTCTAAATACAGCTTGTAGTTTTCTGCTGTTTTTGCCGATCGGCCACCCTCTACCTCAAGGTGCTCGATATAGTCGAGGATTAATTCGCTCACATACATACTCTTAGCATAGCTTAGATTTGCATGTATGGGTATAATAGATATAAATTGTAAACCCGTAAGGAGATATATGAGTTCAAACAGCGTCCAAAAAACATTGGTGGTTTTTAAGCCTGACACCGTTCAGCGAGGCTTGGTAGGCGAGATCCTTAGCCGATTCGAGCGTGTTGGTCTTAAGATCGTTGCAACAAAAATGATCGCACCGAACAAAGAGCACTACTACAAGCACTACGAAGAAATCGGCAAAATGGTTACTCGACGTGGCGAGCACGCGTTTGGCGTGACTCTCGAGATGATGATCCAGGGTCCGGTGATTGCTATGGTATTTGAAGGAGTCGAAGCTGTTGCGCTAGTGCGCAAGCTTGTCGGTCCAACAGAGCCAAAAGCTGCGTTGCCTGGTACGATTCGAGGCGATTACTCGCACATGAGCTTTGGCTATGCCGACGATGCCGATAAGGGCATTCCAAACCTTATTCACGCATCTGGTGACGCTGATGAAGCCGAGCAAGAGATTGCTCACTGGTTCTCAGATACAGAGATTTACGAGTATCAGGCGCTTCACGAAAAGTTCACTCGCTAGAGTGTGAATTCGACAGAGGTAGCAACACGGTCCGTCGTGTTGCTATTTTCGTGTTACAATAACTACAAGTAAGCCTCGGTAGCTCAATTGGATAGAGCAGTTCCGTCCTAAGGAAAAGGTTGCAGGTTCGACTCCTGCCCGGGGTACCAAAATTATGACAAAACAAGCCAAAGAAGACACTCCACAGCTTGATTTCGACGGGCAACGTGACGGCGAAGTCCTTTTGTTTGTCTTTCGTCGGCATATCATCGCAATGAGGAAGGGGTTTTATCTTCTTCTTATACCTTTTGCGATTTCGTCTATTCCACCGCTTATCTGGCAAACGACACTCGAACTTTTCTTGCTGCCGATTGCCGGGCTTTTGGTAGGCCTTATCCTGTTCTCGTATCACTTTATTATGTGGTATTTTACGGTCTACATCGTTACCGACCAGCGGCTTCGTCAGATAACCCAGCACGGCTTCTTTGGTAAAGACGTGGTCGAGCTGCGGCTGTCAAAGATCCAAAACATAAGCTATAATATACCCGGACTATCTGGCGAAATATTTGGTTTTGGCACTATTGTCATTCAAACTTTCGTCGGAGACCTTGTTATCAATAAGGTAGAGCATCCTGATAAAATCTATAACAAGCTTCAGGACGCAGTGTCTGCAGCAATGACAGACCAGCAAGGAGATTATGAAGAAACTACAGTTTAAGCGGCGTGAAAAAGCTAGCAAAACAGCTATTCCAACGCGCATTACCAACGAAACTGTTGCAGAGCATCGCGAGCGTATTTTAGCGGGTGGACGCCGCTTCAAGTATCCTATGCAATATGCGAGGCACCGCCTTGTTATCAATACCATCTTAGTAACGGTTGGTGCACTCGTTCTTATTGCGGGGATTGGCTGGTGGCAGCTCTATCCTGTCCAAAATACTAGCACGTTCTTTTATCGAGTGACTCGCGTATTGCCGCTTCCTGTTGCTTCTGTCGACGGCGAGTCTGTTCGCTACGGCGACTATCTAATGTACTTTAACAGCTCGGCACATTACCTACAGTCGAGTGAACAAATTAATTTAGAAAGCGAAGACGGCAAGCGTCAGCTTGATTACATTAAGCGCAAATCTATGGATACGGTTATTGCTGATACCTATGCAGCTAAGTTAGCCCGTGAACTTGCTATCACTGTCGACGAAAGCCGTGTTGATGAAGTTATCGACAACGACCGCAATACAGCGAATGGTCGTATCTCTCAGGAAACATACGATGCATCGGCATTAAGTATTCTTGGCTGGAGCGCTAGCGAATACCGCCAAGACGCGAGAAACAAGTTAATTCGCCAGGATGTCGCGTATGCTATCGACGCAAAGGCAAAAGAACGACAAGCGCAGGCAGCCGAACTACTGCAAGCCAAAGGTGCCTCGTTCGATAAAGTTGCATCACAGTTAGGCGGCGAGGGTGCTTCTGCGATTACTCTTGGAACCTCGGGTCTTGTGCCTCGGACGAACCGCGACGGTGGACTCAGTGTGGCTGCTGCTCAACTCGAAAAAGGGGCTATATCGCCCGTTATCAAAACGACAACAGGTGACGGGTACTACTTTGTTCGTCTTATAGAGAAAAATGCAACACAGGTGAGTTATGAGTATTTGCGCGTCCCGCTTACGGCGTTTACCGAAAAACTTGCCCAGCTAAAAAAAGACAACAAAATTAATGAATACATCTTTATTCCAACCGTAGAGGATCAAACGCAACAATAAAGGGGGATAGTTTATGTACGTAGTGCCAGACTTAGGGTATGGATACGATCAATTAGGGAAATATATCAGCGGAGACATCATGAAGCTCCATCACGACAAACATCACCAGGCGTATGTCGATAAGTTGAACGCGGCACTCGATGCTGCGCCGGCGCTCAAAGACAGGCCGCTCGAAAGTCTTCTGACGGATATTTCTGGGTTGCCAGAAGAGGTGCGCATGGCGGTTCGCAACCATGGTGGTGGCCATTACAACCACACACTTTTTTGGCAGTGGATGTCTCCTGATGGCGGCGGTGAGCCAACGGGGGAATTAGCAGTCAAAATCAACGAGAAATACGGAAGTTTTCAAGGTTTCGTTGATGAATTTACAACTAAATCACTCGGAGTATTTGGTAGCGGCTGGGCATGGTTGCAGCCTGATCTCGAAATTATCACAACGCCAAATCAGGACACGCCTATTATGCAAGGTCTTGATGCGCCGTTACTTGGTCTTGATGTATGGGAACATGCCTACTACCTAGATTACAAGAACAAGCGTGATGATTACGTGAAGTCATGGTGGAATGTCGTAAATTGGGACTTTGTGACTAGCCGTTACGATGACGTTGCGAAGTAGGGCAGAATAAAATAAAAGAAATCTCGAATGAGATTTCTTTTATATAATTTCACTTGGCGCGCTCGACCGGATTTGAACCGGCGATCTCCTCCGTGACAGGGAGGCGTGATAACCCCTTCACTACGAGCGCACACTCGCTTTTCAGCTTCCCACATGATAGCAGTTTTTCGCCTCCGTGGCAACTCTTTTGATACCTTTTAATTTAAGGTGGTGGAGTGATATAATATCAAGGATCCACCTGTGCCGCTGTAGCTCAGCTGGTAGAGCGGCGCTTTCGTAAAGCGTAGGTCTCCGGTTCAAATCCGGACAGCGGCTCCATGATCCAGGCGGGTATCGTATAGTGGTTAATATGCAACCTTCCCAAGGTTGAGAGCAGAGTTCGATTCTCTGTACCCGCACCAGGTATAAATTATGAAAACGAATCTATTTAACTCTATCAAACCAATCCTCTCAGATCGTCTTATGACGGTACTGATCATTGTATTTATTATCTTCTGCCTCGCATATAGTGTGTACGTAGGCACGTCTCTTCGTCCAAGCGACCTACAGGTAGCCGTTCATTATACGGCGTTTGGCGAGACGAGCTTTTACAGAGAGAAATGGTACTATCTTGTGTCATTTATCATCTTTGGTATCATTGTTGCCGTTACTCATACGGCGCTGGTCGCTAAATTATACTTGCAGGGTCGTCGAGAGATCGCTCTTGCGTTCGTATGGCTCAGTCTTCTTCTTGTTATTATTGCTTGGTTTATCGCATGGTCGGTACTTAAGGTTGCCTTCCTTTAATATATGGCCGATCTTGAACTACCCCTGGGAAAACGAACAAAATCATATCGCTTTTTTGAAATGCTGCCTGCGCTTTTGAGCTACGGTATGCTTATACTGCTCGTCGTACTGTCAATTGTGAGCCCGCTTGCGGCAGCGGTATATCTTCTTTTGCTTATCATTACTGTCCTCGTGAAGGCTGTTGGTATCGCCGTTCATACAATTACGGGGAGAAACCGTCTCGATAGGGCGCAAAACGTCAATTGGCATGCGCGTCTGGAGCAGCTGGAAACCCCAAGGGAGAGTCTTGAAAAAGAGCAAAAAGTTCATTCGGGTGGCTTTGGTTTTGAAGAACATAAAGAAAACCTTCACGTTATAGCAACTAACGAAGCAAAATTTCCCAAGCCCTCAAGCCTTTATCACGCGGTAATCATCGCAGCCTATAATGAATCCTACGAAGTTATAGAGCCGACAATACAATCGGTCCTTAATACGACATACAACAACGATCAGCTCATCATCGTCTTTACGTACGAGGAACGGGGTGGGCCAGGCATCGAAGCGACGGCAAAAAAGCTTCAAAAAAAATATGGTAGTAAATTCAAAGCCTTTCATATCACGAAGCACCCTAGTGACATGCCAAACGAGGTTGTGGGCAAGGGCGGTAACATCAATTATGCGGGCCAGTTCCTTAAAAAATGGATTAAAGAGCAGAGTATTCCTTATGAAAACGTGATTATCACGACGCTTGACTGTGACAATAGGCCGCATGCATCGTATTTCGACTATGTCGCTTACGAGTATATTATTCACGAAGACCGCAAGAAACTTGCGTACCAGCCGGTGTCACTTTTTTTGAACAATATTTGGGATGTCCCTGCACCTATGCGAGTGCTCGCGACAGGTAACTCTTTCTGGAATATCATCAGCTCCATGCGTCCTCATACGCTGCGTAACTTTGCCTCGCATTCTCAACCTATGGATGCGCTTGTCGAGATGAATTTCTGGAGCTCACGCTCGATTGTGGAGGACGGCCATCAGTACTGGCGTAGTTATTTCCATTTTAAAGGGGACTATTCAGTCACGCCAATCTACGTGCCGATCTATCAAGACGCCGTGCTTGCCGATACCTACAAGCGAACCTTAAAGGCTCAATTCAAGCAGCTGCGTCGCTGGGCATACGGTGCGTCCGACATTCCTTATGTTGCAACCCGTATTCTTACTAAACATCGCCAGGTGCCGCTCGGTGCCGGTCTCGCACGCCTCTTTAGGCTGATCGATGGTCACGTTACGCTTGCCAGTATTTCAATCTTGGTAGCTGTTGGTGGATGGGTTCCACTTCTTATTAACAGCGAAGCTGCGCGCGACATAGCCGCTCACCAATTGCCAGAGGTAATTAGCGGCGTTCAGCGCGTTGCAATGATTGGTTTGCTTATCACCGTATTCCTGGGCTTCAAGATGCTACCGCCGCGACCTGCTAGGTATAAAAGGCGTCGCACGGTCGGAATGATCCTTCAGTGGGGTCTTATGCCCGTTACTGCAATCGTATACAGCGCTGCCTCCGCATTTAATGCACAAACACATTTATTGCTGGGAAAGTATCTCGACAAGTTCGATGTTACCGAGAAAGCTACGCATGCTTCCGTGGCCCGTGCTCGCGCAGAGAAGGCCGCCCACGCCGTCTCACTGAAGAAATAAGCCGGTGTTGCGCTGCGTACTGTATTGCCGCCATTTCGTCGTAGCGCTGTAGTACAGCGTGTGTAGTGGCTTCTATATCCTCGGTTGTTACAACCTTCTGTTCGGTCGATAAAGTATCTTCTACAGTCTGTGCAAGCCAGTAAGAATTGAGCTCCGCCTCTTTTGGAGCATGAGTGAATGCCTTAGCAATGCTAAGGATAAGTTTACCCAGGTTAAACGAGACCTCTTCGCCGGATGGTTGTATAACGGGCTTATTATCAGCTAGAGAGGGTCGCTCGTAAGTTGTGAACGTCGCACCACACTCGCTACAATGTCGACGGCGCCAAATCTGGGGTTGTTTTTTATTTGGCCGAGTATTGGCGACCGTGGTGTTCTTGTGAAAACAATTTATGCAAAACATGTCTATATATTGACATACGGCTATTAAAAATACTAGTGGAAAAACATAACCAAAAACAGGGGATAAAAAATACCTTCGAACAATGTCGAAGGTATTCGGATAATAAGCGTATAGAAAAGCTAGTCTTTGTGCGTACGAATACGAATAGCTTTTTTAGCGTCTTTCCAGGAAATATCGTATTCGAAAGACAAATGGTACTTTTCTAGGGCTGATGGTGTGGTGGTACTATCTTTAGCCATATCTAGATATTAGCATAAACATAATAAAATGTCAACTGTCGCTAGTTCGCTCACTATACCATATATGTGATATGCGTAGGCTGGATAGGGTATTAAACAACGTGGAAAACTCCATAAGGCATGTGGAAATAAAAAATCACCCTCAATGGTGATCTTCATTTTGGTGGGCGATAGAGGAGTCGAACCTCTGACCTCCACAACGTCAATGTGGCGCTCTAGCCAGCTGAGCTAATCGCCCTCAGCTCCACACATCATACCAGACAGGGGCGGGCGTTGCAATAACCGTACTATTTGTTGTATGATACAGGGTGAACGATGACACGGTCTAACCATCCGTCGAGTTCCGTGGGTGTTGCGACGTACGAAACGTTGTATCTTGAGCGCCTGAACAGATCAGGAAGTCCGGTGGAACCGCCCGCAAGGGTCCGAGACATGCGATATATGAATTTAATTCTTATTAAAATCAGTCATCGCATGTTTTTTTAATTACTAAAAAAGGAGAGAGCAATGAACGACGAACAATTACACGCAATGCGACACAGTTTGGCTCATGTTACGGCGGCAGCAGTAAAGCGCCTATGGCCAGAAGCGAAATTTGGAATTGGGCCGGTGGTAGAAAACGGCTTCTATTATGATATCGACCTCGGCGATCAAAAGATTTCTGAGGCTAACTTTGGTAAAATCGAAAAAACAATGCGCCGCATCATTAGCGAGAGTCAAGATTTTGAGCGCTTTACTATGCCTGTCGACCAGGCTATTGAGTGGGCGAAGGAAGGTGGGCAGCCATACAAAGAAGAGCTTCTCAACGACCTTAAGCGCTCCGGGACTACAGTAGCTAAAGATCTTGACGCCGATGAACTTGGAACGATCGCAGAAGGCGACGCTGCAGTTAGTGAAGTGTCATTTTATAAAAATGGTGATTTCACCGATCTTTGCCGTGGTCCACATGTTGCAAACACCAAGGACGTTGGAGCCTTCAAGCTTTTACGTGTAGCGGGTGCTTATTGGCGAGGTAATGAGAAAAATCCTCAAATGCAGCGTCTTTACGGCGTAGCTTTTCCAACGCAAGAAGAACTCGATAACTATCTTGAAATGATAGAGCAAGCGAAACTTCGCGACCACCGTAAACTTGGCAAGGAGCTCGATCTTTTTACAAGCTCTCAGCTTATCGGCGCGGGACTCCCTATGTTTACGCCTAGGGGCACGGTACTGCGTGATAAGATAAACGACCTTGCGCAGAGCTATCGTATTCGCAATGGCTATGAGAAGGTGTGGATTCCTCACATCGCGAAGCTCGATACTTATAAGACATCTGGACACTTCGAGAAATTTCCGGAGTTACTTCGCTTTACTTCGACCGAATCTGGTGATGAGTTAGCATTAAAGCCGGTCAACTGTCCACATCACACGCAGATTTTTGCCGCACGCCCACGTAGCTACCGCGAACTGCCTGTGAAATATCTTGAAACTACATCTGTTTTCCGTGATGAAAAAAGCGGAGAGCTTGGTGGATTGAACCGCGTTCGCGCAATCACGCAAGACGATTCTCATGTATTTTGTACTGAAGAGCAGGTTGAGGGGGTGTTCTCTGAGCTCATCGCTAGTGCACAGGAGATGTACGAGTTACTTGGTCTCAAGCTATCGCTTCGACTTTCGTTCCGCGACGATGCCGATAATTATCTTGGATCGCCCGAGGTGTGGGAGAGTGCGCAAAACTCAATCCACTCTCTTGCTGAAAAATTTGGCCTTGAGTACGAGATAGGTATTGGTGAGGCGGCTATTTATGGTCCAAAAATGGACTTTATGGCGACCGACGCCCTTGGGCGCAAAACGCAGCTTGCAACTGTCCAGTTAGATTACGCCCAGCCGGAGCGATTCGGTCTTGAGTACACCGCCGAGGATGGTACTAAGCAGCGTCCGATTATGATCCACTGTGCTTTGCTTGGCTCTATTGAGCGATTCCTTAGTATCTATATCGAACATACAGCAGGCTGGTTTCCATTGTGGGCCGCTCCAGAACAAGTTCGTATTCTTACTATCAATGACACAGTTCTCGACTACGTTGCCGAAATTGAACAAGTGCTTCGAGACACGGTTCTTATGACTCCGGTACGCTTTAACGAAATACGCTTTAGCAGAGACGATCGTAACGAATCGCTAGGCAAAAAAATTCGCGAGGCAACAGCCTGGAAGATACCAGTGCAGTTAATTGTAGGTCCAAAAGATAAAGAGACACGCGAAGTGAGTGTCCGTACCCAATCGGGTGAAGAAAAGATCGCGCTCGGTGATCTTGCGAAGTATCTCCAAGAGATCTAGTCTATGGGTATTCAGAGCGATTTTCAAAAACGCGTCTGCGATCTTATGGCGCAAGTACCAGAAGGCCAGGTGACAACCTATGGTGACCTTGCTGGTCTAGCAGGGCATGCGCATGCATCTCGTGTCGTGGGCGGAATTGCTCATTATGGACCGACTGAACTCCCGTGGCACCGTCTTGTGAACAGATTTGGTGGGCTCGCCTCAGGTTTTCATGGTGGACGGGAGGTGCAAGAGCAGCTACTTCGTGCCGAAGGGCTAACTTGTACGAATTTTATTGTTGATAATTTTGAGGAGCATCGATGGAAGCCAAGTATCTAGATAGTGAGCTTCCGCTTGTCGCAATTGTTGGCCCTACGGCGAGCGGCAAGACGGCGCTCGCTATCGAGCTCGCCGAACGATTTAAGGGCGAGATAATATGCGCCGATTCGCGTAGTATCTATAAAGGGCTCGACATAGGAACCGCGAAGCCGACTATCGAAGAGCAGTCAAGGGTTCCTCATTGGGGGCTCGATTTAGTTGAGCCGGGCGAGCGGTATACTGTTGTGGATTTTAAAAAATACGCAGAAGAAAAAATACATGAGATACGCAAAAGAGGACACATACCTTTTCTTGTGGGGGGTACTGGGCTGTATGCGGATGCTGTTCTTTTCGACTACCAATTTGGTCCGCCGCACGACGACACTATGCGGAGTGATTTGGATAATATGTCGATCGATGAGCTGCATAAATATTGCATTAAACACAACATAGAACTACCCGAAAATAAACAAAACAAACGGTACGTTATTCGTGCTATCGAAAAAAATGGAGTTGTGTCACAGAGAAGGAGCGAACCCATAAGCACAAGCATTATTGTAGGAATAGCAACGGATAGGGAAATTCTACGAACACGAATTAAGCATAGGGCCGAACAAATGTTTAACGATGATGTTGTAAATGAGGCTATTTTGTTGGGCAAAAAATATGGCTGGGAAAGTGAAGCAATGACGGGGAATATCTATCCGATCATTCGCGAGTACATCGCGGGTAACATTAGTCTTGCAGACGCAAAAGAAAAGTTTGCTACGTCTGATTGGCGCCTGGCAAAGCGCCAACTTACTTGGATGCGCCGCAATTCTTATATACAATGGTGCGACCTGTCCAAGGCTAAAGAGTACCTTACAGAGGTTCTCGCTAAAGCAGATAAAGCATGATATTATAGAACACGAAAGTTACTCTAGAAAACATATGATTGACGCACTATTTGGATCAAAAACGAGGGTGAAATTGCTACATCTATTCCTGAACAATCCAGGAAAAGCATTTTATGTCCGCGAGATAACTCGACTTATCGATGAGCAGATTAACTCTGTGCGTCGTGAGCTTTCAAATATGCTCGAGGTGGGCGTGATTACAAGCGATAGCGCCGATAACAAGCTTTATTACGAGGTGAACCAACGATATGAGTACTATGTGCCATTTCGTGCAATATTTGCCGACCAGCATATGGAAGCTGGGGTGACTAAGGCTGGCTTGCCGTGGAGTTCCTTAATTGAAGAACTAAGTGGTATCCGGCTTGCGGTTTTGGCTGGTGTTCTCGTGAAGGGGTCGGCTTCGGCGGTAGATCTGCTTCTTGTAGGCGATGCACCTGCGGTTAAAATAAAGAATGTTGTAAAGCAGATTGAAAAGGATGAAGCGAGAGAGCTCAATTATAGTGTTCTGAGTTACGACGAATTCTACTACAGGCTGAGTGTCCGAGATCGCTTTATAACAGAGATACTAAATGGAAAACATGCAGTCTTGCTTGATACCGATAATATACTGAAAATGCAGTAAGGAGATATAAAATGTTTGATATAGAATATAAGGGTGCTAATGGTGTTGTTATTGCAACAAAGAAAACTACCGCACTTATCGATCCAAAACTATCTGTTGTTGGACTCAAGGACTTGAACATTAAAGAGGCTGTTGAAATTGCAACAGAAGAGCGATTTGCGACAAATGGCAAAGACGCTCAGCTTTGCATAGAAGGGCCTGGCGACTATGAACTAGGTGACTTTTCTATCAAGGGGACAAGCGCTACCCGACATATCGACGTTGAGTCTGATGAGAAAAAATCAACAATCTACCGTATTATAGTAGGCGACATACGCATTGCGCTTATTGGTAATATTGCACCAAAACTTAGCGAAGAGCAGCTTGAAGTCCTTGGTGTTGTTGATATGCTCATTATTCCGGTTGGTGGCGGAGGTTATACGCTAGATGCAACATCTGCAGCGTCACTTGTGCGCCAGATTGACCCGCGCGTTGTTATCCCAACACACTACGCAGATGCCAGTATCTCTTACGAAGTACCTCAGGATACGCTTGATACCTTCAAAAAAGAACTAGGGGCGCCTGTTGAGACGACATCAAAGTATAAAGTGAAGTCGAGTGCCTCGTTGCCTGAAACACTAACAATTCTTGAGATTACACGTAGCTAAGATGCCATGTGAATCAAAAAAACACTTCCGATAAGGAAGTGTTTTTTGTTTTTAAGAGTGGAATTAGCTAGCTTTAGCTAGAATGCCTTTTTTCTTAAGCGTACGGATAGCCTGAGTACTCAGGATCATCGTAACCTTCTGACCATCAACCATGAATGTCTTTTTCTGGAGGTTGGGCTTGAAGACGCGGTTGGTGCGACGCAAAGAAAAGCTGACATTGTTGCCAAATTGCTTGCCTTTTCCGGTGAGTTCACATCGTGCTGCCATAATTTATTACTTCCACTTACTTTTTACAATCTGTATCAGTTTACCTCTTTTGGGCATTTTCGTCAAGGTGAAGTGCACTTTACTAGATAAATGTACGAATAGTTAGGTATGCTTACGTAAGAACTAATGCAAAGGAGATGTCATGAGCTACGAACCAAACACACATGAGGCGCAAGTGGCGATATTGCGGCACTTGCTTTTTTTGCCACATTCAACTTTCTCGGAACTTCAAAAGGCGACTAACTTAACAAGTGATCACTTCAACTTCCATGTCAAAAAACTTGTCGACGAGGGGTATGTCGATAAATCTGATAAGCAGTATAAGTTGACTCACAAGGGTAAAGAATACGCTAATCGTATGGACACCGACGATAACTCAATTGAAAAACAGCCTAAAGTTTCGGTTGCTATTACGCTTGAGCGACGCAATAAAAACGGTGAGCGCGAATTTTTATTCCAGCAGCGTAAAAAGAATCCCTACTATGACTTTTGGGGGCGTGTTGGAGGTAAAGTGCGCTGGGGCGAGTCTGTCCTCGATGCTGCGAACCGTGAACTAAAGGAAGAAACGGGTCTTGAGGCTGATTTCGAATATAAGCTTTTGTATCACAAGCGAGATTTTAGCAAAACGACGGGTAAGTTACTCGAAGATAAGATTTTCCTCTGTGTATATGCGACAAAATACGAAGGACGACTGCTTGAATCGTTCGAGGGCGGTATTAATAGGTGGATGACGGTTGGCGAGTTCCATAAAATGCCAAAAAGGTTTAATAGCGTCGATGAGTTTATGGAGTTGATGGACTCCGGACAGACGTTTGCCGAACGTGAATTTTACTACGACGAATCAGAATATTAACAATACACCCTGGATAATACTGTACAATAGGGAAGATGGATATTTTTGGGATCGCTACTGTTATTATTGTTATCTTGCTCTCAATGACGCTTCACGAAGCGATGCACGCTTTTGTAGGGTATTGGTTAGGTGATGACACGGCAAAGCTAGAAGGGCGCTTAACGCTCAACCCTGTAAAGCACATAGATCCTTTCTTGACACTCCTTCTTCCTATCATGCTTGCGATCGTTGGGGCTCCTATATTCGGTGGAGCGAAGCCCGTTCCTTTCAATCCGAACAGGGTGAGGTACGACGAGTGGGGCGCGGCTCTTGTTGCGATTGCAGGACCGCTTACTAATCTTCTGATAGCGTTCATTGTATTTGGCGTGTATGTATTAGCTGGCGCTCCAGAAACAGGCCTCTTTGCCTCTATTGTGATGACTGCGGTCTCTGTTAACTTAGGATTCTTTATATTCAATATGATTCCAATCCCGCCCCTCGATGGTTCGCGGGTTCTTTATGCGCTAGCCCCTGAGTTTGCACGCCGAGGCATGGAGGCGATCGAGCGTTATGGAATAATGCTCGTATTCATTATTGTTATAGTCGCCAGTCCGTTAATCGGGCAATTCATGTTGAGTGGCATGGGCTTTTTCATCGATATATTCGCCTGGATATTCGGCCTCTCTTAAGAACTGAGTGGTATAATAAGAGTGTCCCAGGAAGATCTCTTGGCGTGCATGATTTTCCTGAATATCATATTGATAGGGAGTCCAAATTGCCTGCTTCCGTGGAAGTAGGCTGAGGACACCCACCTTGCAACTTGCGGGGGAATATCAAGCGTCGAGAGTGAGTACTGGGACTTTATGTTAGTAATCCTGTGATCTTATAAATAAAAACAAAACAAGAAGGCAAACAATGAACCAAAGAATCGCCGTCCGTGCCATTATCCGAAAAGATGATAAAACCCTTCTTCTGCGGAGGTCGACAGGCCGGCCGAGTATCCTGGGCAAATATGAATTACCAGGCGGTAAGCTGGAATATGGCGAGCAACCCGAAGATGCGCTTCTGCGCTATGTTCGAGAGACTGCCGACCTCACCATCCAAACAACCCAGCTGTTCGACGTCCTGACCTATATTGATCATGACGATCGTGATACGCAATACGTCTTTATTCTTTATCTTGTAAGTTTGGGCGCGGGATCGAAGGTTGTCCTAGGCCAAGATTATGATCACTATTTTTGGAAAAAGATGTCAGATATACAACAGGATGATTTGACTGAATCGACAAAAATACTGTTGGGCATATCACAACAGACGATTCAATCTGTTAAAAAAGAAGAATTAATTGGAAAAGATGTCGTTGACACAACGAATCTATCGCACGTTATCATTTATTCCGATGGTGGATCCAGGGGGAATCCCGGTCCATCTGCTTCTGGTTTTATCGTTATGGACGACCACGAGAATGTCATTCACGAAGGGGGTATGTATTTAGGGGTGACGACTAATAACCAGGCTGAATACCATGGGGTTCGCTTAGGTTTGGAGAAGGCGTTAGAGATCGGTGCGAAAACTGTGGATTTTCGATTAGATAGTCTTTTGGTCGTGAATCAATTAAATAATATCTATCAAATCAAGAATCGAGAGCTCTGGCCTATCAACGAGCGTATTCGTGAATTATTAACGAAATTCGATAAAGTAACATTTACCCATGTAAAACGAGAGTTTAATCAGTTGGCTGATGGTATGGTAAATAAAATCCTTAATGCACATATCTCTGAATAGGGTATAATAAAGAGGACAGTTCGTTAGATGATCGCTTGAAGACACTGTTTTTAAGAGGAAAGTCCGGGCAGCATAGGACACGACAGTCGCTAACGGCGACCGAGGGTAACCTTAGGGAAAGTGCCACAGAAACGAAACCGCCGCGGGGCAACCCGAGGTAAGGGTGAAAGGAGTGAGGTAAGAGCTCACAGCGACGCATGGTGACATGCGGAGAAGGTAAACCCTGTCGGCTGCAAGGAGATCTACATACAGGATGGTCCGTCCGTAGGTCGCTACCCGCTCGATCTTGTAGGCAACTGCAAGGCTAGATAGATGATCGTCCACGACAGAACCCGGCTTATCGACGAACTGCCATCAAAAAACACCGCGCAACGCGGTGTTTTTTGATGTAAGGAGATTAACGATGCTAAGCTTTTGTTGCGCTCTTTACGATTTCGGCGAATGCCTTTGGCTCATTAACAGCGATTTCGGCAAGAACTTTACGGTCAAGTTCGATATTTGCAGCTTTTAGGCCGGCGATCAGCTTACCGTAAGTGGTCCCTTGTTCGCGAGCGGCAGCGTTAATACGTGTAATCCAAAGACCACGTAGATCGCGCTTTTTGTTGCGGCGGTCACGGTATGCATACTGCAGAGCGCGAATTACGGCTTGTTTTGCAAGACGGAAAGAGCGCGTGCGGTTGTGTTGCATGCCTTTTGCTAATTTAAGAATCTTCTTGTGCTTTGCGCGTGCAGTGACGCCTCGTTTTACTCGCATATTATACTCCTAGAGCTCGTTTAACGTTTCGTGCCATGCTTCCGGTGATGGTTGCAGTGGTGTTGATTGCGCGTTTGCGGCTCTTGCTTTTCTTCGCGAGGAAGTGGGCGCCGAACGCACGACGACGGGTCAACTTACCAGTGCTGGTAAGTTTAATCCGCTTCGCGGTACCTTTGTGGGTCTTAATTTTTGGCATTATTTACTCCTTACTACTATGCTCAGATTGCGACCAGCCATCTGAGGCTTTTGCTCTAGAATTGCATCATTCTCAAGAAGGGCAATGATTCGATCAATCATCTCGTATCCTAATTCCTTGTGGGCCATCTCGCGACCTCTATAGAAAATTTGAATACGCACTTTGTGGCCAGCAACGAGGAATTCGCGGATCTTACGGAGCTTGATTTCAAGGTCTCCGGAACCGATCTTTAGGCCAAATCGCATTTGTTTAAGCTCACTTTGCTTGCTGCTCTTGCGATTTTTCTGCTGTTCCTTCATTTTTTGGTACTGGTATTTACCCCAGTCCACTATTTTTGCAACAGGTGGTGCTGCGTTAGGTGAGATCTCAACGAGATCAACTCCCGCCGCCTCGGCAGCTTTGAGTGCGTCGGAACGACTCATGATACCGAGCTGCTCTCCGTCGGGCCCGATTACTCGGAGCTCACTTGAACGGATTGCTTCATTGATGCGAATTGATTGATTGATCGTTACTCTCCTTATTTGAGCGTGCAATTCTAAAGCGTTACTCGTTGACTATTCTACCAGATACACCACCGTTATTCAAGCGTTTTGTCTATATTGAAGCGCCTCGGCAATGTGAGCCTGCTGTATTTCGTCTTGGTTGTCCAAATCCGCGATAGTTCGAGCAACTTTAATGACCTTAAAATAACTACGCGCGCTGAGATTTAAGCGATCTGTGGCGGTCGTCAAAAGGCTTGTTGCATCAGGGGTGAGCTGTAGGTACTTCTTTATTTCTCGACCAGATAAATTACTGTTGTTTTTAACACTACTTCCGTATCTGTTAACTTGTTTCTTGAAGGCAATATTGATTATGCTTATTGCTTGATTGTGTTGATTTTTAGTCAACGAAGTATCTTTAAGAAGTTCTGCGTTTGGAACCCTAGAAACGTTCACGATGAGATCAATCCGATCAAGAAGCGGTCCCGAAAGACGTTTCTTATAAGAGAGGATTTGAGTGCTCGAACAGTTGCACTCCCTCGTACTATCACCATAAAAGCCGCATGGACAAGGGTTCATAGTAGCAACAAGCATAAAATCGGCTGGATATGTCGCATGCCCATCGGCCCTGCTTATAACAATCTTCTTGTCTTCGAGGGGTTGTCGAAGCGATTCTAGTGTTGCGCGAGGATATTCTGGAAGCTCATCTAGAAACAGTACACCTAGGTGGGCAAGACTTATATCACCTGGACGAGGTTTTGAGCCACCTCCGATAAGGGCAACTCTGCTAGCGGTGTGATGAGGAGAGCGAAAGGGTCGTACGGTGATTATTTCATTTATAGACTCACCTGCAAGGCTATGAAGTTTAGTGACGGCGATCTGCTCATCAAAAGATAAGGCAGGGAGGAGCCCGGGAAGAGTGTGTGCCAGCATTGTTTTGCCGGCCCCTGGTGAGCCTGTAAGCAGAATATTGTGGTGACCTGCGGCAGCAATGACAAGCGCCCGCTTGGCCTGCTCTTGACCATGCACATCATCTAGCAACGGCGAAGTGTTCTTGCTCTGGGTGGGTGCTTTTGTGGCGAGAGGTTGGTTTACGATTTTTGTCTCGCCCTTGAGGTGAAGGAAGAGTGATTTTAGCGAATCGACGCCTACAATTTCTATTCCGCTAACAAGATTCGCCTGGGTAATATTGGGAGTTGGAAGGAAAAGGCGATGTATGCCAGCTCGTTTGGCTGTTTCTGCAACGGTAATGACACCTCTAATAGGGCGGAGATCGCCATTGAGTGCCAATTCGCCTGCGAAAACTGCATCCTCAACCTCTATTTGCCGTAGTTGGCCGCTACTGACAAGTATGGCGAGTGCCATTGGGAGGTCATAGTGGGAGCCGTCCTTAGGTAATTCAGCAGGGGCAAGGTTGATAGTGATTCGGCGTGCCGGGTACTCAAGTAGCGAATGAGTGATGGCGCTTCTGACGCGCTCCTTCGCTTCGTCGATCGCCTTGTTGCCCATGCCGACTATTTGGAGGGAGGGCAATCCTTTGGCTGTATCACTTTCTACCTCTATAATGTGACCCTCAAAACCCACCGGAGCGACCGATAATATCTTTGCTACATCTGCCATAATGCTTGTAGTTAACCACACTAGTATAGAGCTGTAAACAATGCTATAATAAGTATATTCATGTTGGGGCTGAATTTAGCTTTCGACAGAGGGACATTAATAGATTATTCTGCAGGTCGACTATACACGTTACGTATATTTTTAATTGCAAACAAACTTGCATCAGCAGTTGCTAAGGTAAAGAGTGTTTTCACTCCTAACTTTGCATTTGCGCCAATCGCAGCCTAATACGCTCGATCACGACTAGCCAGCAGGTGACATAGCGGCTGGTGGTGTTATACATCATGTCACTTATTTCTACTATGCGCAGCGGCGCAGTAGGAAGACATTTTACCGCGCGGCAATACGAGTATTTATGTTTGTTTTTTAGCTCGTTGCGTCGTTACTACGTAAGACAAACTATTCCTGTAGACGAATAATCCATTACCTTTTGGACCGGGGGGCAGTGCCCCGCAGCTCCACCAATTTGAATATAAGAAAACCGCGTAAGCGGTTTTTTGTTTTAGGTTTATGTAAAAATTTATCATTAAAAAACAACCACCTGCGAGTAGTGGTTGTTTTGTGTGGAGTTTTTGAAATCTTGTTTATTTTTGGCTTCTGTATAATTTATTTATTCAGAAGCTACCCCTATATTATGACGAGAAAGCGCTTGTGTCAACAATATTCGTAAAAAAACTTTCAGTAAAAAATACCACGTGTGGATAACCTCAGCGTAACCTTTTAAAATGAAATACATACACCTAATAAGTGTATATATTTTTTATCCATGACAAAAAATATAGATTGATTTTTAGGTCTGCAAAAAGAAGAGGGTTCGTGTGGTTCTGAATGCAAAAAATTTGAAAGTTGTGAGTTCAAAAAATGGGAATAGCGTGCATAAAAACAACAAGACGCTATATGCAAAACATGCAGCCCGTTCAGTGGGTTGAGAATAGGCGTTTTATATTCTTGTTGTAGGCGCAGCTACCGCACATCGATTGAAAATTGGCTCGCGTGGGCGGTTGCAATAATTGTTAGCCATTGTCTTGGGCGTACTATTTTAAATTGCCACTTCAAAGTTTTGGAGTGGTGGGCTTCGTTTGTATTTGCGATGGTCGAGAGTTTTAATAACTGCTCGCATACAGTTATTGCCGCAGATTATTAAAAGAAAATGAATTGACTATTGTTATAATATCATCGTTATATTTTATACAACATGATTACAATAACACCTATAACTGAACACAATAATGTATTTGATGTTTTTATAACAATAATCTTAACTATCTAAATACTTGAAAAAGTCGATTTAAAATGCTAATGTAAAAATAGCTTTTAGCAAAAACAAAAAAGCACAAAAACATTGACAATTTAGATACTGACCGATAGTTCTGTTTTGACGGAAATTCGGTAGCGACACGCGTAAGAAACACAATGACCTGTAATGGGCCACGCACCTTATATGCGCTGTGGCGTTGCCGATGCTCCGCCAAAACGGCGTTGAGCGCACACGTATGAGTACATAGATTGGCGGCATCTTGTCGTAGATCTAGCGGAAAATAGTGTAAGAACTATGCCCCAGGTTTTCCTGGAGCGGTCAGTTGCCCGCAGTAGCGGACAGTTCTCGACACACGCGCCCAATATTTTAATACAGCGGCGGTTGTAGCTGTCAGAACACATATGTTTGCTACTCGGGCTCTCTTTTTTAACTCTTTTGGTGGTATAGTGGGGAATATGTTGGGTAGAACGATAGCTTTAAGTGTGTTTGTGGCGATTGTCGCATTAGCTATTTTTTTGCTGGCAACGCAGCCGGCCGGAGTTGGGCCTGTTGGAATACTTTTTGTTTTTATTTTGATATATGTGTCGGTACTTGGTGTGCTGACTTTTTTACTTTTCGGTATAAGTAAGCTGGTTGTTAAGCTGTCGTCGCCCTTTACTGTTAAGAAGCCGCTACGTGCTCTGACGATTCGACGTGCATATTATTTTTCGTCTGTGATTGGTTTGGCACCAGTGATGCTTGTTGGTATGCAGTCCGTAGGGGAGGTGGGCATATACGATCTTCTACTTGTTGTAATTTTTGTTGTGATAGCCTGTATTTATATTTCGAAAAGAACAAACTAGATATACATATTAAGATTAAATGATTATGCTATAATTACAGATATGGAACCGAAACTCTCTTCACCTAATCTTGGCCCCGAGCGACCATCGGTGTCGTATGGTCAGAACGTAGAAAGAGCTCCGTTCGAATTTACTCCGGAATTGGGCAAAGAACAACAGTTTGAGAATATTGAGCAACGTGCCGAATCACCTATTGAGGCGGTTCAGCCTATACTTCCTCCGCCTGTTGTTGTGGCGACTCCCCAGTTACAAGATAGTACAACGCAAACAACAGCTGCAGACGACACTATGCCGCTGGTGGCTAATGATGATGATCTTATTGAGCGCGAATGGGTAGACAAGGCTAAGCAGATCATTGTCGCGACGAAAGACGATCCATATAGGCGCGAGCAAGAGGTTGGAAAGTTGCAAGCTGACTATTTGCGTAAGCGTTACGGCAGGGAACTCGGGGCTCCGAAGGAATAGAGTATGGCAGGGCTTTTTATCACAATCTTCGTTTTTGTCTTTCTTGGGTCTGCGGTTGGAATTTTTGTTTTTTCTCAGTACCGCAAGACATTAAGGGAGGCAAAGAACTATGAAAGAGGCCTTAAAATGGTGCCTTTGCTTATTCATCTTCCGCCTTCGAGTGATGATATAGAAGTAAACGGACGTGACGAGCGCGACCTGACTGAAGAAGTTTTGTCGCAGGCGCAGGTTATGTATAACATTATTGCTAGTACGGCAACCAAGGGCTTTAAGAGTAAGATCTACGGCCAACGCCATCTCTCCTTTGAGATTATTGCCAACGAAGGGTTGATTCGCTATTATACCGTCGTTCCATCGGTCCTTGTTGACGTTGTAAGCCAGGCTGTGGCTGCGGCATATCCGTCTGCTCGATTAGAAGAGGTGACTGAGCATAATATATTTAGTCAGGTTGGAAAGATGAGTGGGACGATCGGTGGAGAATTCACCCTTAAAAAACACTACGTTTATCCTATCTCTACATTTAAAGACACGAAGCGTGACGCTTCCAGAGCCCTTCTTAACGCGTTGTCGGCTGCGAGTCGTGATGATGGCGTAGCGATTCAGTTGATGCTTCGGCCTGCGCGCGAAGGCTGGGTAAAAAACTCGATTAGCGCTGTTGAAAAAATTACTAAGGATAAAGGCCGCAAGAAAGCTGGCTTTGGGGGCGTTGTTGCCGCCAAAGATATAATGGAGGCGCTATGGAAACCGCCAGCAGAGGGTGAACTGAAACCAGAAGATAAGCAGCTGACATCTTTGGAGCAAGCAACGGTAGAGGCAATAGAGGAGAAAACGCGTTATCCAGCTTACGAAGTGCTCATTCGTGTCGTTGTCTCCTCAAATACAGCGTCGCATTCGCAAACCTTGTTGAAGAACGTCGTGGCTGCATTCTCCTTGTTTGATTCGCCAAGCTACAATGGCTTCAAGTTTGCCGTTACTAAGAATGTCGAGGAGCTTGTGACGGCGTACATTTTCAGATTTTTCCCGCAAACAATAACCCAGAACATTCTTAATAGCATAGAGCTTGCGACTATCTTCCACCTTCCTGGCCAGAGCACGATACCAACATCTCAGGTTCAACGCCAAATGTCGAAGCAGGTTGATGGACCTACACAAGTTATGGAAGAAGGGTTTCTGCTTGGCTACAACGAGTTTCGAGGGGTTAAAAAGCCAATCCGACTTAGTACGAACGATCGCCGCCGCCATACGTATATTATTGGACAGACAGGTACAGGTAAGTCTGTACTTCTTGAAAACCTTGCATTTCAAGATATGATGGACGGCCGCGGCTTTGCCTTTGTTGACCCGCACGGGGATTCTGTTGAGGCGCTTTTGGGTAAGGTTCCGAAAGAGCGCGTTGAAGACGTTATTTACTTTAATCCTGGCGACATGTCGAGTCCAATCGGCCTAAATATGTTCGAGTTTGATCGACCAGATCAGAAGGACTTTTTAGTGCAAGAGTCTATTAATATGCTGTATGGTTTATACGACCCGGGTCACACAGGTATTGTTGGTCCACGCTTGGAACATATTTTCCGTAACTGTGCACTACTACTCATGTCCGACCCTAATGGTGGTACGTTCATTGATATTCCAAAGTTGCTTATCGATGAAGACTTTATGAAGAGCAAGCTTAAATACGTTACCGATCAGACAGTGTTAGATTTCTGGACGAAGGAATTTCCTCAATCACAAAAATCAAATGAATCAGGTGAGGTGGTTAGCTGGGTTGTAAGTAAGTTTGGTCCATTTATATCTAACGATGCTATGCGTAATATCATTGGCCAGACGAAAAGTGGGTTCAATCTTCGGGATATTATGGATAATAAAAAAATTCTCCTGGTAAACCTGAGCAAGGGTAAAATGGGTGAATTAAACTCGAAGCTTCTCGGTATTATATTCGTAATGAAATTTCAGGCTGCTGCCATGGGGCGAGCGGATACCCCCGAAGATATGCGCCAAGACTTTTCGTTGTATGTGGATGAGTTTCAGAACTTTGCAACCGAGAGTTTCGAGTCGATTCTTTCTGAGGCAAGGAAGTATCGTCTCAATCTTATTCTAGGTAACCAGTTTATGACTCAATTAACGGACAAAATTCGAGAGGCAATTATCGGTAACGTGGGAACGGTTATAAGCGGGCGTATTGGTATTACTGATGCCGAGCTACTTGTTAAAAAGTTCTCTCCTACGTTTGATGCTGAAGATTTGACGAAGATGCCTAACTATCAGTCTGTAACGAGTGTCATGATCAATAACGTGCCGTCTGCGCCATTTAGTATGTCATTCTTGCCACCAATGGGCCAAACGAACGCACAACTAAGCGATGCACTTAAACGCCTATCGGCGGCCAAATATGGCAAGCCACGCGCTGTTGTTGAAAAAGACATCTTTACGCGTCTCGGGGCGGGGGACGTTGAGCGTAAGAATAAGGCGGACGCAGCTAAAAAACTACAACAGCAACGGATGACGGGCGTTACGACCGCATCTGGTTCAAGTTCCTCGTTCCTAGACGAATGGCTAGCTAAGAGAAAGCAAATAGGCAACACACCATCCTCGGCGCCGCAAGGGCGGCCTGGGCCTAAGACAGCAGTACAGACGCCCCAGAACTCATCTTCGCGTCTTGGTGCTCAGGAAGGGCCTGTGGCGGCATCTACGACTATGCCGTTGCCACCTATGGACACATCACCCAATCCCTTTCTGACCCAGTCACCCCAGAACTCTTCTGGAGCGATCGTTGCACCCGAATCTCAGTCGCTAGATGACGATAGGCTGCACCTTCGAGGTGATAAAAAGAACCCTGATAGTGAGATTTCTATCAAGCTTCGATAGGGACACATAGTTATAATAGTCGTAAAAAAGAACGGGGCGCTATTTGCGTCCCGTTACCATAACCTTAAGGAAGTCATATCCGACTCCGATTATCCAGCCGACAATAAATGCACCAATTGTCTCAAATCCTGAGAGGACATACCCCATATTCCTGGCGACAATATAAACAGCAAGGGTGAGGATAAAAGCCAACACAGCTCCTGAGAGTATTGCGTTTGGACGGGCAACGGTTGCTGCTGCAGCCTCGCTTACTTTTTCTACTGTCTTGTTATGAATTACCTTACTGAAGGCACGGCTAGGGCCCGACATTTGGCCCTGTACTTCTCGCATTGTTGAGGTAAAGCTCGCTTCTCGCTCCTTCTTGCCAATAGGACCGTTTCGTCTTCGTTCAGCTGGAGAAGGTTGATGCTCCGAAGGGGACTCCTCCTTCTTTTCTTTGCTTAAAGCTTGCTCTAGGGCTTCGTGACGCGCCTCGTCGATATTCTCGTGCGACTGCTCGCCGGCCTTTTCGGCTAGGTTCTCTTGCAATTGTTCTCTTCGCTCTGCTGCTGCTTGCTCCAGAGCTTCAGAGTTTTTGCCGTGTTCGTGTCCGAAACTAATTTTTTCTCTGTCATTCATCTTATAACCAGTCCTGTTGTTATGTTAGATAGTACCCGCGTTGAGATCTCGTCGTATAAGGCGTACCTCTTTTTTGACCTGACGCGTTCGTGCGTAGAAGTAAACGACGACAGCGAGGACAACACCTGCGAATGTCATATTCTCGGTAGGTCCCGTTTTTGGAAGTTCGGAGACGACTTGCTCGACAACTTTTGGTGTTGGGCAAGGAAGGAGAATAGTTGTATTATTGCCGGCAAAATCGTTTACCATCCGACAGTTGTATGACTCTGGATTGCCAAGGCTCTGCGGTGTTGCAGGGATTGTTGATTTAACCTGAACGCTTACAATCTTGACGATCGAACTTCCGGGCTTGATCTCTACGGCAGGCCAAGTAATAGTACCAGCTCGCTCGACAGATACGTCTGCAGATTTTTTAAGGAGAGTGCCGCCACCCGTATCGATAAGGTCGGCGTACTCAAGAACATCAGCTAGATTATCTTCGATAGTGTACGAGCCTGTTGTTTTTCCGACATTTTTAACAGTGAGCCGATACTCAAGGCGATCCCCGGGCTTAGCTGATGTATTGTTTGCATCGTTAATGATTTTTGAAACATTCTTTACATTCTTGGTTAAATCAAAGTCGGAAGTACAATCTTTGTCTTTGTACCAGATTGTTTCGTCGTCTTCACAGGGTTTGCACTCTGGACTGCTTGCTGGAAAGTCGGGATTGATAATACAGCGTGGCTCAGGTGTAACAGTGAGTGATTTTTGACAGTTTGCGCCGGTTTTTTTGCCCGTACTTGTTGATACGGTTGTTTGAACAGTGTATTTTCCATCCTTGTTAAAGTCATGGGTGATTGAGTTTGTCTTTGCGGTGCTTGATACGCTCTTTGAGTAGACTGTTGAGCCTGCAGAATTTTTTACAACGTAGCTATATCCCGAAATTGTCGCACCATTCGATGTGCTTGCCGCTGCCTTAAAGGTGAACTTTGTTCGGGTGATTGGCGTAATTGTTAAGGCTGTACATTCCGATGCTGGTGGTGGGGGAGGTAGCGCTATATATGCTGGATTGCCACAGCCACTCATAATAGCAAACCATTTTCCGTCTACTGCGCGCTTACCGACCACGGCGGTATACATAGAGCCGTTTTTTGTCGTCCAAGATGTCGAATCGAATTTTGATAATTGACTAGAGTATACGGTTGTAGAAGTGCCTTCTACTTTGATTGGTGTTCGCTGGAACGAGTAAGTTGAGCGTCCTACGCTTTGAATCGTATTATTGAAATCACGAGAATTGAAGGTGGTCCATTTGCCGTTGGCGATGTCATTTCTTGTGATGCCAAATTGCTTATAGATTTGTTGTAGATCTTTATGACCTGCACTATCTTTGTTGCGGTCATAAATTGTCATAAGTTCATCTTTACTCTTAAAACCACCGTAAATAACATTATTACCGTTCGCGGCATTAGCAGATTCTGGTGGGGTGAAGACGGCAAAAGATTGCACAACAAGTGCAAGCGCAGTAAATATAAGACCCATACGTCGAGTAGCCTCTTCTTTTCGAAGGCGTTGGGCGTAAAAGCCGAGCTGGCCAACGAGTGCCGGGCTAAAGGGTAAATTTGAAACTATTTTTCTAAACATTAGTGTTTACCGTTTCTTTTTGTTTGTTTATCGCACCTCTTAGGTATAAGATTAGCATAAGAAATATGTTCAACGCAATAGCTTGAGTGAACACAATTTGTTCTGTATAATATAAGAAATGTAAATAGCTGAAATGTCTGAATAGTGAGGGAACATGGCCAAGCAAAAAGTAGATGACGGCTCGTACACGGGCTCGCAAATTCAAGTTCTAGAAGGACTTGAGCCGGTACGTAAGCGTCCGGGTATGTATATTGGTAGCACTGGCTACGACGGTGTACATCACCTTATAAAAGAAATTGCCGATAACTGTATTGACGAAGCGATTGCAGGATATGCAAGTCGCGTTGATGTAGTGCTTCTTGAAGACGGTGGGGTTCGCGTTACCGATGACGGTCGTGGTGTTCCTGTCGATAAAAACGAAAAAACGGGACTTAGCACGGTCGAAACAGTTTATACGGTGCTTCATGCTGGTGGTAAGTTCGGTGGCGGAGGCTATAAAGTTTCTTCGGGACTTCACGGTGTTGGATCGAGTGTTGTAAACGCACTGTCTACCAAGATGATCGTAGAAGTGGTGCGTGAAGGTCAGTTGCATCATATTGAATTTGCACAGGGCGTGACCACAATGCCACTTAAAAAACTTGGTAAAACAGATCGTCCAACGGGGACGACCGTAACGTTCTACCCGGATCCTACTATTTTTAAAGAGACAGTTACTTTTGATTACAAGTGGGTAGTTAATTATCTTCGACACCAAGCATATCTGACAAAAGGTATCTATGTGACCGTTCGAGATGAACGATCGAAGGAGCGTGCCGCTTTTTATTTTGAAGGTGGTATTCAAAGCTACGTAAAGCATCTTAATATTGGTAAAGATGTTGTTGATGATAGTGTTTTTTATGTCGAACGACAGATTGAAGACTCGATGGTGGAAATCGCTGTTCAGTACAACGACACGTTCGTAGAGACAATTAAGCCGTTTGCAAACAACGTCCTTACTCCCGATGGCGGAACTCACCTTATTGGTTTTCGTTCGGCGCTCACCCGCGTTATTAATGATTATGCGCGTAAGAGTGGTTTATTGAAGGAAAAAGAAGAGAACCTAACCGGAGATGATATTCGTGAAGGTCTTACGGCAATTATTCTTGTTAAGCTTCCAGATCCACAGTTTGAAGGTCAGACAAAGAACAAACTCGGCAACCCGGAAGTTCGTCGTTATGTAGAGCAGGTGATGAACGAGTACTTCTCGTACTACCTTGAAGAGAACCCTGCAGTTGCTAAGAAGATTGTTGGAAAATCCCTTCTTGCGGCACGTGCGCGTAAAGCGGCTCGTGCGGCTCGCGACAATGTTATCCGAAAGGGTGCACTCGATGGATTAAGTCTTCCGGGTAAGCTTGCCGACTGTTCAAGTAAGAACCCGGTCGATTCAGAGCTTTATATCGTAGAGGGTGACTCTGCTGGTGGTTCGGCTAAATCTGGTCGCGACAGTAAGACGCAGGCGATCCTTCCTCTAAGGGGTAAGGTGCTTAACGTTGAGCGAGCACGTCTCGATCGCATGCTAAATAACAACGAAATCGTGAGTCTCATTAAGGCTATGGGCGTTGGTATTAGTGATCAATTTGACGTTGCCGGTCTTCGCTATCACCGAATTATCATCATGACAGATGCCGATGTCGACGGTAGCCACATCTCAACGCTACTTCTAACATTCTTCTTCCGCTACATGAAAGAAGTTGTTGATGGTGGTCACATTTATCTTGCTAAACCTCCGCTATTCTTAGTTAAGGGCGGAAGCAATAAACGATGGTACGCTTATAGCGACGAAGAGCGTGACGAAATTATCGAGAAGCTGATCGCTGATCGTAAAGAGCGTGGTATAAATATCAACGTTGAAGATTCACTCCTGAAACAGGCCGGCGTGACAGATGTTCAGCGCTACAAGGGTCTTGGTGAAATGGATGCCGAGCAGCTTTGGGAGACTACAATGAATCCGGACAATCGCGTTCTTGTGCAAGTAAAGGTAGAGGACGCCGAGCGTGCCGATGCCATTTTCACAAAACTCATGGGTGATGAAGTGAGCCTACGTAAAAACTTCATTCAGTCCCGTGCTAAAGATGTTAACCTCGAGGAGTTGGATATTTAATTATGAATGATGACAAAAATACACCAATTGAAGGTGAAATTGTAGATTTGCCTCAAACCCACTCTAAGACGCTAGAGCATCGAACCGTTGAAGATGTGATGGAGGATAGTTTCCTTCGTTACTCCATGAGCGTCATTATTGATCGTGCACTACCTGATGTTCGTGACGGATTGAAGCCGGTGCATCGCCGTATTCTGTACACTATGGGCGAGCAAGGGTTGCGTCCGGGCGGTAAATTTGCGAAATCAGCGCGTATTGCCGGTGAAGTTATGGGTAAATATCACCCACACGGTGACTCATCGATCTACGACTCAATGGTGCGTCTTGCTCAGGACTGGGTAATGCGATACCCGCTTGTTAATGGACAGGGTAACTTCGGTTCGATGGATGGCGACCCAGCGGCCGCCAGTCGATACACCGAGGCTCGTCTTGGTCGTGCTGGTAATGAACTACTTACGGATCTCGACAAGGAGACGGTGGACTTCCGTGATAACTACGACGGCTCCGAACAGGAACCTTCAGTACTTCCGGCAAAGCTTCCAAACCTGCTTTTGAACGGTCAGGTTGGTATTGCTGTTGGTATGGCTACGAATATTCCGCCGCACAACCTCGGTGAATTGGTAGATGCGACTATCGAAATGATCGATAACCCTGAAGCGACCCTCGACGATCTTTTGAAGCATGTTAAGGGTCCTGATTTTCCAACAGGCGCAATCGTGTACGGGGGCACTCCTATGAAGCAGGCCTACCAAACGGGGCGTGGAAGCGTTATGGTGCGTGCAGTTACGAATATCGAGGAGACGAAAAAAGGCCGCAGCCAGATTATCGTGACCGAAATGCCTTATGCTGTAAATAAAGCAACGCTTATTGAAAAGATAGCTGAGCTTCACAAAGAGAAGAAAATCCAAATTGCTGACCTCCGTGATGAAAGTGCACGTGGCAAGGTTCGTGTTGTTATTGAGCTTAAGAAGGACGCTTATCCTAAGAAGGTTCTTAACCAGCTATTTAAGCTAACGGCGTTGCAAACGAGTTTTCATTACAACATGCTTGCGCTTATCGACGGTATTCAGCCGCGCGTCCTTGGTTTGCAGGAAATCTTGAGCGAGTTCGTTAAGCATCGCCAACATGTTGTTCGTCGTCGAACTGAATACGAACTACGCAAGGCGAAAGACCGCGCTCATATTCTCGAAGGCTACAAGATTGCCCTTGATCACATCGATGAGGTCATTCGTATCATTCGTGCAAGTAAAACAAGCGAAATTGCCGAAAAGAGTTTGATTGAGGCATTCAAGCTTTCAGAAATCCAGGCGAAATCAATCCTTGCCATGCAGCTGCGTCGCCTAACTGGACTTGAACGCGAAGCGATCGAGAATGAATTGGCGGAGCTCTTGAAGTTGATTGCTGAGCTAGAGGCAATTCTTGCCGACGAGAAGGAGATCCTTAATATTATTAAGGCCGAACTTCTAGAGATGAAAGAGAAGTATGGGGACGAGCGTCGTTCGCAGATGATTAATCATGAACTTGGTAAGTTTAGTGATGAGGAGCTTATTCCTGAAGAAGAGTCTGTTATATTGCTTACAACAGAAAACTACATTAAGCGTACGCTGGTGAGTGAGTACCGTCGTCAAAACAGGGGCGGTAAGGGTAAGCGAGGCATGACGACTAAGGAAGAAGATATTATCGACCAACTTGTTCCGGCAAGTACCCATGATTATCTTCTGTTCTTTACGAATAAGGGGCGCATATTCCGTCTTAAAGCGTACGAAGTGCCAGCAGCAAGCCTTCAGGCAAAGGGCGTAGCGGCGGTTAACCTCCTGCAGCTTCAGCCGGAAGAGAAGATCACTTCGATTATTCGTCACGCCAAAGACGCGAGTGATGAAGGATATCTCTTTATGGCGACAAGCAAGGGAACTGTAAAAAAGACGCCGTTGAAGGATTACGCTAATATCCGTACGAATGGCCTTATCGCCATTAAGCTCGATGATGGAGATGAGCTCCGTTGGATTAAGAAAACCACTGGTGAGAATGATGTAATTGTATCAACATCGGCTGGACAGGCAGTACGCTTTAATGAAACCGACGCGCGTCCAATGGGCCGTGCCGCCCGTGGTGTGCGTGGTGTTCGATTGCGACCGAACGACTGGGTTGTAGGAATGGATATTGTCGATGATGACGCTCACAGCCTTCTTGTTATTAGTCAAAATGGTTACGGTAAGATTACTAAGATTGCTAACTTCCCAAGTCACAAGCGTGGTGGCGTAGGCATTAAGGCTGCTGTTGTGACTGCAAAAACCGGTCCTATTATATCTGTGCGAACTATCGACCCCGAGGCAAGTGAGGTTCTTATGATCTCAAATAATGGACAGACGATCCGCGTAGGACTAAAGGATATTCCGACTCTTGGTCGAACGACGCAAGGTGTTCGTGTAATGCGATTAAGTGAGGGTGATGCGGTATCTTCTCTTGGGCTTATGCCTGAACAGCAGGTAGTTGAAGAGGACGAAGCCTAACATGGAGAAGATACTTTCACCCTACATTTTGGCGATAGTATGCGCTTGGATTATTGCGCAGGGTGCCAAGTATCTTCTTATGGTGATAAAACATCGCAGCTTTAGTCATCTTCGACAATTGTATCTTTCAGGTAATATGCCGAGCGCACATAGTGCGGCAGTCATGGCGCTATTGTCTGTTATTGCACTTCGAGAAGGGGTTGATACGGCCATCTTTGGCTTAGCTGCGCTGTTTTCAGCTATTGTTATGTATGATGCAATCATGGTTCGGCGTTCTTCGGGCGAGCAGGGCAAAGCTATTCAGGAGCTTATTAAAGAGCAGAAAAGTAGCGTTGCTTTGCCTCGTGCGGCAAAGGGACATACCCCTATGGAAGTGACCGTTGGAGCTCTTCTGGGACTCATTATCGGCGTAGTTGTGTTTTTAGCTACAAGATAATCTAAAATTACCCTTGACGCTACCGCAGTTCGTGGGGTATGCTGATTATCAGTCTGGTTGCCAAGGAAGGCAATAAACAACAGTGGAGTTGAACAGATAAAATGAACTTTGACAATTTAGTTGTGCAATATCATCGTCAGTCTATATTTTTATAGACGTATCTTGAGAAAGATACATCTTTTATGGAGAGTTTGATCCTGGCTCAGGATGAACGCTGGCGGAGTGCCTAATACATGCAAGTCGAGCGGCAGCACGAGTAGTTTACTACTTGGTGGCGAGCGGCGGACGGCTGAGTAACGCGTGGGAACGTGCCCCAAAGTGAGGAATAACTGCCCGAAAGGGTAGCTAATACCGCATATGATCTTCGGATTAAAGTATTTATTACGCTTTGGGAGCGGCCCGCGTCCGATTAGATAGTTGGTGAGGTAAAGGCTCACCAAGTCGACGATCGGTAACTGGTCTGAGAGGATGATCAGTCAGACTGGAACTGAGACACGGTCCAGACTCCTACGGGAGGCAGCAGTAAGGAATCTTCCACAATGGACGAAAGTCTGATGGAGCAACTCCGCGTGCAGGATGAAGGCCTTCGGGTCGTAAACTGCTTTTATGAGTGAAGAATATGACGGTAACTCATGAATAAGGGTCGGCTAACTACGTGCCAGCAGCCGCGGTCATACGTAGGACCCAAGCGTTATCCGGAGTGACTGGGCGTAAAGAGTTGCGTAGGTGGTTAGTAAAGTGAATAGTGAAATCTGGTGGCTCAACCATACAGACTATTATTCAAACTCACTAACTCGAGAATGGTAGAGGTAACTGGAATTTCTAGTGTAGGAGTGAAATCCGTAGATATTAGAAGGAACACCAATGGCGTAGGCAGGTTACTGGACCATTTCTGACACTGAGGCACGAAAGCGTGGGGAGCGAACCGGATTAGATACCCGGGTAGTCCACGCCGTAAACGATGGATACTAGCTGTTGGAGGTATCGACCCCTTCAGTAGCGAAGCTAACGCGTTAAGTATCCCGCCTGTGGAGTACGGTCGCAAGACTAAAACATAAAGGAATTGACGGGGACCCGCACAAGCGGTGGATCGTGTTCTTTAATTCGATGATAAACGAAGAACCTTACCAGGGTTTGACATCCTTGGAATTTCTGTGAAAGCAGAGAGTGCTTTATTGAGCCAAGTGACAGATGATGCATGGCCGTCGTCAGCTCGTGTCGTGAGATGTTTGGTTAAGTCCATTAACGAGCGCAACCCTTGTGAATAGTTGTATTTTTCTATTCAGACTGCCCCGGCAACGGGGAGGAAGGAGGGGATGAGGTCAGGTCTGTATTTCTCTTACACCCTGGGCTAGAAACACGATACAATGGTTAGTACAATGCGCAGCGAAGCCGCGAGGTGGAGCAAATCGCATCAAAGCTAATCTCAGTTCGGATAAGAGGCTGAAACTCGCCTCTTTGAAGTCGGAATCGCTAGTAATCGCAGGTCAGCAAACTGCGGTGAATACGTTCCCGGGTCTTGTACACACCGCCCGTCAAACCATGAAAGTCACCAACACCCGAAGTCCGATTCGTCGGCCTAAGGTGGGGGGGATGATTGGGGTTAAGTCGTAACAAGGTATCCGTACCGGAAGGTGCGGATGGATTACCTCCTTTCTAGGGAGAGTTATGCCAGTAGTACGAGTAATCTACTACTGAAGCTAGGTCGGTCTTTTTATTGTGTTGAACTTACACAATAATGCAGTTCTTTACTTGTAAGAACAAGACTAAGTTCAAAAAACACTATGTAGGCTTGACGATGATATGCACAACCAAATTGTTAAAACAAAAAATCTCCGAGAAATCGGAGATTTTTTGATGTCTATAGAAATGATAAAAGGTCTATAGGTTGGGGAAGAGTAGGCCAAAGAACCATACGAGTAGCATAGTGTGAAGGTTTACCATAACCACAAGACCGACGCCACAGGTAATAAACGCCCATAGTCTAAATCTGTCATAGCTGGCAACGCCACTACCGAGGTTATCGGCGATTACCTGGTACCATCTAACGAATGCGATACCCGCAGCTACGATTACAAGCCCGATAAAAAACGAGCCAATGCTAAATTCATATTCCATGTCTTAATTATACTCTTGCCACCAAAGTTAATCTACGGTAGAATATATAAAGTTCGCATACACGTGGGGGCATAGCTCAGTTGGCTAGAGCACCTGCTTTGCAAGCAGGGGGTCCAGGGTTCGAGTCCCTGTGCCTCCACCATATGGGGTGAACCAGGCGAAAGTCTGGGACACTCCACCAAGAAGCGAACGTACATTTCATTTTTATAAATTCATTTAGGGGCGCTTAGCTCAGTTGGCTAGAGCATCTCGTTTACACCGAGAGGGTCGGGGGTTCGAGCCCCTCAGCGCCCACCATGAATTTATTAGAAGGCAATTAAGCATTCACTGAACGTATGGGCGATTAGCTCAGCTGGTTAGAGCGCGTCACTGATAATGACGAGGTCGGAGGTTCAAGTCCCTCATCGCCCACCAGTTCAGGGAATGCTTTTTTGTTGCCTTAAAATAGCAGGGTGGCTCAAGGGAGTAAAAACAGATAAAAATAAGTATAAAATACCCTTGCAAAACTTTAAACCGTGGAGTATAGTTATTAACAGTTAAGCGAATGTTCAATTGAACCTCTGGCGATGTGTGAAAATAAAGCAAATCGTATGAGGTTTTCTTTATTGCAAAAAACACAATAGAAACCACTTTACAGCATGCGAGGCTAAGTGGTACGATGATGAAGCTTGAGTGCAGAAGAGGCGCAACCAGAGGTTGCGAGTAAATGTGCTCTCAAGTGTGAGGCCGCAAGTTTTTTGACAATTTGGTTAGTAAGAAAATAAGATTGACGGCAAGTATTTGGTATTTACCAATTACTAGTTAAGTCAATGCATAAAAAGGTACTCAAGGGCACACAATGGATGCCTAGACGTATATTACCGATGAAGGACGTGGAAGACTGCGAAAAGTCTCGGAGAGCTGTCAACAAGCTTTGATCCGGGAATATCCGAATGGGGAAACCCAATACGATTCATCTCGTATTACCTGTTCCTGAATATATAGGGAATTTGGAGGGAACCGACCGAACTGAAACATCTTAGTAGGTCGAGGAAGAGAAAATAAATAATGATTCCGGGAGTAGTGGCGAGCGAAACTGGAAGAGCCCAAACCTTACAAGTTTTCATCTGTTCGCAGATGAATAAGTTTATAGGCGAATACTTATAAGGGGTTGTGATATAACACGAGACCAAGTCAGAGAACTGAAATTTATTTCAGGTATCTGATTTGCGATAACAGGCTATTAACTGTTAGTAAGGTAAGAAATTTGCGTGGTTAGCAGAATAGTTTGAATGACTATCCAAAGAACGTGAAAGACGTGTACGCGAAAACGACGCTGACCTTATACGTGTTTTATCGAGTAGGGCGGGGCACGAGAAACCCTGTCTGAATCCGGCTGGACCACCAGCCAAGGCTAAATATAATATACGATCGATAGTGAACTAGTACAGCGATGGAAAGGTGAAAAGAACCCCTGGAGGGGAGTGAAATAGATCCTGAAATTGTGTGCCTACAAGGAGTCGGAGCTGGAATTTATTCTGGTGACGGCGTGCTTTTTGTAGAACGATCCAGCGAGTTAATTTCCAGTGCAAGGTTAAGTCAAGTGACGGAGCCACAGTGAAAGCGAGCCTGAATAGGGCGAATAAGTACTGGGAATTAGACCCGAAACCGGGTGACCTAACCATGGGCAGGCTGAAGCTACTGTAACAGGTAGTGAAGGGCCGAACCGTCGTACGCAGCAAAGTGCTCGGATGACCTGTGGTTAGAGGTGAAATGCCAATCGAACTCGGAGATAGCTGGTTCTCCTCGAAATAGCTTTAGGGCTAGCGTCAATTAATTAGCCAACGGGGGTAGAGCTCTGTAAAGGACTGGGGGGAGCAATCCTACCCACCCTTAACAAACTACGAATACCGTTGGTGGTACATTGGCAGTTAGAACGTCGGGGCTAAGCTCGGCGCTCGAAAGGGAAACAGCCCAGACCATCGTCTAAGGTCCCTAAATGTATACTCAGTGGGAAACAAGGTGAGATTTCTTAAACAGCTAGGATGTTGGCTTAGAAGCAGCCATTCATTTAAAGAGTGCGTAACAGCTCACTAGTCAAGAGATCTTGCGTGGAAAATGTAACGGGGCTAAAGTATACTACCGAAGACATGGATGTACGATTTATCGTACGTGGTAGAGGAGCGTTCCTATCTGCAGTGAAGCTCAACTGGAAAGTTGGGTGGAGCGTTAGGAAGTGAGAATGCTGGAATGAGTAACCATAAGACATGTGAGAATCATGTCGGCCGTAAGAGCAAGGTTTCCTGAGCCATGGTAATCATCTCAGGGTTAGTCGGGCCTAAGCCGAGGCGCATAGCGTAGGCGATGGACATCAGGTTAATATTCCTGAACCGGTTATAAATTGTACACTGTTCACGGTGAAGTAGTCGAAGCGGATTCATGGTATGTATCCGTCCAACCTAGCGGGAACGCAAAGGGAGTGAAAGTTAGTCTTCGGATTGACGATTTTGATCAAAGCACTGGCTAGAAAAGCAGATGTACGCGTGTTTATAGCCGCCCGTACCGCAAACCAACACAGGTGCTCGAGTCGAGTAGACTCAGGCTTACGAGAGAACCTTCGCTAAGGAACTCGGCAATACAGCGACCGTAACTTCGGGATAAGGTCTGCCCCCACATCTAACGATGTGAGCCGTGTTCAACTAACTTGGTGAAAGGTGGTTAAAAAACGCGATAGTAGCATCTAAAAGCAGCTACTGTCGTTAGTGAGTACGCTCGTTTCAGACCCATAATACGGTTTGAAACAATATGAGCGACAAATCCTTTTTTATGAACCACAATTTTTTACTGAGATAGACAAATCATGATTGATTTATGTCATTATAGCGAAAGTTATAATGATTCTTGAGCACGACCTCTCGCATCTTTGGATGTGGGGGCCGCAGCAAAAGAGCCCACGGAACTGTTTACCAAAAACACAGGTCTCTGCTAATTCGAAAGAAGATGTATAGGGGCTGACTCCTGCCCGGTGCCGGAAGGTTAAGGGGAGCGCTTTACGGTGCGAACTGAAGCCCCGGTGAACGGCGGCGGTAACTATAACCGTCCTAAGGTAGCGAAATTCCTTGTCAGGTAAGTTCTGACCCGCACGAATGGAGTAATCATGTGGGCACTGTCTCAGCGAAGGACTCGGTGAAAGTGCATTGGCGGTAAAGATGCCGTCTGTCCGTACCAGGACGAGAAGACCCCATGGAGCTTTACTACAGCTTTACATTGATCCGGGTTACAACATGTGTAGCATAGGTGGGAGCCTTTGAAGCAGATACGCTAGTATTTGTGGAGGCACAGGTGAAATACCACCCTTGTTGTGATCTTGATCTCACCGTTACCATTATCTGGTAACGGGACCGTGTATGGTGGGTAGTTTAACTGGGGCTGTTGCCTCCTAAAGAGTAGCGGAGGCGTTCAAAGGTTGGCTAACTTCGGATGGAAATCGAAGTGATAGTGTATGCGCATAAGCCAGCTTGACTGTGAGAAGTACATTTCAAGCAGAGACGAAAGTCGGAGCAAGTGAACCGCTTTACGTACTTTATGTACATGAATGTGGGATCGAAAGCGAAAACGGATAAAAGTTACCCTGGGGATAACAGGCTTATAGCGCCCAATAGTTCACATAGACGGCGCTGTTTGGCACCTCGATGTCGGCTCATCACATCCTGGAGGGGGAGCACCTTCCAAGGGTTCGGCTGTTCGCCGATTAAAGTGGTACGCGAGCTGGGTTCAGAACGTCGTGAGACAGTTCGGTTTATATCCGGTACGGACGTTAGGAAATTTGAGAAGATCTACCCCTAGTACGAGAGGACCGGGGCGGACGAACCTCTGGTGTATCGATTGTGGCCACCTGCCGCATTGTCGAGTAGCTATGTTCGGAATAGATAAGCGCTGAAAGCATATTAAGCGCGAAACTAACTTCAAGATTAGATTTCCCTATGAGGACACAGAAAGACTATCTGTTTGATAGGCGCAAGGTAGAAGTGCAGCAATGTATGGAGCTGAAGCGTACTAATAGTCCCATCGCCTTTTTATGTCCTTATCACCCTGTGTTAATGCTTGCATTAACCGAGGTGGTGAGGTAGACTTAACTAGTAATTGGTGATTATCACCAACGTCAGTTTTATAACTTACAAACCAAAATACCGTGTCCATTAGTTGGACATCGAAGCAAGGTTTAGACCCACTGATCTTTTTATATCAGCGCAAAGTGTCTTAAACCTTACTTCGGTGCCCATGGCGCTGGGGAAACACCTGTTCTCATTCCGAACACAGAAGTTAAGCTCAGCAGCGGCGATTATACTGCCACAAGTGGGAAACTAGCACGGTGCCGAATTATAAAAAAGACTTCCGAATAGGAAGTCTTTTTTCTTTGGTAATTAACTGTGATAATGCTCACACTTACATGCTAAAATAATACATATGGATTTGAAGAAGCTGCTGGTGAAAGCCTTGGCAAAATTTAATCAATATCCAAAAAAATATACGATTCCGATAGTCGCCATATCATTACTTGTTCTGCTGTACGGTATTATTTTTGGCTTAGAAAAACCCGTCTCCTTTTCGTACGGGGGTCCATCTTGTGTTCGTCAGTTGACGCTATTTCCAGCTATTCACAGGACTTCGAGTGGTGAGTTCTCGGTAAGTTATGAAGACTCCATAGTAATGGGAACTTTCACCATTGCTTCCCGGAAGACGTGTTTCGTTGCTGTCGCTGCGCCATCCGTTAAAAATGTCAAAGTGAGCACTTCGCCGTTTGGAGGCCTACTTATGCGTAAGACGTTCGATATCGCGATAGGCGCGCCTCCGGTTGCGAATACTCAGGTTTTAAGCGAGCCAATAGCGACGACGAAACCACTAGAGATTCCGCTTAGTGATGATGACCGGGTGTTTGGCTATGATGTTTATATTAAGGATAAAATTGCTAGTTGCGCGCCTGCCCAGAAAGCGATTACGTGTGATATTCCAACCCTAAAGCTTGCACAGGGGAAGAGTTATGGTGCTAAACTAGTGCGTCACTTCCAAGGGGTTGCCAAGGAGACGATTGCGGCTCAAAATGTGCAAACCCTGTCTGCTGTCCGTGTTACGAAAAGTACGATCAAGCATCGCGCAACAGTATATTCGAAACCTAAAGCGATCACACTTACTCTAGATAAGAGCATGATTGCGGCAACGACCAGTCTGGCTCAGATAAAGGGTGGAAAGCGTATACCCTTTGCCATTAAAAGCTTGGTGCAGGCTAAAAACATAAAAGTTGAACTTCCGGAACTGCCACGATCTGCTACTTTTGAACTGCTTGTCGACAATGCAGAAGCAGTAGACGGAAGCGGCTTTGAGTCACCATATAAGCTCACTTTTAAAACATCTGGCGGCCCGAAAGTCTCGGCTATTAATGTTGGATCGGTCGGAATTCCCCTAGGGACGACGGCGATAATAACGTTCGATCAATCTCTTTTATCCAGCCAAGATACGAAAAAGCTCATAACCGCCTCTGGTGGAGCGAGTGTCATAAAAAAGAGCGGTAGCCAAGTGTTTATAAGTTTGTCGAATGTTCCTCGTTGCGGTAACTTTTCGATTACTGTCACGAAAGGCATTAAGAGCAAGCATGGCGTAGCGAGCGAGTCCTCTTGGAAATATAGCGGACGCATGGTCTGTCATACAGTGACAACAATAGGATACTCCAGTCAGGGAAGGGCGATAAACGCATATCGTTTCGGAACCGGGCCTCGCACGGTACTCTACACAGGTGCTATTCACGGCAACGAATATAGTACCAAATTACTCATGGAAAGGTGGATTAACGAGCTAGAGGCAAACGTAAAGGATATCCCGTCAAATAAGTCGATCATCGTTATCCCTCAAATTAATCCAGATGGCGTGAGCAGTGGGTCGCGGGTGAATGCACGCAATGTTGATCTAAACCGCAACTTCGCAACAAATGACTGGAAAAAAGACATCACTACGGTCAATAATACGCCTTTTCCTGGCGGAGGTGGCAAGACGGCGATGTCGGAGCCCGAAACAAAGGCGCTTGCAGCCTATGTTCAGCAGGTCCGTCCAGTTCTCATTCTTTCGTATCACAGCATCGGAGCTCTGGTCGCCGCGAACCAGGCGGGGTCATCTGGTAGCCTCGCTTCACTATATTCTCGACTGAGTGGATATCGTAATGCAACGGGGCAGAGCGATGAGGCGTTTGAATACTCTATCAGTGGTACGGCAGACGATTGGTATGCTCAAAAAATGGGGACGGCTAGCATTCTGGTGGAATTAGGGAGTCATAGTTACGACCAGTTCTACACAAACCAGCGTGCTATGTGGGCGATGGTAACTTCGTAAAGACTATATCCTCGCGGCGACATAAGGTACAATAAGAATACTATGTGTGTTGTTTGCTTGGTGGGATATGGTGCTGCGGCTGGAGTGGGTCTCTTTGTGGCCTCAAATGGCGCGCCTGCGGTACTTGCTGAGGCAACTACGACACCCATTGCAACTCAGCTAGAGAGTCTTCAGGAACTACAGCAGGTCGCGTCGACACTTAAAGCGCCGAGTCTAAGTGAGCCCGAATGGCTAAAGAAACAAAACGCGGCGGAAGCAGCCGCCCGTAATGCCAAAACGCAAGAAGTTACGTACAGCGTATCGGGCAAAGGTGTTATCGCTGCCGATATGACTGAATTTCGTACGCTGGCTAATGCAACGCTCAATGATGCGCGTGGATGGTCGCGCCTGGGGGTGACGTTTCGCGAGGTGTCATCTGGTGGCTCGTTTACGCTAATCCTCAGCGAGGCTAGTTTAGTGCCATCATTCTCTTCGGGGTGTAGCGCAGAATATAGCTGTCGCGTAGGGCGGAATATTATTATCAACCAAGATCGTTGGGTGGGAGCAACAACTCCCTGGAATAATGCTGGTGGATCATTGCGCGATTATCGACACATGGTTATTAACCACGAGGCGGGCCACTGGCTAGGTCATGACCACGAGTCGTGCAGTGGCGCCGGAAAGTCAGCACCGGTCATGCAACAGCAGTCAATTGACCTGCAGGGCTGCAAATTTAATCCGTGGCCACTTGCTAGCGAGTTGTGGTCATCACAGCTAGGAATTACCAAATCATGAAGATGAAAAAGGTCCCCATTATACTGACCAAGCCGCGGATCATTGTAGCGGCTATTGTTGGGCTACTGATTGCTGTGGGCGGCTATACTTATTGGAGCGCTCAGGTATGGAATAACTACGAGACTTCTTACGCGGCTTGGAAACAGGATCTCGATCATGATATCGATGCCGCTCTGCAGTTGCCGACCACTACTAGCGACGAACGTTCAAAGAAAGTGGCCGAGTTGAAGGCCGTTGTGATGACTATTAAAGAAAATCAATCTGCCTGTGACATTTCTGGGGCCGTAGCGTGGCAGCAGAATGTTGGAGGGCTCGGGGCGAAAATAAAGGCGTGCGAGGAAATGATGCGTCCAGTGGTAGGCTACAGTAGTAAGCTTGACAGTACTCTTGCATACCTTGAGGCTGAGCGAAGGCTCGCAGATATTATAAGTTCCACGGCTACAAATACGAAACAAACCGAAAAAACATGGGACGCCCAGGTAGCTAGCTGGTCTAAAGCTATAAACGACATCAACAGTCTGCAGGTTTCCGATAACTTTGTTGCCACTAAAGAGTATGCTATAAAATACGCCAAGAAGATGGAGTCTACATGGAAAAGCCTCGTGATCGCTCACAAAGCAAAGAACAAGGCTAATTACCTAAAGGCGTACGCCGAAATTACAAGAGCCCACGAGATGCTGACAGTCCTTGCATCTGATAGTCAGGCGAGGCTCAAGGTTATTCTTAGTGATTTGCAGGCGAGCTACGATACTCTAAAGTAGCTTCTCCTCCCTGTAATAATGCAAAAACGACCTATCTCGCAGATAAGGTCGTTTATTTTGAATCTAGTTTTGGGATTCAAACAGGTGCCTATTTATCATATAGCATGGCCGATATATTTACAATTGTACAAGTATAATAAAATAACGCTCATGTAAATATTGACAAAAAGCATAAGCTATGCTATATTAGATTCATACACATATCACGTGTGAGGTAATTAGCAGGGTGGAGACTCTGCATTTAAGAGGAGAAATGCTATCATGGCAGGAAACAAAATTGGTGGCCAAAAGGCTGCTGCGAAAAACCTAGCAAAAGACCCAAACTTTTACGCTAAAATTGGCGCAAAAGGTGGCCGCAACGGTCGCACTGGTGGTTTTGCCGCTAACCCTGAACTAGCACGTATTGCTGGTGCTAAGGGTGGTCGTATTTCACGACGCAAAAAAGTCACTGTCGTTACTGAAGAATAGTAGCGCAAAGTGAAACAAAAAACTCCTCTTTACGAGGAGTTTTTTGTTTAGGTGATGACTCTTCGGCGTAGGGCGCAAACACGCGCATCATTGACTTTCCATAGTGTTCCGCAGGCTATGCACCGGTACTCGTATTTTCTTGTTTCGATACCTGTAGATTTGCATGTGGGGCAGGTGCTTCTTGAATGAAGCCAATCTCTGTAAGTGTCAAGGGAGTCCTCGACCAGCTCGTCGTCTATGGGTATACCGTATGGTTTACATAAACTTTCCTTAGTGTATTCCCAGGCACTGCGTTCAAGCTCGATCAGCTCGATATCTCTAGAGTATTCGCTATGGCCTAAGATAGCATGAGCAAGCTCGTGAAGAAGAAAGAGTTCGCCGCCGGACGCCTGGTCGTAGAAGATCGTTTTTTCTTTAGGGCTCCAGCGAAATTCATCACTCGCCGTAAAAGTAAAATCGGGATAGTTTGCTGTAAGTTTAGCTATGAGCGAGGCAGTCGAGCGCATAGTAGTAGCATCCATAAACAACAGCTTCCTCTGGGTGTTGGGCTTGTAAAAATCGCGGGCAAGAGATGTGAGGCGGCAGCTTGTCGTTAAGGATCTTTTCTAATTTTGATCCATAGCGTTCAAAATACGTGCCGATACTACCGCCAATTATAATTACGTCGGGCTGAATAATAGGAACAACTGCTAAAAAACCACGACTAATACGGTCTGCGATCTGGTCCCATGTCTCTTGATCGGTGATATCACGCGCAAATTTACCGTACACTTCAACGATTGCTCGCCCCGATGCGAAACTTTCCCACTCGCGAACCTCGCCCTTAAATTCAACGAGCGCGCGACCACCTTCGCTATAACGCAGACCCGGATCGATATGACCGTTTGTGATGATGCCCGTGCCAATACCGGTACTCACCGTGACATAAAGGGACGAAACGGGGATTGGGTCGAGCGCGCGTGTTTCGGCGAGGCCCGCTAAGTTGGCGTCATTCTCGATAAGAACCGGTGCGTCGCCCAAAACGCCTGTTAGCGCCGAGAGCGCATCAAAGTTCTTCCATTTTAAATTATTACACCACAGGGCGACGCCGTTTTTAATAATGCCGGGAAGCGCCACGACAACCGCTTCTACCGTTTTATCGCCGTAGTTTTTTTGTAATGTTTCTCTGAGTAAGGCCACGTACTCGTCTTGGTTTTTAGGGGTGGGAAACTTGATTGTTTCGCCGAGAACGCCGTCTTGCCCAAACTGAGCGATAAGCGTCTTTGTGCCACCGGTGTCGACAGTCACTAACATGTAGGTAGTGTAGCATAAAATTGTAAGTTGCGTTCCCGGTGTAAAAACAGTATAGTAGAAGAAAATAAGAGAGGTGATTATGGTACGAACGAATCAGGGTGGTTCAGTACTAAGTTTTGTGATAATTGGCGTCATTTTGGCTGCAATTCTTGTTGGTGGCGTGTATATGGTACGTCAACAGACGTCGCAGCCATCGGGTGAAGCGCCTCAAGAAGTGGTTGAAGAGCCGCCTGCAACGACACCTACGGAAGAAACAGAAAAAGAAGCCGAAAAACCTCAAAAAGAGGAGCCTGTCCAGCAGACACCGCAAACCGAAAAGGAAGTAGAGTTGCCTCAAACGGGCCCAGCCGAGTCGCTCGTGTCACTTATTGCCATTGCGCTTCTTGGCTTTACGGCAACATCATATCTCCGCTCTCGCCGCGCCGGCCTCTCTCTTTGACTTACTCTTCTATCTGAGGTACAATAGAGGTAATCTAGGAGTGCTATATTTAACGCGCTTCAGAAAATATCAATTAAGGAAGGAGTCTTAATAAGACTTATGGCAACAAAAGCCACAATAACAATGGATGATTTGCTCGCTGCCCACGAGGATAGCGTCAAGCAATTAACAGCAGGTGAAGTAATTACTGGAAAGATCTTGTCACTTCGTAAGCACGAAGTACTTGTCGATCTTGGTGCGCAGGGTGTTGGATACGTTCCTCGCCGCGAAGTAGGCTTTTCTCGCGCTCTTAAAGAGGGCGACGAAGTAACTGCAAGCGTTGTCGACGCAGAACTCGACAATGGCTACTCACTACTTTCACTTCGCAAAGCTGCAAAGGATCGTGGCTGGGAAGAAGTGGCTGCAAAGCTCGAAACCGGCGATATTATCGAGGTTTCTCCTTACGACGCGAACCGTGGTGGTCTGCTTGTTGAATACGAAGGCGTCCGTGGATTCCTTCCGGTTTCTCAGCTTTCTGCCGAGCACTACCCACGTGTAGGCTCAAGCGACAAAGACGAAATTCTTCAGCGTCTTAACGCCCTTGTCGGCCAAACGCTCAAGGTTCGTATCCTCGATAGCGACCGCAAAGCCAACAAGCTTATTTTCTCAGAAAAAGAAGCAATCAAAGATGGTCTTGCCGAGCGATTCGAAAAACTCAAGGTTGGAGACAAAGTTACTGGTGTTGTGACCGGTGTTGTCGACTTTGGTGTGTTCGTTAACGTCGAAGGCATCGAAGGTTTGGTTCACATCTCAGAAATCAGCTGGGAGCGCGTTAACAACCCAAGCGACTACGTAAAAGTTGGTCAAACTATCGAAGCAAAGATCATCTCTATCGATAAAGACCGCCTTAGCCTCAGTATTAAGCAACTTACTCAAGACCCATGGTTGGACGAAGTTGAACAATTTAAATCTGGCGCAGAAGTTGAAGGTACGGTTACTCGTATTACGCCATTTGGTGCATTCGTGCAGATCAGCCCAGCAGTTGAAGCTCTTGTTCACATTTCAGAACTTGGCGACGGCAACGATGTTGACCCTGAGAAGGTGTTTACTCTCAATGAACGCAAGAACTTTGTTGTACTTGATATCGACAAAGACAACCGCAAGATTTCACTAAGTCTTGCTGACAAAAAGAAATAGACCTCCGTTAAAAAGAGGATAATCCGCTAAAAATGTAGCGGGCAGAAGGGAGCAATTAAATGAGCCAAGAAAAAGTACTTGTTGTCGCTGACTCAATTACTGTAGGTGAATTGGCTGAAACGCTCAATTTGCCCGTTACAACTCTGATTGGTGAGTTGTTTAAAAACGGTATCGTTGCAACGATCAATCAGCGAATTGATTTTGAAACCGCAACAATTATTGTTGAGGAATTAGGGCTAGATGTTGAGTTGCAAAAAAAGGCAGCCAGCACTACCATGGAACGTAAAGTTCATACACTTACCGACAAAGCGGTTGACCGACCGCCTATTGTTGCCGTTATGGGGCATGTCGACCACGGTAAAACGAGTCTTCTCGACGCTATTCTTAAAACGAAGGCAGCCGAGGGTGAAGCGGGTGGAATTACGCAGCATATTAGCGCGTACCAAACCGAACGCAAGGGCCGTTCAATCACACTTCTTGATACGCCAGGTCACGAAGCATTTGCAGCGCTTCGCCAGCATGGCGCAACGCTGACCGATGTTGTTATTATTGTTGTTGCCGCAGACGATGGTGTGAAGCCGCAAACGGTTGAAGCGATCCGCTTTGCACAAACGGCAAACGCAAAAATCGTTGTTGCTATCAATAAGATCGACAAAGAGGCGGCTAATCCGCAGCTTGTGAAGACCCAACTTGCCACCGAACATGGTCTCAACCCCGAGGAATGGGGCGGTGACACGGTTATGGTAGAGGTAAGCGCTAAAACCGGCCAAAACCTCGACAAACTACTTGATATGGTCCTTCTTGTTGCCGATCTTGAAGAGTTAAAGGCGGATATCGACGTTCCGGCCGAAGGTCTCGTTATCGAGTCCCATATGGAAACGGGCCGTGGATCTGTTGTTGGACTTTTGGTAGAGCAGGGTGAACTAAAACCAGGCCATTTCTTGGTTGCCGGTACTGCGTACGGTAAAGTGCGAACGCTCCTCGATTTTACGGGCAAAGCGGTCAAAAGCGCTGGTCCTTCAACGCCAGTAACGGTAACGGGCTTTAAGGAGCTTCCTCAGTTCGGTGACGTCTTTACGATCGTTAAGAACGAAAAAGAAGCACGCCACAAAACCGAACAGGCGCGTATCGAACGCGAGAGGAACGCCGCAAGCACAAATGTTACAGGCGCCGATCTTCTTAAAATGATGAATCAACAGCACGATAGCCAAGAGTTGAACGTTATCGTTAAAGCGGATGTTCAAGGGTCGCTTACGTCTGTTATGGATAGCCTTCGGCTTGTCGAGACAGGTGGTCAGGTGAACCTTCGCGTTATCGCAAGTGGCGTTGGTAGTATCTCTGAAAACGATATCCGCATGGCCGAAGGTGGCGAGACAATTATCTACGGATTTAACGTCGATCTTCCACCCGCGGTCAAGCGCCTCGCTATGCGCGATAAAGTTCAGGTGCGTATCTTCAAGGTCATCTACGAACTTCTCGACGATGCTCGTCAGTCTATGGAGGCAATGCTTGCTCCAGAAGTTGTCGAGACCGAAGTTGGAAAACTCACCATCAAGGGTGTATTCCGAACCCTTAAAGATGAAATCATCGCCGGTGGCGAGGTGACGAGCGGCAAGATCGCTCCTAATATCCTTGCGCGCGTTATGCGCGGCGGTGAGCAAATCGCCGAGGTGGAAGTTGTAAAGGTGCAGCGTCAGCAACAAGAAGCTAAAGAAGTCTTCGAGGGTGAAATGTGTGGTATGTCGCTAAAAACCGATAAGAAACTACTCCTTGAAGAGGGCGACAAGCTCGAATTCTTTACGCGAGCGCTCGTTAAGCGAACATTGTCCTAGAATAACGACGAAAAACAAGAAATAACCTCCCTACAACACAAGGGAGGTTATTTTGATAGTGTCAGTGCTTATACTTGACTTTAAATCAAAACTATGCTAAAGTGAAGAGCATAAAGGTAAACAAACACAAAAAACACACCACATAATTTCCTTCAAGAAAGGTAACAATATGTCAGAAACAGCACCACGATCGAATTCACGCCTAGAAAACTTCGAGGCAAACAAAGCCGCTGCAGAGCGCGAAAAATTTGAAGCCGCACTATACGGCGAAGCCGGAACTACCGACTTTAGCGAGGAAGCTCGAAAACGTGTCGAAGAAGCCGACGAATACGAACGTCACATGGAGAATCTTGCCGCTCGTCCTAACCACGACCCATCGAGCGCTGAAGGTGCTCGTGAGCGCCGTACGGCATTTATCGACCAACTTGACGATTTAAACAACGAGCCAAGCCGTGGTTACAACGAAGATCTTGAAGAGGCTTACGCTGAACACGATCGTATTAAAGCTAAGGAAGAAGAAGAGCGTGCAGCTAAAGAAGCCGCAGCTGCTGCACTTGAAGCAAAAATTGCGTCAGACCCAGCTTTGCGACAGATGGATCGCATTGCAGCTATGATCGCCGAGCAGCGCAACGAGCTTGTAACTCCAGAGAACAGCGAACGTGGTCCAGAGCGAGTTAAAGAACTTGAAGACCGATTGAACGATCTTCTTGAGAGGTACTCAGAGACGGAGGGATTTGATCCTGAAGTAGCTGATGAGCTGATGAACCGCACAGTCAAAGAAGCTGAAGCTCCGGCTCCAGAGGCTGATCCTTTGGATAAACTTGAAAACGCTGAAGATCGAGAGAAAATTAAGAAGATTCGCGATTTCATTCGCGATAATCCTGATGCGCCTGAAACAGCCCGACTCATTGAAGAGTTAAAAGAGGTTATGCGAAAAATCGACGAAGCCTTGAATCCTGCTGATGCCCTAGATGACTTAGGTGACATACCTGTAGCCAGCGCTGATAATCTAGATGATCTTGATGACGCTCCCCGAGTGCGCACTGGCGAAGACGACCTAAGCGATCTTGAAGACCTTCCTACGTCGAGCGCCGATAACCTTGACGATCTAGACGATATTGATACCCCACGGAACCCAGATGATGACGCCGAGGGTGACCACGAAGAAGACGACGATACTCACGAGGATGAGGAAGAAGAAGAGACCGAACGTACTCGCGAGAAGTGGTACAAACGTGTTTGGAACCGTTTCCAATACACATTTACCCCACAGGGTCGTCAGGAACTCTTTGACCGTGCTGGTGATATGAAAGACAAGTACAAAGATTCAAAGACCTCTACTAAGATCGCTATCGGCGTTGTGGCTGCGGCTGCTGTCGGTATTGCCGGATATGCTGCCTGGAGGGCTGGTGCCTTCGATATCTTTGGCGGTGACAATAACACCCCCGATGTAGATTCTGGTTCTAAAGGTGAGACGCCACCTGCTGTAGATGCAGACGTTGCCCCTAAGACTCCTGAAACTCCTCCGGTTGTTCCGGGCGCAGACCTTCCTCCATCAACTGGGTTTGATTATCCATGGGACTGGGCCGTAGACGCCTTTGGTAGTGAAGATGCAATGGATAAACTTCATGAGCTCGCTGATCGTGCTGCTGAAGACGGTAAGAACGTTGAATGGCACGGTAGCGGCGCACGTGAGTGGGTTGAGATCAACGGAAACAGTAATACCAAGGATGTTATCGATATCCTTCGCACATACAACCGATAGTGCGGTATACTAAAAACAAACATAGTTAGAAATTAGGAGAAGATAATGTTTCAACTTGATGATCAGTTTCTAAAAGATCTTGGCCTCGACCAGATGCCAGAAGAACAGCGCGAAGCTTTCTTGGCACACATCTACAGCGAACTTGAGCTTCGCGTAGGAGTCCGCTTATCAGACGGACTAAGCGACGAACAATTGGGCGAATTTGAATCATTCGTTGATCGTAAGGAAGATAAAGTTCGCGGTTGGGTTCAGGCTAACACTCCTGACTACCTAAACGATGAAGCCTACAAGCAGTTGAAAGACAATGCGCCCGATGGGGCAGACGAGCTTACATTGCTAGCAGAATACGCTTCGCTAAAATGGCTCGGCATGAACCGTCCGAACTACCGCGATGTTGTTGCAAAAGTTCTTGAAGAACTTAAGAAGGAAATTCTTGCAAACAAAGACGCAATCGTTGGCGGTCAAGAAGCGTAACCGCGAAGAAAGGCGTCGCCATCCATACGGCGGCCACTCGGAGCGATAAGCTCATCGACAGATAGAAAGGCACCGTCTCGGCATACAAAGTCGAGCGGTGTTTTTTGGCTAGCGGAAATATGTGCTTTGGTAACGATAAACGTATGACCGTTGAGCGTAAGTTTGCTTTTGGGAAAGCTTATATGAGCGCGGATTGTTCGCTCTGCCTCGGTTGCGGTGAGGCTGGCCAAGTTAAGAAGAGAGTCGTCTTTAGTAAGCATTGAACAATAGGTGGCGTCTTGCTCGTTTTGGGTCGATGGCGTAAGAGTTCCATCGAGTATGCGCGGGAGGGTTTCGAGAAGGAGATCGGTTCCAAAATCGGCAAGAGCATGATAAAGTTCGAGGCTGTTTTCGGACCCTGTAAGTTTGTACTCTTTACTGCTATAAACTGGGCCGGCGTCCATCTGTGCGGAAAGCTGCATAATCGAGACCCCGGTGATAGAATCACCGTTTTTTATTGCAGTTTCGATGGGTGATGGACCGCGATATTTTGGCAGAAGTGAAGGGTGGACGTTGATGATGCCGGGGTGAAAAAGATCGATTGTGCTTTGTGGGATGATCTTGCCATAGCTGACGAGAACACCACAAACATCACCAAGCGCGCGAATATCGTCGTTGATTGATGCAAGTTTTGCAGGCTGCCAAACGGGAATATTATGCTGCGTTGCGAGCACTTTCACGCTTGGTGGCACCAATTTCTGTCCGCGTCCTTTTTTGCTGTCGGGTTTTGTAATGACAGCCGCAATAGAATAGTCGGCTTCTATAAGACCGCGGAGGGCGGTGAGGCTAAATTCCTCAGTTCCAAAGAATACGATTGTCTTTGATGTGTTCGTCATAGTCGAGTGGTTGTAGCTCGCCTTTCTCGTCGAGGGTATAAAAGCTTTCATGCTGGTCTTGAATGTGATCAATGAATACAATGCCGTTCGTGTGGTCGATTTCGTGCTGAATAACGCGAGCGAGGAAGCCTTCGGCTTTAAAGCGGACCTCGTTTCCTTCTAAATCGAGCGCTTTGACGCGGATTTTAGAGTAGCGGGGAACCATGCCGTAGATTTTGCTGACACTGAGGCATCCTTCGTAGTCGTTGATGATTTCGCCTTCGTATTTAACGATTTCGGGGTTAAGAAGGGCGGTGAAATCACGCGTTGCCTTGTCGTCGAAGTCGCTTCGGACAATGACAACTCGCTCTAGCCGATCGACTTGAACTGCTGCGAGAGCGGCGCTAATTTCGTGCGGGCGAGAGTCTTCCCAGTCAAGGGAGGCGCTTGTCATATCGTCGATTAGTTTGATTGTGTCGTCGGTAATAACATGGACTTTTGCAGATTTCTCACGCAAATGCGGATTTGGCAGGGTGATGATGTTTTCTTTTTTCATTACGACCTATTATAACAGATAGACGGCAGCTTTTTATAGCAGACTAATGGGATCGAGTTCGGTCTGCCAATGTGTCGAAGGAACATGTTTTAAGGCGTCGATAAGTGCTGCACGGGTAGGGGATTTTAACGTGAGCTGCCAACGATAGGTGTCGTGTTGACGTTCGTAGAATGCAGGTGTTGGGCCGAGGATCTGAACATCCTTCGATACTTTTAACCGGAGCTCATCGGCAAGTTTTTTGGCATTTTTAATCGCGGCTGTTTCGGTTTTATAAATGCAGGTGAGCTTAAGAAGGTGAACGAAAGGCGGGAAGCGCCCTTTTTGACGCAAAGCAAGCGCTTCGGTATAGAAACTGTCGTAATCTTGCTTAAGGCCATAAACGACTGCGGGGTGGGAAGGCTGATAACTTTGCACAATGACATTTGTTGGGTGGTGCGACCGACCGACCCGCCCGATTACCTGTGCGAGTAGTTGGAATGCACGTTCGCTGGAGCTGTAATCGGGTAGGCTGAGTCCGGCGTCAGCCTGAACAACTCCAACGGTACGAAGATTTGGGAGGTCGAGGCCTTTTGCGATAACCTGCGTTCCTATGATAAGGTCGATCGAGCCATCGTAGAGTTCTTTGTAGCGTTGCTCGACGGAATCTCCGGTTTCGCTGTCGCCGTCGAAGCGTGCAACGGTGATATTGGGAAACAGCTTGCGAAGCTCGGATTCTATGAGCTTTGTTCCGATGCCCTTGTGAATAATATCGGCAGAGTGGCAGTCGGGGCAACTTGTCGGTACCCTATCGGTAAGGCCGCAAATATGACAACGAAGTGAATGAGTGTCAGTGTGGAGGGTGAGAGGAGTAAAGCAACGTGGACAGGTTGCCGACCAACCACAGTTTTCGCATAGGGTTGTCGAGGCGCTTCCTCGTCTGTTATGGAAAATAAGGGCTTGTTTGCCTTGAGTGAAAGTCTCTTCGAGTTGAACTAATAATTTATTCGATAGGAAGCGATGTTTCTTGAAGTTCTCTCGCTTAGTCATATCTATGAGGCTAACTGACGGGCTGACGGCATTCTTTTGAGCTCGCGAAGCCATGCGAATGATTGGTCGGCCGGATTGCTGTGCCAGGTGATAGTCGGCCACAGATGGAGTTGCGGTTCCAAGTACTAGCTTGGCAGCGTGTGCCGAAGCGAGAACACTTGCGGCCCGTAGTGCAGAGTAGCGCGGGGCCTGTTCTTGTTTGAAGCTTGGCTCGTGGGCTTCGTCTATAACGATAAGTCCGATATTCGACAGTGGTAGGAAGAGAGCTGATCGAGCCCCGATAACAACAGTTGGGGTAGTGCTGTCGAGAGCTTGCTTCCAGGAAATATGACGCTGGGCTTCGGTTTGCCGAGAGTGGGCTAGGATAATATTCGGGAAATGGTGAGAGAACTCATCGACGACCTGCGAGGTGAGTGCGATTTCGGGAACGAGCACAATGACCGATTGACCTCGCTCGAGAGATCGTCTTGCAAGCTCTATGTACACAGCAGTTTTACCTGAGCCGGTGACACCATGAAGAAGCGCGGAGCCGGGTGACATTCCCTCGATCGTATCAAGTGCCGACATCTGTTCGGCGGTGAATACATTTTTTGTTCGATCTCGTGATGGCTCATGTGACGCGACGGTTTGCGCACGTCTTGTTTTTTGCATGCCGCGGGGAAGTATGGTTTGAAGTACTGTGGCTAGGTGGGTGTCATAGTAGGTGCTGAGCCACTGTGACAACGTAAGCAATGGGAGAGGAAGAGGTGTTTCCTCGACTGTTTGCGACACAAGCTTTGTTTCGTATGAGGGCTTGCTGACTTTGCGAAGAACAAGTCCAACTAGCTGCTTTTTGCCCACCTCTATATTGACGAGTTGGCCGATAGAAAGTGGCGATTCGGAAGCATAGGTAAAAAACGTGCTTCCTGCACGAATAATCTGATTTGGCGCCACCTCGTAGTAGTGCATAGTTACCAGTATACTGCTAAACTAAGCGTATGTATTTTGAAAGTCGAGCCCAAGCGGGGCAAATCCTTGCGGATCAGCTGGTTGAGAAGTATCGCTACGAAAACTGTGTTGTCGTAGCGCTAAGTGATGGGGCGGTGCAGGTTGGGGAGCAGATTGCAGGGGCACTGCACTGTGTGCTAACCATGATTCTGATTGAGGATATTCAAGTTCCTGGTGAGAGCGTTAGTTTTGGTGGCGTGTCGCAAAGTGGCGGTTTTACCTATAATGGCATGTTCAGTCCTGGTGAAGTTGAGGAGTATGTTGGGGAGTTTCATGGGTATCTTGAGGAGCAAAAGCGCGAGGCATTTCAGCGCATAAACCGTTTGCTTGGTGATGGGGGAATTATTGATAGTGAGATGCTTCGTGATCACACGGTCATTTTGGTCGCGGATGGGTTGGATAATGGTGCTTCGCTGGACGTGGCGATGGATTTTTTAAAGCCGATTAGGATTAATAAGCTCGTTGTTGCTACACCTGTGGCGACCGTTCCGGCTGTCGACAAGCTGCATATTATTGCCGATGAGTTGCACGTGCTTGATGTGAAGGAAAACTTTATGGGAACGAATCATTATTACGAGCAGAATGATATTCCATCCCACGAGGAGACGATCGCCAAAATTAACCAAATAGTCCTAAATTGGCGTTAAACAACTTGCAAATTGTGTAATAAAAAGTGTAGAATAAAAAGCAACGAAGAGAGTCAGTGAGTTTTAAACAAGGGAAGATATGCTAGACGTTTTTATAACCTCAAGGGTGCGCCGGAAAATTGTAGTTGTGTACGCCAAGTACCCTGATTTTCATACGCACGTTCGTGGCCTCGCAAAACTTATCAAAGAAGATCCGGGCAATATCCAGCGCGAATTGAAGCGACTTGAAAAAGTAGGGTTTTTGACAAGTGAGAAACAAGGAAATACTAAAATTTACTCGACAAACAAACAGTTTCCGATTTTTAAAGAGCTGCAGAGTATCGTTATTAAATCACAGCAGCAAGCTGGTCGCCCAAAACGCTCATCTGCTGACTTGTAATGTCGCTTCTTGATGATATATTGACGGCACGAGGTATCGTAGGTGATGCGCGTGCTGTTTTTTTGGCTCCAGATTACGATAAAAAGCACGATCCTTTTTTGTTACCCGATATGCTGCCGGCGGTAGAACGATTGGTTGAAGCCCGGGAGCGTCAAGATCGCATAATGATCTATGGCGACTATGATATCGATGGTTTGACGGCGACGACCGTTCTTTTAGAAGCGTTCGAAGGATTTGGATTTAAGAATGTCGATGCATTTATACCGAACCGCTTTGTTGAAGGCTACGGATTGACGATTGATGCTGTTGAGAAGATTGCTGCGACTGGTGCGCAGTTGATTGTGACGGTGGACTGTGGAAGTTTGAGCGAAAAAGAGATTGTTCGGGCGAACGAGCTTGGCGTTGATGTTATTGTGACTGATCACCACAATGTGGCGCCCGTGCAGCCTCCGGCGGTTGCGGTGATTAACCCTAAGCGCCCAGATCATCAGTATCCCTTTATTGATCTAGCAGGCGTTGGTGTTGCTTTTAAGTTGGTGCAGGCGCTGCAAACCAGGCTGGATGGTCTGCCGATAGGCCAGGAGAAATGGCTGTTAGATCTCGTGGCGCTGGGGACGGTATGCGACGTCGTGACCCTTGTGGACGAAAACCGGGCGAACGTTTATTGGGGGTTGAAGGTGTTGGCAAAGACAAAGCGCCCGGGTTTGAGGGCACTTATGGCGGTAGCGAGCGTTGAGCCCGAGAAGGTGAACGCGAGGAGCTTGGGCTTTGGTTTGGGGCCACGCATGAATGCCGCCGGGCGACTGGAGACAGCAAAACATGCCTTGGATATGCTGCGCGCAAGAGATGAGATGATTGCGCTTGAAAAAGCTCAGCAGTTAGATACGCTAAATCTTGCTCGTCGTGCCGATCAGGATAAGATTTTTAAGGCGGCGATAGAACAGGCGGAACAATACAAGAATGATTCGGTGTTGGTTGTAAGCCATCCGGATTGGAATCATGGAATTATAGGAATCGTCGCAGCGAAGCTGTTAGAGAAGTACAAGAAGCCCGCCTATGTTTTGCAAGAGATGGGTGCCGAGAGTAAGGGGTCGGCAAGGAGCTATGGTGATTTTAGCGCTGCCGATGCTATTCGGGCGGCGGATGACATAATTACAAAAGGCGGCGGCCATAAATTGGCCGCGGGCGTGACGCTTCCTACCGAAAACATCGATGCGTTTCGCAGGCGCGTGAATGAGTTTTATCGTTCTCAAAATCTGTTTAACCAGGCGCAGCTTCTGCTTCCTAGGGAAGACATTGTGGTTGAGGGGCTAGATCTTGTTGATGAGGTGCTGTTAAAAGATCTCGAAGCGATGGAGCCGTTTGGCAATGGCAATCCAGAGCCGATTTTTAAGAGCGTGGGGTTGGCGGTGCGCAATGTGCGGCGAATGGGATCGGATGCGCAACATGTAAAGTTAGAGTTGTGCGATGCACGCAACAAGACAATGCAGTTTCTTGCTTTTAGCGCTCCGCAGCATTTTTTTGTAGAGCCGGGCGAATATGTAACGATTTGGTATCAGCCGACGGTTAACGAGTGGATGGGTCGCCGAACAGTCGAGGGGAGATTGTTGCACCTGGAGACGTCAGACTAACTGGTATTGCACCGAAAGTGTTTCTCTGTTACAATACATCCATATGGTACAAGTAACACGTAAAGACGAACGCGAAGCGAACGAAAACATTATTCGTCGTTTCAACCGCAAAGTTTTGCAGAGCGGCGTTTTAGCTAATGCAAAGGCAGCTATGCGATTTTCGAAAGATTTGAGCAAGACTGAACGCCGTGCAAAAGCGATTATTCGCAAGGAACGCAAAGCTGACAAATTAGCTAAAGCCCGTTTGGGGATCCGCTAATCTATGGCGCTTAAACAGCGCATTCAAGACGATTTGAAAGCCGCTCTTTTGGGCGGCGATCGTTTTGAGAGCGAAACGCTTCGTGGCCTTAAGGCTGCTATTTTGAACGTAGAAGTTGCAGAAGGCAAGCGAGAAGACGGCCTAGATGACGCCGGTATCGAGCAGGTTATTGCAAAAGAGATTAAAAAACGAAACGAAGCGGCTGCTTTGTATGATCAGAATATGCGCGAAGATTCTGCAGATGAAGAGCGACGCCAAGCTGATATCATGAGCCGTTACATGCCGAAACAACTGAATGAGGCTGAGCTAAAAACTGTCGTCGACGCTAAAGTTGCAGAACTCGGTGCTGATGCAAAAATGATGGGCCAGGTAATTGGTGCCGTTAAAAAAGAGGTCGGCAACACGGCCGATGGCGCAATGATTGCGAAATTAGTTAAAGAAGCGTTGAACTAAGACAAAAAAGGAGCGAAGATGATTGTTTTCTTTGGCCCAGCGGGTGCTGGAAAAAGTGTGCAGGGACAAATGTTGGCCGCGAGACAAGGGTGGCGCTGGCTAAGCTCTGGCCAGTTACTTCGTGATACGCACGATATCGAACTTATTAAAGAGATGCAAACGGGCAAGCTAGTAACGCCAGAGACGGTCTGTAAACTTATGGGTGAAGCGCTTGATAGGGCGCGTGAGAAGAATATCGAACGCGTTATTCTTGACGGGTTTCCGCGTCAGCTTTCGCAGGCGAAATGGCTTGTTGAGGCAGAGCCGCAGCACGAGCGTGGTATTGATCTTGTGATCGTGCTCGAAGTTCCACGAAGTGAGCTTTTGAAGCGACTTGAGGTTCGTGGACGTGTTGACGACACACCGGAAGCGGTTGATGAGCGACTTAAGATTTATCGAACGGAAATGTATCCAATTCTGACATACTTTACCGAGCAGGGTGTGAACATTGTTCATATCGATGGAACGGGGAGCGTAGGGCAGGTTCATGACCGAATTATGGATGAGCTAGTGGCATGCAATCTGGCGTAAAAACAGATGCGCAAATTCAGGCTATGCGCGAAGGTGGCAAGATTCTTGCGACGATTTATGACGGCCTAAAAAAGCAAGTTCACGCTGGCGTAAGCGAACTGGAACTTGACGCATGGGTGGAAAAAGAAATTATTCGGCTGGGCGCGATTGCTACGTACAAGACGTCGGAAGTTAACTTTCCGAATGTTATTTGTATTAGCACGAACGATGAAATCGTGCACGGTATTCCTACCGAATATGTTCTTGAAAAAGGCGATATTGTGAGCTTTGATTTGGTGATTACCTACAAAGATATGAAGACGGATGCCGCCTTTACGATGATTGTCGACGAGGAGCCAAAGGGAATAAAGAAACATCTTTTAAATACAACCGAGCGCAGTTTATATGCGGGAATCGATGCCATAAAAGGTCCGGTTTATACGGGCGATATAGCTGCTGCAATCGAAAAGGTTTTAAGCGATGGCAAATTAGGAATTATACGCGAGCTTGTTGGGCACGGCGTTGGCCTAGAGATGCATATGCCACCGGAAGTCCCGAATTATGGGCGCAAGGGTACTGGGGTGCTTTTGAAGCCTGGTGATACGATTGCGATTGAGCCGATGGCAACACTTGGCCGTGAACGTATAAAAACCGATCGTGATGGTTGGACGATTCGCACGCAAGATGGCAGTATGGCTGCGCATTTTGAGCATACTGTTTTGGTGACTGAAACAGGCGTCGAAATACTTACTACTCTTTAGTTATCGAGGTGTGGCGTTATTTACGCGATGTATGAGATAATAGTTGTATGAAAATTGCCCTACTTGGCTACGGTGTCGAGGGTGCTTCGGCATACCGCTACCTTAGCTCGCGCTACCCAGAAGCCGAATTCGAAGTCTACGATAATGCCGAGACGCCAAAGTATGAAATTCCTGATGGAGTGGCGTTTCGTGGGGGTGTTACAAGCTTTCATGATATCGATGCCGACATGGTGATGCGAACGCCTGCAATTCCACCATATACTGTGACTTCGCGAGGCAAAATTAGCTCGGTGACAGAAGAATTTTTTGAAGCATGCCCAGTGCCGATTATTGGCATTACGGGCACAAAGGGTAAAGGGACTACTGCGAGTCTTATTGCAGCAATGCTTGAGAAAGCGGGTATAAAAACGTGGCTCGTGGGAAATATCGGCTTGTCTTCGCTCGATATTTTAGACGAAGTTACCGCGCATGATGCCGAAGGTAAGTCTGGCGTTGTCGTGTACGAGCTTTCGAGCTTTCAGCTGTGGGACATGAAGAAAAGCCCGCATGTTGCGATTGTCCTTATGATTGAGCCAGAGCACCTGAATGTTCACGAAAGCTTTGATGATTATGTTCGGGCGAAGAGTAATATCGTGAAATATCAAACACCTGAAGACATAGCGATTTACTTTGCAGATAACGATGTTTCGGCGACGATCGCAAAAAGCTCGGCTGGAGTAAAAATACCCTACCACGTAGAAGACGGCGAGGCTCTTATGATTGATGGAAAAGAGATCGCTCGGCGCGATGATATTCTTTTGTATGGCGAGCATAATGTTGGGAACGTGCAGGCGGCAATGCTTGCAGCTTGGCAATTCACGCAGGATGCGCAGGCGATTCGGGCTGCAATTAAGGAATTTCACGGCTTGCCGCACCGGCTTGAAAAAGTGGCTGAAAAAAGTGGAATCTTGTATATTAACGATAGTTTTTCATCGGCGCCACCCGCTACTGTTGCCGCGCTTCGTGCGTTTAAACAGCCAAAGATTGTTATTATGGGTGGTTACGACAGAGGACTTGATTTTACTGACACAGCTCGCCAGATTGTTGCTGAGCCAGACGTTAAAAAAGCACTATTATTAGGACAGACAAAGCACCGGATTGCTGCGGGTTTTAAAGAGTGTGATTGGCGCAGCTACGAAGTATTGGAAGATGATTTTGCGGCTGCTGTGCAAAGGGCGCATGAACTAGCCGATCCGGGTGACGTTATAATTTTAAGCCCAGGATGTGCGAGTTTTGATATGTTTAAAAATTTTGCCGAGCGCGGAGATACATTTAAAGAACTGGTAAGTGAATTATGAAAAATTTTATTTTTGAATCGTACGGATTTTCGCCAAAAACCAAGACAGCAACGTTTACCTACAGTTTTGATGGTGCCGATTTTTTTACCGAGGAAATAACCTATAAAAATGTTGCCGACACATACGATAACGACGCACTGGAAAGAGCGCTTTTTCTATCGTTTGTATTAGTAGGTGTCTCATATTACAAGCTATTTCCTGGCGCAGGGATCGAGTGGAGAGTTGGACAGATTGACGCGTGGCAGAGTGAATTTTTAAACAAAGTATATCAAGAAGGAATGGGTCAGTTCGCTTACGAAAATGAGCTAACTCGAGATGATCTTGCTCACTTTGTGCAGACAGGAGCTGGCCAGAGTCCGGTGAAGTACAAGGGTGAGGGTGTGTTGTCGCTGCAGAGTGGCGGAAAGGATTCGCTTCTTACGGCGCAGCTTCTTTCTGAAAAGAAAATTGCGTTCGATTCCTTTTATATTTCAAGCAGTGATAAATATCCGGCTATCTTAAAGAATATTGGCGACAGCGTAGCGCTGGCGCACCGAAAAATCGACATTCCTGCAATCAATGCGGGGCGTGAAAAGGGCGGATTGAACGGGCATGTGCCTGTGACATTTATCGTTATGTCGTTTGCGCTTATTCAGGGAATCCTTCTTAATAAAAATAAAATTTTAGCGTCGATTGGTCATGAGGGCGAGGAACCACATGATTGGATTGGTGACTTAGCGGTAAACCACCAATGGTCAAAAACATGGCCAGCCGAACAGTTGTTTAGCGAGTATGTTGCCACGTATATCTCTGCGGATATGGCTATAGGATCGCCGCTTCGAAAGTATAGCGAACTTCGGATTGCTGAGTTATTTGTAGAAAAAGCTTGGCAGGCGTATGGCCATAGCTTTAGCTCGTGCAACCTCGCAAATTACATGCAGGGCGCTGATAATAGCGAACTTAAGTGGTGTGGGGAATGCCCAAAATGCGCCAACTCGTATCTACTATTTGCACCTTTTTTGAACGCCGATGAACTGCAAAGCATTTTTAACGGGCAAGATTTATTTGTAAAAGAAAGCCTGACCGATACGTTTAAGGGCCTACTGGGAATCGATGGAATAATGAAACCATTTGAGTGCGTGGGCGAGACCGAAGAGTTGCGGCTTGCGTATCACATGGCTCAAAACTGTGGCGGATACAGCGACATTGGTTTTATCGTTCCTGAATCGTCTTTTGATTATTTAGAAGAGTATCCTTCGCAGTCCACAGTTGCACTATAGATCGAGAAGGGCTGTTCAAAACACTACATAAGCGCTATACTTTTACGTATGCAAGAAACATCTCGATACGCAGTCGGTATAGATATCGGTACGACAAAAGTTCGCTGTGTGGTAGGCCACATCGACGCTACAACAGGCGCTCCAACGATTGTTGGCGTGGGCGAAGCGCCGAATAGTGGCATGCGTAAAGGTGTTGTCGCAAATCTTACTGGCCCCGCACAGGCGATAGACGACGCTCTGGGTGAAGCTGAGCGAATGAGTGGCTACCAGGTAAATGGTGCGTCGATAAGTATCAATGGCGCTCACATTCTTAGTACCAAGGCCGACGGTATGATTGCTGTTGGTGCAATGGATCACGAAATTAATCACGATGATTTGGCGCGTATCGAAGAGGTAGCGACGCTCGGTAAAGTTCCTGCAAACCGTGAGATTCTCGAAGTTGTTCCACACAGTTATCGTCTTGATGGCCAGGACAACATAAAAGACCCAATTGGTATGACGGGTACTCGGCTTGAAATAAATGCCAATGTGGTTTCGGCGTTGGCGCCGCATCTTGCGAACCTGCAAAAATCGTCCGAAATGGCGAAGGTTTCGCCTCACACAATTACCCCTGCAGTTCTTGGCGCCGCGCGCGCGGTTCTTGGTGAGCAGCAGCTTGAAAACGGCGTGGCTGTTATTGACATGGGTGGTGCTACAACAAGCGTTGCGGTATTTGAAGAGGGTGATTTGCAGTACATCGGCGTTATTCCGGTAGGTGGCGTTAATATTACGAACGATCTTGCGATTGGACTAAAGACCGATCCTGAAATCGCCGAGAAAATAAAAGTGGCACACGCGACTGCAACCACGCGTAAAAATAGCGAACGTCTTACGACAAAGCACGAAAAAGAAGTTCACAGTTTTGATTCGGCGGATATCGATGAGATTGTTGAAGCGCGGCTTGAAGAGATTTTTGATGGTGTCGCAAAAGAGCTTAAAAAAGCAGGGCGTGCTGGCCAATTGCCTAGCGGCGTTGTTCTAACTGGTGGCACCGCAAAGATTAAAGGCATTGCCGAATATGCAAAGGAAAAGCTTGGCCTAGCGGCGCGTATTGGTAAGGCGGCTGGATACGGTGGCGTTGCCGAGAGTATCGAGGAGCCTCAGTTTGCGACGGTAGTGGGATTGATGCTTTTAGATGCGCAGGGTGCTAGTCACGCTCCGGCGACAGCACATAAAGCCGGTGCCGGCAGCAAAGCTGCTCTCAAATCTGCCGGAGGGGTGATTTCAAAATTCCTCGACAGATTCAAGGCGTAATTTGTTTTTAAATAATAAATGTTATACTAGAGAATGAATAGAATATTGGGGAGAGCATAAATTCCATGCCTGAAGTAAAACCAAGCGAAATACAAACATTTGCCAGCATTAAAGTTGTTGGTGTTGGTGGCGCAGGCGGCTCTGCTGTCAATCGTATGAAAGATGCAGGACTTGCGGGTGTGCAATTTATTGCAATGAACACCGACGCACAGGCGCTGCACAACTCAAAAGCAGATGTTAAGATCCATTTGGGTCACAACACAACAAACGGACTTGGCGCCGGAGCCGATCCTTCTACTGGAGAAGCTGCTGCGAACGAATCGCGCGATGAAATTAAGGCGGCTGTCGAAGGCGCCGATATGATCTTTGTGACAATCGGAGCTGGCGGTGGAACGGGTAGTGGCGCAGGCCATGTCGTTGCAGAAATTGCACGTGAGCTTGGTATTCTTGTTGTTGGTGTAGCCACGAAGCCATTTAGTTTCGAGGGTGAAAAGCGACGCCAGAATGCTGAGTGGGCGATTGCACAACTTGGGCGACAGGTTGATACGCTAATTACCATTCCTAACGATCGCCTTTTGCAAACGATCGACCGACGCACGCCCCTTCTTGAAACATTCAAGATTGCAGACGATGTTCTTCGCCAGGGTGTGCAGGGTATTTCAGAACTTATTACCGAGCACGGACTCATTAACCTCGACTTTGCCGACGTAAAGGCAATTATGAGCAATGCGGGCTCGGCGCTTATGGGTATTGGTCGTGCGAGTGGCGATGATCGCGCTGTTCAGGCGGCTCAACAGGCGATTGAGTCACCACTCATCGAAGTTTCAATCGATGGTGCAAAGGGTGTACTGTTCAACGTGACAGGTGGCTACGATATGAGTATGAGCGAGATTCAAGAAGCAGCGGAAATTATCACCAGTGCTGTTTCTCCTGATGCGAATATTATCTTCGGTGCAACCCTTAAGCCAGAGCTTGAAGACGAACTAATCATTACGGTTATTGCAACAGGTTTCGATAGTGCGTACTTCCACGAACAGGCTGCGCAGCTTGAGACGCCAACATCTTCAAACACCCCAACTCCAAAGCCGGTAGTGGCTGACGAAGCGGTGAACGCAATTGATATGGAGCTTGATCAAACCGATGCAGCAGCAGTATTTGCTGATGACACGGAAGCGCATGATATATGGAATAATCCTCCGGAAGACGACGACGAATCGGATACGCCAGCATTTCTTCGCCGCCGCAAGAAGAACAAGAATTCAGACGAATCATAAAAAGGAGCTAAGAGTACGTGAGCCCTAAATATAAAATTGGTGATAGCCGAGTTATTGAATCACGTGAAGCGGCCGATGGTGTGACGATACGCCGCCGCCGCGAATCTCTTGATGGTAAACATCGATTTACGACCTACGAGCGGATTGAGCGTCCAAATCTTGCGGTTGTAAAAAAAGACAGCTCAAGAGAATTATTCGATCGAGATAAGCTTGCGACTGCCGTAAAGCGATCTGTTGGCAAATTCTTTACCTCAGAAGTTGAGGTTGAAGAGATTATCAACAATATCGAGGATGCACTTTACGAACTTGGCGAAAGTGAAGTGACGTCGCATCAGATTGGAGACCTCGTTCTTGACGAGCTTGCCGTTCGTAACGAAGTTGCCTACGTTCGTTTTGCCAGTGTATACCACGAATTTAAAACCCTCGATGAATTCGAAGAAATTCTTCAGCAGCGAAGAAAGAAATAATCGCATGAAGACGGTAATCGTTTACAAAGAAGAGACCGACTACGCCCGTGATGTGAGCGATTATTTACGAGATTTTATGCGTCAGACTGGCCACGAGCTTGAAACGCTCGATCCCGATACGCCCGAGGGTGCTGATTTTTGCCGCGCTTACGATATCGTAGAGTACCCAAGTGTGGTAGCGATAAGTGACAATGGGAATCTACAGAACCTTTGGCGGGGGCTTCCACTGCCAACGATCAGTGAAGTGAGTTATTACGTCTAATGTTTCAGCGAATGATTGACGTACTTACAGGGCACGCCAGACAGCGGTCTGATGTTTGGATATTTGGAACAATGGCGATTTCGGCTATTGCTAGCCTTGTTGCTGCTCTAGTACTTTCAGTAGAAGCATTTCATCTGGCGAAAAATCCGGATGCGGCGCTTAGCTGTAGTGTGAATGCAATCATTAACTGCGCCAGTGTTATGAAGCACCCTAGTGCAGATCTTTTTGGTTTTCCGAACAGCTTTCTAGGCTTGATTGCCGAGCCGATTGTTATTACCGTTGCTATTGCTGGTATTGCAGGTGTTAGGTTTCCGCGCCTGTTTATGGCAGCAGCGCAGGTTGGATATGGCTTAGGCCTTATTTTTGCCTACTATCTATTCTTTGTTAGCGCGTTTGTTATTGAGGCGCTGTGTCCATGGTGTCTTCTTGTCACCGTTTCAACAACGCTAGTATTTATGTCGCTTCTTCACTACAACATTCGTGAAGATAACCTTTATCTTTCAAAAAACGTGAATCGTTATTTGCAGGATTGGAATAAGAAGGGTTACGACAGGTTCGCAACGGCGATTATTCTTGCGGCAATGGTTTTTCTGGTACTATTCAAGTATCAGGGCAGTCTTTTTGGCTAAGATTTAAAAAAAAGGGGGGGTGAAGAAATGGCAAAGCAGAATAAACCAAGTGATCAAGTATGGTATGCGCTTGCGGCGACACGCATCGTTTTGGGATTTGTGTTTTTATGGGCGTTTTTAGATAAATTACTAGGTTTAGGTTTTGCGACACCTGCCGCTAAAGCATGGGTGAATGGTGGGTCCCCGACGACTGGATTCTTGAAAGGGGTAGAAGGTCCGTTTGCTGATTTCTTCAATAGTATGGCTGGGCAGCCGTTTGCCGACTGGCTATTTATGGCAGGCTTGCTAGGAATTGGCGTGGGTCTCATTTTTGGAATTGCAATTCGCGTAACGGTAGTCGCAGGTTCCGTGATGCTTCTTATGATGTGGATGGCGAGCCTTCCTATCAAGACGAATCCGTTTATAGATGATCACATCGTATATATCTTTGTTTTGGCGGCCATTGGAGCCGGTGCTTCGCGTCAAAAATGGAGTCTCACGAATTGGTGGCAGCTTATCCCACTGGTAAAAAAGAGTCGCTGGCTTATCTAGTTGTTGAACACTAAAATTTTCTGTAGTACAATGAGGGCATAAGCACCCTCATTTATTATGGGGTAAGCGGCTATCACCCGCGAATGCTCCAAGAAGAAAGGCCGCAAGGTTTAGTAGAACTTGGCGTCACCACAACGACAAAGTGAACAACTAAGCGCTAGAAAGAATCTCTTTTTAGAAACTGGATGGTACCGTCCGAAACATCGGATTCCAGTGTCTAAGCAGGGATTTTTTGTTTTTAAGGAGAAGCAATGAAAGATAAAACGGTACACGAAGAGATTTTTGCCAGGGGCCGATTATTCGAATTGGTTCATGAACGCCAGCCAGACGGTCGTATTTTTGAAGTTGCGCGTCGGGCACCCGGTGTCCGTTTGATAATTGCTGATAAAAGTAACCAAATGATTCTGCTCACAAAAGAGTTTCGCAAGGAGCTTAATGATTGGGATTATAGACTTCCGGGCGGCAAAGTCTTTGACTCCCTGGAGGAATACGATGTTTTTCGTAAATCTGGTGATGAACTAACGATTGCGGCACGTAAGAAAGCGATCGAAGAAGCTCACGAAGAGGCGGGTATTCAGGTTATTGACCTAGAGTTATACAAAAAATCCACACTGGGCGCTACGGTTGAGTGGGACTTGTTTGTGTTCGAGTCCTCGAAATGGCAATTAATGGAAGATGGCCAAAAGTTAGAGGAGGGTGAGGTGATAGAGGCGGACACTTGGCTGACGTATACAGAGGCGACACAGAAGATATTAGACGGTGATATGCAGGAAGGCCGCATCGCACTCGTCCTTTTGCAGTGGATTAGCGAACAAAAAAAGGAGATGAATCACTAATGAAATTTAAAGCAAACACCCGACGACGAGCACTCGAGTACGAAAAAGATTTAGTACAGCAGTGGAAAAAGAATAAGACATTTGAAAAATCAATCGAACAGCGCTCTAAAGATGACGCGTACGTTTTTTATGATGGTCCTCCATTTATTTCGGGCGTACCGCACCACGGCACGTTACTGAGTTCTATCGTAAAAGATGCCGTGCCTCGTTATCAAACAATGAAGGGCAAGCGTATCGAGCGTGTATGGGGTTGGGACGCGCATGGCCTTCCGGCAGAGCGCTACACTGAAAAGAAGCTCGGCATTCATTCGCGCCAAGAAGTGATTGAGTATGGTCTTGAAAAGTATATCGTTGCAACGCGTGCGAATATGCTGCAAACCAGTAGCGCCTGGGAGGATGTTGTTGATCGAATTGGCCGCTGGGTTGATTTTAAGGGCGCGTATAAAACCATGGATAAAGACTACATGGAGTCTATTTGGTGGGCGTTTAAAACGCTCTACGAAAAGGGTAAGATCTACGAGGGCGAAAAGGTACTTATGTACTGTACGCTTGACGCCACGCCACTATCTAAGGCCGAGGTGACCATGGATGCGGGCGCATACCAAGATGTGACCGACCCAAGTGTGTTCGTGAAGTTTAAGTTAGTGGGCGAGGACACAAGCTTGCTTGCCTGGACGACGACCCCATGGACGCTACCCGCCAACACGGCAGTTGCAGTGAACAAGGATTTTGACTATGTCGAAGTGGAGCACGAAGGCGAGAAATTTATTCTTGCTAAAGATTTAGTAGAGAAAGTTCTCACCAACGAAAAACACCAGCCACTCGAGTACAAGATTATTCGTGAGCTAAAAGGTAAAGAACTTGTTGGTAAGAGCTACGAGCCGCTACTTGGCGTTAATCGTGGTGAAAATGCTCACAAAGTTTGGCACGCCGACTATGTAAGCGACGAGAGTGGTTCTGGTATTGTCCACCTGGCTCCCGCCTACGGTGAAGAAGATTTTGCGATGGCACGGGTTGATAAGATTCCTGTTGTTCATGTTATCGACGAGAACGGCCTCTACTTTGAGAGCGAGTGGAAAGGTGCGAATGTATGGGAGATTAATAAGACCATTGCAAAAACGTTACTTGAGCGTGGCGTTGTCTGGAAGATTGAATATATCAAGCACAGCTACCCGCACTGTCATCGCTGCGGTACGCGTTTAATGTACCGAGCTCACCCAAGCTGGTTTATGGATATTGATTCTCAGCGTACAAAGATGCTAGAGAAGAACGAGAATGTTAACTGGTTTCCGGCACATGTAAAACACGGCCGATTTGAAAAAACCGTTCAGCAGGCGCCCGACTGGAATATTAGCCGTGACCGTTTTTGGGCAACGGCTATGCCTGTCTGGAAGGGCACTGATAAAGATGGCGTGGAGCATACGAAAGTTATTGGTAGTTACGCCGAGCTTAAGGAGCTTTCAGGGAAAGAACTCGACGATTATCACCGCCCATGGATCGATGACATTACTTTTGAAATTGACGGCGTTACCTATACGCGTATCGATAAGGTAATGGATAGCTGGTTCGAAGCCGGTAGTATGCCGTTTGCACAGTTCCACTATCCATTTGAAAACAAGAAAAAATTCGAAGAGAATTTTCCTGGTGACTTTATCGTTGAATACATAGGCCAGGTTCGTGCATGGTTCTATTATATGCACTCTATGAGCGTTGCTTTATTTGGCGAGAATTCGTTTAAGAACGTGATTGTGACGGGTAACGTTGCCGGCAACGACGGCCGCAAGATGAGCAAAAGCTACGGTAACTACACCGATCCTAATATTTTGATGGACGAGTATAGTGCCGACAGTCTTCGCTTCCTATTGCTTTCGAGTCCGCTACTTAACGGCGAAGACTTTGCTTTGCAAGATAAAGAAGTGGGAGATGTCGCGCGTAAACTGAGTATGGTTTGGAATATGTACGACTTCTTTACTATGTATGCCGAGGTTGATAACTGGGAGTTTAAGGGTGATCTGAGCGATCCGAGCGAGGATCTCGATAATCCACTCGATCAATGGGTGGTAAGTCGTCTTCATCAGCTTACCGCTGAAGTTGAAAAACACATGGATGCCTACGATATTCCAAACGCTATGAAGCCAATTCTGCCGTTTATCGAAGATGCGAGTAACTGGTATGTTCGCCGTAGCCGCCGCCGTTTTTGGAAGTCTGGCGACGATACTGATAAAAACAATGCATACCGCACACTCCACTATGTACTTACGCAGCTTTCGCAGGTGATGGCACCGTTTACGCCGTTCCTCGCCGAAGAGTTGTATCAAAAACTGACAGGCGGAGAGAGTGTTCACCTTCTTGATTGGCCAAAGTCAGGTCATATTAACGAATTGGTTATCAACGATATGGAAACTGTTCGGGAGTATGTAAATACCGGTCTTAGTCTTCGCGCTAAAGAGCGTATGAAGGTGCGTCAGCCGCTAGCAAGTGTTACTGTTCCGACGCTTGGTGATTTTGTCAGCTTCGAAGATATTCTTACGGAAGAGCTAAACGTAAAAGTGGTGAAAAAGGGGAATGAGTTTGCACTCGACTTTAAACTAACACCTGCGTTGAAGCGAGAGGGCCTCATGCGCGAAGTGATCCGACATGTTCAAAGCGCCCGTAAGCAAGCTGGACTAAATGTCGATGATCATATTGTGCTTAGTCTCGAAACGCCTAACGACGACCTGAAAGAGGCGATTAGCGAGCACGAAGCGACTATTATGTCAGAGACGCTTGCCGATGCGTGCACGAATAAAGAATACGACTACAAGAGTGTCGTAAAAGTCGAAGGCGCCGAATTATCATTGTCGCTAGAAAAAGCATAAGATAAAAATTACATTAAAAATACCCGCATGTGCGCGGGTATTTTTAACTTTGTACCATGGGTTATTGTTTAATTTCTACGCCACCCATAATAACGTCACCGCTAATAATAAGCACCGGATTGTGCGAAGATTTGTCGGCAGTGGTTTTGTTTTCTACGCCACCCATGATTGGCGTTACTGTAGAGCGGACAGTCCAGTTTTTTGGTACTTTAATTTCGATACCGCCACATAGTGCGAATACGTTTATGGTAGCCTCGTCTTTAATAGTTGCGTCGCGAAGGTCAAGCTCAACACCACCGAATACGGCGGTAAGATCGCCGCCCTTGTAGTTATCGGCCTGGCTTTTTGTTGTGTTGCCACTAAAAACTGCCGAGATAGAATCGACATCTTTTTTACTGGCATTACTGTGATTTGCAGTGCGGTTAATAAGGATCGACAAGCCAATGCAGATAATGACAATTGGCCAGAACAGCTGCCAGATATTAAAGTCGACAATATCGAGTTGGCGCAACTGCAATAGAACACCCGCTGCCACAACCGAAAGCGGCCATAAGAAGTTTCGTGGATTTCCGATAAAGATCAGAATTCCGATAGTGACAACGATAAGAGGCCACCAATCGTGAAAGAAATCACTAAAGTTAATAACATTTAGACTACCAAGCAGGGCGGCAATACCAAAGGCAATAACGCCGAGCCCCAATATTATTCGTACAATACTTTTATTCATACCATTAGCATATCATAATGAAACGCTTGCACGAGGGTAGGGACAGTGCGTATTGACATTAGATACTTTTTATGCTTAAATGAATGTATAAAATAACAAAACAAAAAAATATGTCACTATTCACACACAACATCACATTCAAACCGGTTGACCCGCTAGGCGATGGCCTTGGCGATGATATTACCACCGAGCGCATGGAGCCCGAGGCGATCACCCTTGAAGAATTTGTCGACGAAGGACAACTTTCGCGCTACTGGCAAGATGTTGAAAAGGATATCGAGAACGACCCAGAGTGGTTTAAGTTTTCGAACGACTAGCGCTACTATATTTTGTATAGTATATTAGAACAAGCATGATTGAACTTACCGATGAGCGTTTTGACCAATTAATTACGCGCGCCATGGACGAGCTGCCACAAAAGTATATTACTGGGCTTGAAAATGTTGCCATAATTTATGAAGATGAGCCTAGCTCTCAGCAAAAAGAAAAAATGAAACTCGACAACAACCATTTGCTTTTAGGATTGTACGAAGGTATTCCTTTGACACACAGAGGCAACGGCTATTCATTTGTATTACCCGATAAAATTACATTATTTAAACATTCGATTCTTGCTGTGGTACAAAATGAAGAGGAACTGTTTGAGCAAATTAAACGCACTCTTTGGCATGAAATAGCGCATTATTACGGCCTTGATCATGCACGAATCGAGGAACTGCAAGCACGCGACCGCTAACATTCATTAAACTCTCAGTTTGTGGTATAGTTACCTTATATACTAATGTCGCTTGGTGGTGTGCGACGAAGAATAGGGGAACAATATGGGGTTGCAGCTACGACAGAAGTCGACGCGTACTATAAGGACACTGACAATTTTAATGGCAGTTTTTGCGCTTGTGGCGCAGCCACTATACGGAGTTATAACGCCGAACGTTTCGGCTGCAACCGTGGTGAGTGAGACTGTATCTGGCGATACAGCTGAATGGATGTTCAACCGCGACGCATCAACATCGACGCCGTATGCCTTTACGAACGACGCTGTTAAAACAGGGCCAGGTAGCTTGTATGTTAAGCCAATTGGCGCGAACCCTAAAGATAAATTCATTGCCGAGTACTTTGCAAAGACGGCCGTGAAAGATTTTAAGTGGGTAAAATACGACTTTAAAATCGCAGGCAATGGTACGGGTGCTGATTCAGATAATTTTTACCTGAACGTGTATGCCACGATTGATAATTCGAATGAATACTATGATTGTCGATTCGACTATGTACCTAAGGTGGCTGCTGCCAAAACTCGAACCGCAACATTTAATGCTAATGCAACGCCTGTGCATGTTCAAAAGCGCGGCAGCCGGATTGCGGAATGTCCCACTACTCTAAAAGAAATGCCAGCCGGGAGCTATGTCCGCGCCCTTGCAATTAACGTAGGCGACACGACAGCGAGCGACCAAGGGCTTGCAGGATACCTTGATAACGTTCAGGTGCGAAAAGCAACCACAACCTATGCATATGACTTCGCTCCGCTCTCTGCGCCTACACTTGTCGCACCTGCCAATGATGCAACCGTAAACGGCAAGGTACTTGTTAACTCATGGGAGCCTGTCGCGGGAGCTGCTAAGTACGTGTACGAGAGCTACAACGACGCAGCAATGACGCAAAAACGATGGACCGAAACGACTACCAAGACTTCGAAAAGTGCGACAAATGTTGCCCATGGAACGGTGTTTTGGTGGCGCGTAAAGGCGGTTGACGCTAAGGGTGTAGCCGAGAGCGACTGGAGTTCGCTTTATAAGGTGACGATCGATAACGTTGGCCCAACTCAGCCAGTACTTAGTGTAAAAGATAGCAACGGTGACGATATTGCCAGTGGTGGAACAACGAAGTCGTACTCGGTAACTACTTACTGGAGTAATGTTGGCGCGGCCAACTACCAGTACCTCTATTGGAATAATATTGCGAACGATCCTTACAACTCGGAAGCAAAAGCTTGGGCGCCAATGGTAGGGCAAACAACATCTCGTGCCGGTGAGTTTACTCAGGGAGAGGGAACGCATTATATAAAAGTATGTGCCTTTGACTTAGCTGGAAATAAAACTTGTTCCGATCCGTACACGATTGTTTACAAAAAAGATATTGAAGCGCCATCTGTTCCAGTAAACGGTGCGCCAAATGACGAGCTACTAAAGACGAACGAATTTGATTTTACGTGGAATGAGTCGACCGACAATGAAGCGGGCGATTTGAAGTATGAATTCCGCTCGTCGCAGGATAAAACTAAGGTAGGGGATGCACCCGATGGAAGTGGTGCCTGGGAGTCTGGTGAGTTATCATCCCCTAAGATTCACTCTTCTGGTGCGGGCGACGGTATCTGGTACTGGCAGGTTCGCGCAATCGACGCTACCGGCAATAAAAGTGCCTGGAGCGAAGTATGGGACATGGCGATCGACACCAAGAATCCTACACTAGAATTAGTACAGCCACAAGAGGGCGAGGTATTTGGTGCAGTTGATAAAAAGACGATTCGCGTAGAAGCAAAACTATACGACGAGCAGGGGTTAGGTAGTTACAATATCAAAATTGATGAAATGGATGCCGAAACGACGGATGACGCTGACGCTACCGTGGCTGCAGAAACTTATCCGGGTCCTGTTAGCTTAACGGTGATCGCACAACTTAACTCCGATGATTTTGCAGATGGCGAACACACCATTACCATTACTATTACCGACAAGGCGGGTAATGTAACCACCGAAACGCGTAAAATTGTAGTGGCAAACGCGGTTGTCGTACCTGGTGGTGGCAATGTGGGCGGGCAGCCTCAGGGTAACTCAGATGACGGCGATGAACTTCAGGAGCGAACTGATCGTTTGAATCGCCCATTCCCACTTCCTAACTCGTTTGGCATCGTTCCTACTCCAGAGCTTGTGAGCCAAGGCGACAAAGAGGTGCTTGGTGCGCAAAAGACGCCCGACGTCGATGGTGCTGCTAAAAATGTAGCGGCTATTCCTACGGAGGAGGGCTGGAAGTTGTTTGGTATGCTTTGGTATTGGTGGCTGCTTTTAGCTGCAGTTATTGCTGCCATTAGCGCATGGCTTATCGCTGCTGCAAAGCGACGCGCTGCCGATAACGCATAGATTTTCTGCAAACTAAAAATGTGAGAGACGACAATGTTGTCTCTCGCTTTTTGTGCTTATGTTTTATATACTGAAAACAAGGTGAAAGCAAAACAAACAAAAAAGAAGCTGACACGGCTTAAGAAAAGTCTTCACCGTCACATAAAACTGACGTTTGTGCCACATGGCGCCAACGAATATCGTCCGCATTTGATCCGCAGGCATGGCTTGATTGCTATGCTTGTTTTAGTTATCGCGCTTCAGGCGGGATATAATTTTTCGACGACCGGCACCGTTTTGGGTGATATGACTGGCGTGTCTACCGATGCGCTATTGGCAAATACCAATAGCGAGCGAAAAAAGAATGGCGCAGGTGAATTGACGCTAAACGCAAAACTGACGCGTGCCGCTGAATTAAAAGTAAACGATATGCTAAAGCAGCAGTATTGGGCGCACACAGCACCAAACGGCGCGACGCCATGGCAGTGGTTTGAAGAGGCGGGGTATACATATAGCTACGCTGGGGAAAATCTGGCCAAGAACTTTCAGTCGGCTAATGCGGTGGTGGCCGCCTGGCTGTCCTCGGAAGAGCATCGTGCGAACGTTCTTGGGCTGCAGTATTCGGAAGTTGGATTTGCGGTTGCAGAAGGAAAGCTTGCCGGCAAGCCGACAACGCTTGTCGTGGCGTTGTATGGATCTCCTGCACAATCTGGCACACTTCTTGGCGTTCAGCAGGCTACGACAACACCTGTCGATCAGCCGGTTGGAATAATAACACGCGTTGGCATGGCTGTGCAGGCTATGACGCCAGTGATGATTGGCTCGCTCGTATTGCTGCTGGTTGCGGTATTCGTGGCGCTCGCGGCCCACATGTACCGTAATAAGTTGCCAAAATCCCTTCGTAACTCTTGGTATCGTCACCACGGACTTATAAAAGTAAGTGGCATGATAGGAATTTGTATTATTGTCGTTGTTTTGTACAGCGGCGGTCAAATCTAGTACACTTAAGACTATGACTATTACGAAAGCTATTATTCCCGTTGCCGGCTGGGGGACACGCCGACTACCTATTACAAAAGCTATTGAAAAGTGTATGCTGCCTATTGGAAATCGTCCGTTGGTAGACTATGTTGTACAGGACTGTATCGCAGCAGGCATCACAGATATCTATTTTGTGGTGAGCGAAGAGAGTACGCAGCTGCACGCCTATTACGGCGACAATCCCGAGCTAACAACGTATCTTATTGCTAACGATAAAGAAAACATGTTGCCTATGATTGCCCCGCCGAAAAACGTAACATTTCACTATGTGACGCAGCCGACGAACGGAAAGTATGGAACAGCAATTCCGGTTGGTCTTGTTGCGCCACTTGTCGCTAAAGGTGAGTCGGTGGTCGTGCTAATGGGTGACGACTTTATCTATAATCGTGATGGCAGTAGCGAAGTTGCAAGGTTACTTGCGGCAACCCCCGAAGGCGCCTGTGGCATGCTTGGGGTTGAGATACCGCGTGAGAGCGTAGGGCGATATGGTGTGCTTGATATGAACGAGCACAATGAATTTGTTCGGATCGTTGAAAAGCCAACGCCAGATCAGGCACCGAGCACGCTTATTAATGTGAGCAAATATGTATTGAACTACGATTTGCTAAAGGGTATTGAAAGCTACGCTGATCTTATGCTTTCGGGCGAGTACTATATTACCGAGCCGATTAACCAATATGTTCTTGGTGGCGGCAAAATTAAGGTTGTTCCTGCCGAGGGTGCCTACCTGGATGGCGGAAATCTTGAGGGCTGGCTGCACGCGAACAATGTTGTGTTTGGCCGCGCAGCCTAGGCGATATTGCTAATCTGTCCTGTATCTGGTACAATCAATGAGATTGATAACAAATAACAAGGAATCATAATGAAAAAAGCAGTCGTTAAGATCGGTGGCAAACAATTCGTTGTTGCCGAAAAAGAGACCCTACTGGTGGACCTCCTCCAGGAAGGCACTAAAGAGCTCACGCTTGATGCACTGTTGGTAATTGATGGTGATAAAACCACTATCGGCACACCAACGGTAAAAGGTGTGGTTGTTACCGCTGAGGTTGAAGAAGACCTCGTAAAAGGCGAAAAAGTTCGCGTGATCCGCTACAAATCAAAGAAGCGCGTTCACAAAGAAAACGGACACCGCCAAAAATACAGCAAAGTTCGAATTACTTCGATCAAATAATCATCTCTCCTTTGATTTCGTATCTCAGGTGAGGTACGGATAAAAAAGAAGGAAAGTATGAAAAAATCAGATAAAAAACGCTATCGCTCTTTGCGTGCGTACATTAGCTACATCAAAACGTTCAAATATCAGTTTATATTGGTTTTTTGTACGTTTGTTGTAGCTAATGTTTTATTAGCGGTTTTGCCAATATTCATTGGTCAGCTAACCGGTGCGCTGGCAGCTGAATCGGTCGATCATGGGCTAGTCTATTGGCTCGTTGGGATTTTGATTACCCTGAGTGTTAGCCATATGATTGCGTGGCACTCTGCTGAATTTCTTTATCGCGCCCTTCTTAATCATCGGGAATATGAATTTGAAAATGTTCTGTTCCGAGCGATTATGACAAAGCCATACCCTTATTTTGTGGGTAAGTTTACTGGCAAGATTAGTAGCTATGTTACTGGGCTAGGGCGTGAATTTCGTGGATTTCTAGACACCACTTGTTATCAGTACGCTGACCTATTGGTTAGGCTGCCAATAATTGGGGCGATTATGTTTAGCGTGAACCTGTATACAGGTCTTATTTTTACCGGCTCAATTATTCTGATGTTCGTAGCAGGACGCCACCTAGCGCGCTATGTCGCCAAAGGTGAGCAGGATCTGACCGATTCTGTGTCGAGCCTTGATGGGTATGTGATTGACGTTATTAGTAATTTTGTGAGTGTTAAGGCATTTGGGCGCGAACAAACCGAGATCGCCGAGGTTCTTAAACGACGTGCGGGTGTCGTAGCGAAAGCAAAACACCGCTTCTTTTGGGCGATTATGTTCTGGAGTTCTATGAGCCTTGTAGTTCGTTGCGTTGTATGGCCGGCAACAATCGTTATGAACGTAACTCTCTTTTTAAACGGACAGCTAGACCTAACGCAGATTACAACCTTTTTGTCGGCACTGGTGATCTTCTCTGGCTATATTTGGGTGGTGATATGGAACGTATCACAGTTTAATATGAAGCTTGCTCGCATGGAGGAATCGTATCGATATCTGTTCGATGATCATGACGTTGTGAATGACGCAACCTTGAACATACGTGATAATCGTGTAGCTAAGTCTAGACTAATGTTCAAGAAGTCGCTTCATTTGCGTGACCTCGAATTTGCCTATCCTGACCGACCGGAAAGTCCAGTTCTCCAGGCTATCTCTCTTAATATCGCCAAGAACGAGAAAGTGGGTATTGTTGGTGCGAGCGGAAGCGGCAAGACAACCCTTATTAAGCTGTTGCTTGGCTACTACGAGTTGCCAGAGGGGACAGTTGCTCTTGATGGCAAGGTGCTCGACAGTCGTCGTTTGGTTGACTTGATTTCTTATGTACCGCAAGATACGGCACTATTCCATAGGACAGTGAGTGAGAACATTGCCTACGGGGCGACAGGCGAGACGACTCAAGCTGATATTGAGCGGGCGGCTCGTCGGGCCCGTGCCCATGAGTTCATATTAAATATTGATATGAAATACGATGCTCTTGTTGGTGAGCGTGGCATAAAGCTCTCTATGGGGCAGCGTCAGCGAATCGCGATTGCCCGGGCTTTCCTTAGTAATAAGCCGATTTTGATGCTCGACGAGGCGACAAGCGCACTTGATAGCGAGAGCGAAGTGTTAGTGCAGCAATCACTTGAGGACCTATGGCGCAATAAAACGGTCATTGCCATTGCTCACCGCTTATCGACTCTGCGGCATATGGACAGGATTATCGTGATGGATGCGGGGCGGATTATTGAACAGGGGACGCATGCTGGCCTGCTTGCTCAAAAGGGGCGATACTATCGTTTATGGCAGCACCAGAGTGACGGTATTCTGGCCGAATAATCCTTGTGGTTATGGTTAAATTGCCATCGCTCGTGCTACAATAGAGCGAAAGAAGAGGGAAATCAACACGTGGCGACAGTCATTGCAGTAACAAATCAAAAGGGTGGTGTTGGTAAAACCACCAGCGCGGTAAATATCGCGTATTATCTTGCGAAGATGGGTAAAAAAACCCTTCTGGTTGATTTTGATCCGCAGGGAAATGCCACGAGTGGTCTTGGCGTCGATAAGCAGGCGCTTGAGTTTACGATGACGGATGTCATTATGGAGACAAAAGAGCTTATCGACGTTATTCTGCCGACCGATCACAAAAACTTGTTTTTGGCCCCTGCAACCCCGCATCTTGCTAATACAGAGGTGGAATTGGCTCAGGCTAACCGTCGGTTTACGCGGCTAAAAAACGCACTGGGCACTATTCAGGGATATGATTTTATTATTATCGACAGCCCACCGAGCCTGAGCCTACTAACGGTGAACGGACTTATTGCGGCCAGGTATATTTTATTACCGGTACAGGCCGAGTTTTATGCACTAGAGGGTCTTGGTCAGCTACTTGAAACAATGAAACTTGTTCGCAAGAGCATGAACCCAACACTTGATCTTTTGGGTGTGCTTCCGACGATGGTAGACGGTCGCACAACGCTTAGCGGGCAAGTTCACGAGGAAATTAAAAAGCATTTTCCTGGTAAAGTATTTAAAACGACCATTCCTCGTAACATTCGGCTAGCAGAAGCGCCGAGCCACGGGGTTCCCGTAGGGGCATATGATAAGTTTTCTAAGGGTGCACGGGCATATAAAGCAGTCACCAAGGAGGTATTGCAGCGTGTCGGTTAAAAAAGGTCTTGGACGAAGTTTTACGTCACTTATTCCTACAGAATTGCTTGATGAGTCGTTTGATCCGACTGCCGAGCAAGATGATAAAGTGAGTGAACTTCGCTATATTAAGATTTCCGAAATTGTTGCAGACCCCGATCAGCCACGACACGCCTTCGATCCTATCGCCCTCGATGAACTAGCTGCTTCGATTACCGAACATGGTATTTTGCAGCCTATTGTCGTAACGCCAAAGGATGGTGGTTATCAGATTGTCGCTGGTGAACGTAGGTATCGTGCTGCTAAAATGGCGAACCTCGACAAGATACCCGCATTAGTGCGGACTCTTTCGAACCAGCACAAGCTGGAGCTTTCTCTTATTGAAAACCTGCAGCGACGCGACTTGAATGTACTCGAGACGGCAACGGCGTATCTAAAACTTCGTGATCAGTTTAATCTAACACTAGATGAAATTGGCCAGCGAGTTGGTGGAAAATCCGTGAGTGCGGTAAGCAACACACTTCGACTATTACGATTGCCAGAATCTGTGCGCCAAGCGCTTATCGATGGCAAACTGCGCGAAGGTCAGGCAAGGCCACTTGTAAGTGTTGATCCAAAAATTGTCAACGAAATACTTCCGCGAATTCTTGAGGAAGAGTGGAGTTCACGCAAGATCGAGCAATTTATTGTACAACTTAAAAAAGCAGCAGCGACTGCACCCGAAGGCAAAGAAAAGCGCAAGATCGAGCAAGTACCATACAAGGAAGATACTGATCGCCTTGTAAAGCGTTTAGCGACAGATGTGAGCGTTAAGACAAACGCAAAAGGCGCGGGACAAATCGTTATTCGTTTTAAAAGCGACAGTGATTTTAAGCGTATTCAGAAGATTCTTGGCAATTAGAACATGCGAATGCCGGTAAACGGATAAATACGGAGTCCGACAGGCCCAACGACGTCGTAGTAGGGGATAAGTCCTAGTCCGCTACGTGAGTCGTACGAATAATCACCGGCACGATGATCTCCCGCAACAAAGAGAGTGCCATCGGTAACCATTCTGTCGACGTTTCCACTGGTTGGCGATCCAGGTTCGCCGTTGTTGTCATTGTCTGGGTTGAATCCTTGCGGATTTTGGTCGTTGTATACCGTAATGACGCCATTTTTAACAACGACGCGCTCGCCTGGGAATGCAATGACGCGCTTTACGATGTATTCATCGCCTGTTCCGGCGTTGTATTGTGGATTCTTAAATACTATTACCTGGCCGCGCTCGGGGATATACGGCTTATTCTGTAGGTGCGCAAGCGTCACGGGAAGGCGATTAACGATAAGCCGGTCACCGGTGTACATTGTCGGCTCCATGCTTGGCCCCAAAACGTTAAAGCTGCGAAAAACGAATGTATTGATAAGAAGCGTGCCAATAAGAACGCAGGCAATAAAAATAACAATGTTGAAACCATCTTTTAAAAACGGATGGCGCTGCATAAAACTTGCTTCCATTACCCTTACTATACACGCTTATTTACAGGTGTGAAAGCAAAGTAGTTATGATTTTCATTCAAAAATAAGGATACTTCGTATATAGTAGATGGAGTATTTATGACAAAAAAGAACGCAATTGACGGATTTGTTCCGCGTCGCCCTGGAAGCAGGATAGGCGGACTTGAGAGTGTGAAGCACAGCAAGCCACTCGACGGAGTGGAGCTTGGACGTGCGAAAGCGACAAGCGACCGCCTGCAGCCAGCCAAAATGCAGGAGACTAACTTAGGGGTTGTGGGCGATGATATTAGTGAATCGCTAAAGAACATTGATACCAATCTTGACGAGCCGGGCAAAAAAGGCAAAAAAGGACGTAAAAAACGGGGTCCCCTTAGCAAAAAGCGACGTATTATAAAATGGTCAATTATTGCGGTTATTGTTATTCTTTTAGGGATTGGTGGCTGGATTCTCTATCGTGGAATGATGGCGACGGGAAACATTTTTCAAGGTAATATTTTTGACATTATCCAAAATAAGCCGCTCAAGCAAGACGCCAATGGGCGCAGTAATATCCTTGTTGTAGGCACCTCGCAAGACGATCCGGGGCACGAGGCCGGTTACTTGACCGACTCGATTATGGTTGTTAGTGTCGATCAGAACAATAAGAACGCCTACATGGTAAGTATTCCTCGCGACCTTGAGGTTGAATATGGTCAGGCGTGTTTGACTGGATACTCCGGGAAGATTAACGTCTACTATAGTTGTGTTGGCGGTGGCGCTGGAAATGTTGACGCTGACCGTAAAGCGTTGGATAAAACAGGTGACTTTATTGGCGGAATCTTAGGTCTCGATATTCAGTATGGTGTAAACGTTAATTACACGGTGATGCGTGAACTTGTTAAGGCAATCGATGGAATTACTGTGACGATCGAGAGCCGTGATCCGCGTGGTCAGATGGATAGTAACTTCGATTGGAAGTGTGGCGTCGGTGATTATAAAGTGAGTTACAGTGAAGTTTTGAAGCGTTGCCCGCCTAGTGGTCACTATATTGATTATCCAAATGGTCCAGTCAAGCTAGATGCTGAGCACGCGTTGTATCTTGCGCAGGCAAGGGGTGATAAAGCGCCAACCTACGGTTTTGAACAGTCTAATTTTGATCGAGAAAAGAATCAGCAGAAAATTGTAAAGGCAATCCGCGAAAAGGCGATGAGTGCTGGTGTGCTTGCGGATCCGTCAAAAGTGACAGCAATTATCGATGCTTTGGGGAACAACTTCCGTACGACATTTGAGGCTGCCGAGGTACGGACGCTGATCTCGCTTGCACAGGACATTAAAGACCAAGACATTAAGTCGATAAGCTTGATTGATGGCGACAACCCCGTTATGAACGGCAACGCACAGCCGTCGGCCGGCCTTTATCAGTACGGTGCTATTCGCGCTCTTATCAAGAAAAAACTAAGCTCAAACCCTGTTGTTCGTGAAGAGGCGAAGGTTGTGGTTATGAACGGATCGGGAACGGTGGGCGTTGCTCAGACTGAAGCAGATAAACTTACCGCGCAAGGATTTACGATCAGCAGTGTCGAAAACGCACCGAATACCAAATACAAGGATGTCACGGTATATCAAATTGGTAGCGGCAAGACCGCAACAAAAGAAAAGCTTGAGTCAATGTACGGCGTCACAGTGCTTACGACAAAAGCACCTGCAGTTGCATCGGGGACAAACTTTGTCGTAATTATCGGCAAGGATAGTTCGGCCAGTAGCAATTAATGCTATAATAAAAAGCAGTTATGGATTTTTTGAAATCATCAAAGCGTCGTTCATTGTTAAGCGAGCTCGTCTATATTTTGCTCAATGTTGCTCTTGCGGTGGCAATATTAGTTATCGTATGGGCTATCGAATCGCCGATTGCTGCATTTGCTCTTGTCCTTCTTAGCAAATGGCGAGTTCTGGCTGTGCGTCCACGCTATTGGTTTGCCAATATCCAGGCGAATCTTGTTGATATCATTGTTAGCCTTAGTATCGTGGTGCTTCTTTATGCGGCAAGTGGGGCGTTGGCGGCGCAGATTATTATCACGTTACTCTATATCGGCTGGCTGCTATACATAAAACCTCGCTCGAAGCGTGTGTTCGTTGCGGTTCAGGCTGGTGCGGCGATATTCTTGGGAGTTACAGCGCTCATGTCTGTTGCATACGATTGGATGGCGTCGCCTGTTGTTTTGCTGATGTGGATTATAGGCTACAGCGCAGCAAGACACGTGCTGGGTAGCTACGATGAGGCGCATATTTCGTTTTACAGCCTTGTTTGGGGGCTTATTTTTGCCGAGCTTGGCTGGCTTGCGTACCACTGGACTTTCGCCTACGAAATACCAGGGGTGGGTGAGATTAAATTGGCTCAAATTGCGCTTATAGCCCTTGCTATTAGCTTTATCGCCGAACGCGTCTATGGTAGCTACACTAAGCATGGATCGGTGCGTTCGAGCGACGTAATGCTGCCAATACTCCTTTCGGTGAGCGTTATTATGATACTTTTGGTTTTCTTTAATAGAATTGGCGTTGGCACGATTTAAGCTTTGTTTAAGCGCCCGACTGTAATCTGGAGGAGATGAACGACGTGGAAAAGAATGAGATAGTAAAAGACAGCAGCGATATACAGACGCATGTGTCCGTAGCGCCAAAGCGTAAGCGAACCTGGCTGATTGTTGCTATTGTTGGGGCGGTTATTTTTTGTCTCGCAATGGGCTTTGGTGGTTATAAAATATATTCTTTGCTCATGCAGCAGTCTGAAAACAATGGCCTTGCTAAACATCAGGGCGTGGCAAACGACGGCAATACGAAGGTAACCCAGGAAGAGGAGAATATTGCAGGTGTGGTAGAAAAGGTTGCACCAAGCGTGGTCTCTATCGTCACAACATCGCGCACCAGTAGCTACTATGGCGCTGAAAGCGAAGAAGGTGCTGGCACGGGGATTATCGTCAGTAAAGACGGATATATCCTAACGAACAAGCATGTGATTAGCGGCGCGACAACTGTTGGTGTTGTATTGTCGGACGGCACATCGTATGAAAACGTAAAAGTTCTAGGCAGCGACCCATTAAATGATGTAGCATTTTTAAAAATTGCCAATGTGAGTGATTTACCAGCGGCAGAAATGGGTGATTCAACCTCTGTTCGGGTCGGCCAAAAAGTTGTTGCAATCGGCAATTCACTTGGTCAGTATCAAAACACGGTCACGAGCGGTATTATTTCGGGGACAGGACGCCCGGTCTCGGCTCAGGCTGGTGATGCGATCGAACACCTCACCGATCTTCTACAAACTGATGCGGCGATTAACCCCGGCAATTCCGGCGGCCCACTGCTGAACTTAAGCGGACAAGTTATTGGTATAAACACAGCAATTATAGAAGATGCGCAGGGAATTGGGTTTTCGATTCCTATCAATGCAACCAAGGGAATTCTAAAAGGGGTACTGGCAGGCAAGGGCGTGCAGCGAGCATTCCTGGGCATCAACTATATTCCTATCACAGCCGACACTGCAAAGCAGTACGACCTTCCTGTGAAAAAAGGCGCGTATGTCTATAACGGGTCAAAGACGGCGATCTCTCGCGATGGTCCAGCTGCTGCTGCGGGTATAAAAGACAAAGATATTATTACGAAAGTCGGCGATATTGAAGTAGGCGATAAAGGCGGCGTATCGAGCTTGGTGGCCGAATTTGCCCCAGGCGACACAATTCAGCTAACAGTACTACGAGGCAACGAGACATTGACGATTAACGTCACGCTTGCGGCATACAAAAGCTAAGCTTGCTGAAAACACACGATAAACCCGCGCGTCTCTTTAAGAAGGAATCCGTGGGTTTTTGCTTGCTTAATAATAGCCGCGTGTTGCCTCGGGTCGGCTTCGAGAAGAAGGAGTCCTGTCTGCGTAAGACGACTTGTGGCTTGTTGGAGTAACTTAAAAATAAGGTGAAGGCCATTGTTGTTGGTGAAAAGCGCCAGCTCTGGCTCGAAACTTGTTTCTGGTGAACGCTCCCACTCGGGATCGACATAGGGGAGGTTGGCAATAATATAGTCTGCCGTAAAAGGGAAGTTTGCAAGTAGGTCGCTATGCACTACAGTTACATTAGCGCGAAGTTGCTTGGCATTTTGCTCGGCAACATTAAGTGCATGCTTGCTAATATCGAGAAGTGTTACCTCTAGCTCTGGCATTTCAAGCTTGGCACTAATGCCAAGGCAGCCACTTCCGGTGCCAACATCGACAAGTTTTTTCGTTTCCTGAAGAAGCGATGCCTGGGGGAGAGACTCTTTAATGAGCGTAATGATATCTTCCGACTCAGGGCGTGGAATAAGGGTAGAGGGGGTGACGCGGAATAGGCGGCCGTAAAATTCTTTATGGCCTATGATATAGGCGATTGGAGTCCGGTCGAGGCGAAGGAGGAGACGCGTATCTGCTATTTCGAGTTGGCGACTATCTATTGGCTCATCGTCGTGAGCATGAAGATACGTGCGGCTTTTGCGAAGCGTATGCGCAAGAATAATCTCGCTATCAAGTTTGGCCGAAGTAATACCGACAGCAGCAAGCTGGCGCGTGGCGTCACTAAGCCATTCCTTAATTGCTGGCGCTTTGGGCTGCAAGTTCGCGCTCATAGCTTTGCAAATGCTCGATTAAATCTTCGATATTGCCGTTCATAGCCTGGGGAATACCACTTCGAGAGTAGCCGATACGGTGATCGGTGATACGGTCTTGCGGAAAGTTATAGGTGCGGATTTTTTCGCTTCGATCACCCGATCCAATAAGACTGCGGCGTTCGGCAGCAAGCTTTGACTGCTCGGCGTCGATTTTTTGCTGTAAAAGGCGGCTGCGCAAGACACTCATGGCTTTATCTTTGTTCTTAATCTGTGATTTTTCGTCTTGGTTTGTAACAACAAGCCCAGAAGGGAGGTGGGTAATACGTACGGCTGAGTCGGTGGTGTTAACACTTTGACCACCATGGCCTCCGGCGCGATAAACGTCGATTTTTAGGTCGCTCGCGTTAATCTCGATATCAGTTTCCTCGGCCTCGGGAAGAACGGCAACAGTAACGGTACTTGTGTGAATGCGGCCTTGAGATTCGGTGGCGGGAACACGCTGAACACGGTGAACGCCAGACTCAAACTTAAGCTGGGCGTACGGCGCGTCGCCCTTTACGCTAAAAACAACCTCTTTGTAGCCGCCCGTATCGTTTGCGCTTTCGCTGATAAGTTCGGTTTTAAGGCTGTGCGCCTCGCAGTAGCGAAGGTACATGCGGTAGAGTTCTGCTGCAAACAGACTGGCTTCGTCGCCACCGGCGCCGGCACGAATTTCGATAATGACGTTTTTTTCGTCGTTTGGATCTTTGGGCGCAAGCATGATAAATAGCTCATCTTCCAGGTTTGCAAGGCGCTCCTCTGTTTCGGCTGCCTCGGCCTTGGCGAGTTCTGCCAGCTCGTCGCCACCGCCCATCATATCTTTGGCTTCTTGAAGCTGGCTTTCGAGCGTGCGACGAAGCGTCGCCTTTTCGATAATTGCCTCAAGTTCGGTAAAGCGCTTATTCTTTGCGCTGTAATCTGGGTCGTTATAGGCGCTAGGCGATGCAAGAAAATCAGCCAATGTCGCTTTCTCGGCGGTAAGTTCTTCGATATTCAAACTGATTTTTGGCATATAGCTCCTTGCTTGCTGGCTTGATGTATCTATTGTAACAAAAAAGAGACCGCCCCTAAGGATGCGGTCTCTTTTTGTAGGTTGCTACTGCTCAGTTTTTTGAGCTTTTTTAGCGGCTGCTTTTTTTGCTTTGCTAGCAAGCGCGTCTTTACGTGCCTGAGCTGCGGCAAATTTAGCCTTAAAGCGATCAACGCGACCTTCGGTGTCGATGATCTTTTCTTCACCGGTAAAGAACGGGTGAGATGCTGATGAGATGTGGACTTTAACGAGTGGGTACTCGTTGCCATCTTCCCATTTAATAGTGTCGGTTGTTTGCGCGGTTGACTGTGTCAAAAAGGCAAACCCAGCAACCTCGTCGCTAAATACGACAGGTCGGTATTGTGTTGGGTGTATACTGCTTTTCATATCCGTACCATTGTATCTGTTTTATGTCGAAAAGTCAAAGGGGTGATATGGTGTGAAAAAGCCGGCGAGTAGATAACTACTCAAGCCGGCAGCTCGAACAGATCGTCGATGTCTGTTCGAGCGGTGCGCACTCTTAGGGTGTATCACCACCCCAGAACCGCAACGAGAGGAATCCACAGACTCCGGCCGCCAGGTAGGCGATGACGCTTACTACGTAGGCGACAACGAAGATCGGAAGATTACCGTTGCAGGTGGACTTCTGGGCCTCGCATACTTCATTTTGTAGAGCGATGCCGAAGCCGATCGTTCCCGACGCCGTGGCGACAAGCAGTAGCCCGACGATACCCAGCAGAATGCGAATGCGTGGACGCATAATCCCTTGCTCCCTCGAGATTGTTGGGATATACAGTAAACTATCTGGGCAGAACGCCTACTTGTCAATAGCATGGGGTTTTACTTGGCATTTATAGGGGTGGTGTGATATAATCATCGATGTAACAATTTTTAATGACACAATCCACATCAAACTCCTGAACCTTCAGGGATGTGGATGAGGAACAAGGAGTTCAAACCCATGGCAGTAGATGTCGATATTAAGGCATTGCTCGAAGCTGGTGTTCACTTTGGACACAAAACGAGCCGTTGGCACCCTAAAATGGCGCCATACATTCACAGCAAACGTCAGGACAGTCACATTATTGATCTGACAAAAACAGTAGAAGGTCTTGAAAAAGCACTTCCATTCCTTACGAAAGTTGCGGCAAGTGGCAAGCAAGTTCTTTTCGTAGGAACAAAAAAGCAAACCAAGGACATCGTACGTCTTGCAGCTGAAAAAGCTGGCCAGCCATTCGTTACCGAACGATGGGTTGGTGGTATGCTTACCAACGTTAACACTGTTACTCAGCAAATCAAGAAGCTCAAAGATCTTGAAAAGCGAATGGCGACAGGTGACCTTGAAAAGCGCTACAACAAGCTTGAGGTTCAGCGTTTCCAAGAGGAAATCGACGAACTTAACATCAAGTACGGTGGTATCAAAGACCTTAATGGCAAACTAGGCGCGGTTATTGTGCTTGATATCATTGCCGACGCAAACGCCGTTAAAGAGGCTAAAACTCTTGGCGTTCCTGTTGTTGGTTTGGTTGATACAAACGCGAACCCAACTCCTATCGACTATGTTGTTCCTGGTAACGACGATGCAATTAAGGGTGTTCAACTACTACTAGATTACTTTGTTGCAGCCGTCGCTGAAGGTGCTGTTGCTGTTAAAAAAGAGGAGAAATAAAGTGGCTGTTTCAATCGAAGACATCAAAAAGCTAAAAGAACTAACCGGCGTTGGTCTTACCGACGCCAAGAACGCTCTTGTTGAAGCTGACGGTGATTTTGACAAGGCGCTTGAAGCTATGCGCAAGAAGGGTCTTACTCGTGCCGAGAAAAAAGGCGATCGCGAAGCTCGCGAAGGCTTGATTGAAAGCTACGTCCACAGCGGCCGTATCGGTGTTGTTGTAGAAGTTAACTGTGAGACTGATTTCGTTGCTCGTCTTGATGATTTCAAGAAATTGGCACACGAGATCGCCATGCAGATTGCTGCGATGAGCCCAAAATACGTTACCGAAGCTGATATTCCAGCCGAGGAAGTCGAGCGTTTCAAAACAGAAGCCCTCGAGCGTATCAAGAACGAAGGCAAGCCTGCCGAAATGGCCGAAAAAATCGTTGAAGGTCAGGTTAAAAAGCATTTTGCCGAGCAGGTGCTTATGACTCAACCATATATTCTTGACGACAAAATGAGCGTTCAAGATTACGTTAAAGAAAACATCGCAAAACTTGGTGAGAACATCGTTATTCGCCAGTTTAAGCGAATTGAACTTGGCGTTAACGAATAGACGACCCGCACACGACAAATCAACCCGTCCGATTGAGGACGGGTTGATTTTTTTGTTAAAATATGATAATATATACATACTCTTCGTGGAGCACCACGCGGAGCCGCTACTCGTTTGAAATGAGTTGATCCTTAATGAACCGAACCCGATGGATCACGCTGGTCGTGGCTGTCGTGACGGCTGGAAGCCTGGGGCTTGCCGGTCTCGCCCTGAGGGGCGGGGACGATGCTCCGACCACTCCATCCGCAACGCCGCCGGTTGCCAGCAGCACCCTTCAGCCTCCCGTGGCGAACACGGCGTCGCTCGAAGGGAGCGAAACGATCACGCTGTTCGACAAGCTGACCCTCCCGCGTCCTGTGACGTGGGAGGGCACGCAGGGTGGCGTCGGTGTCGCGCCGTTTTCCGACGTCGTGACCTGCGTCAACACTGCGGGCTGCCCCCAGATCATCTTCTTCGATCTCGCCACGAGCGAGGGGAAGGAGGCGTCGGGCGACGACGACCCCTTGAAGTTGTGGGCCGAGACTCCCTGTGAGGGGACGACGCTCGGAGCGATCGAGGGGCCGGCCCAGTTCACGCTGGACGGCCACGCCGGCCTGTTCTACCAGCAGCAGTGCGGTGAGGTGGCGAAGTACCTGTGGTCCGTTCCGGACAAGCAGCTTCTCGTCACCGCATACCCTGGTCTGGGCGGCCTGTCGGCCGAGATCATCCAGGGCGTACTGGAAAGCGGCACCTGGGCGTGAGGATCCTCCTCGTCGTCCGAAATCGTGTGCTCAGGCGAAGACGCCCCGTTCCAAGTTCCGGAGAAATCTGGTCCGTGGAGCGGGGCTGCTTCTATTTTTAAAGGTTTTACCCTTTGTAAAACATGCTAAACTAAGAGTATGTTTACTACAGATTCTTACGAAGACAAAATGACTATGGCACTCATGCATTTTGAGGAAGAGCTAAAGAAAATCCGCACAGGACGCTCGCACCCAAGCATGCTTGAGGGTATTTTGGTTGAAGTGTACGGCCAAAAAATGCCGCTTAATCAAGTTGCGAATATTACCGCACCCGAACCGCAGCTGTTGCAAATCACGCCGTTCGATCCGAGCAATGTTCAGGCAATTGCTGGTGCAATTCGTGCGGATCAATCTCTTGGATTCAACCCGAGTGATGACGGGCGTATCGTTCGCGTGCCCGTACCACCTCTTACCGAGGAGCGTCGCAAGCAGTTGGTGAAACAAAGCGGTGAAAAGGTAGAGGAAATCCGTATCGCGCTCCGCAACATCCGTCAGGACGGCCTTAAAGAAGCAAAACGCAAAAAAGATGCCAAGGAACTAAGCGAAGACGATGTGAAGCGCGTCGAAAAAGAGTTCGACAAGCTTATGGCCGAATACCAAGAAAAAATTGACGGTATTTTTAAGGCTAAAGAGAAAGATATTCTTACGATTTAATGACGGATCGTATTCCTCGGCATATCGGCTATATCGTCGACGGCAATCGCCGATGGGCTAAGGCGCATGGTTTGCCGACGTACGAAGGTCACCTTGCGGGTTATAACGCAATTCAAGAAATCGCAAAAGCCTCGTTTGATGGTGGTGTCGAGTATGTTTCGGCGTATATTTTTAGTACCGAAAACTGGAAGCGCAGCGAACAAGAGGTGAGTAAGCTGATGGGTCTCGTACTTAAGCTTCTTACCTCCGATCTTCATTTGTTCGACGAGAACAATATAAAGCTGAGAGTGCTTGGTTCGCATATAAATGTCAGCGAGAAAATTTTGAAGGCAATCGATGCTGCCGAAGAGCGCACAGCAAGTAATACTGGCGGTACGCTTGCGATATGTTTTAACTACGGCGGACAACTAGAAATTGCCGACGCGTGCAAAAAACTTATTCAGGCGAATATAGCAGCCGAGGATGTGACGCCTGAAATGATTGCCGAGAACCTGTATGCTCCCGAGGTTCCGCCACTTGATTTGGTGGTACGAACGAGTGGAGAGCAGCGTCTGAGTAACTTTATGTTGTGGCGATCTGCGTACAGTGAGTTCTTATTTTTAGAAAAAAACTGGCCGGACATGACAAAAGACGATGTGGCCGCTATACTAGAAGAATATTCGCGCCGCGATAGGCGTATTGGAGGGTAGATGGAACTTATATTTGGTATCGTGTTAGGCTTGTTTATTCTGGTGCTGCTTGTTGTGGTGCACGAATTGGGGCATGCAATTGTCGCAAGGCGCAATGGCGTTGTTGTTGAGGAATTTGGTATTGGGTTTCCGCCCCGTGCATGGTCGAAAAAGCTAAAAAACGGTGTTCTCTTTAGCCTTAACTGGTTGCCGCTTGGCGGGTTCGTAAAGCTTCAGGGCGAACACGATGCAGCAAGTGGAAAAGGTGATTATGGCTCGGCGACATTCTGGCAAAAAACAAAGATCTTGCTTGCAGGTGTGGGTATTAACTGGTTGGTTGCCGCGGCTCTTTTAACGGTTCTTGCCTGGACTGGCTTACCGAAAATTATGGACAACCAGTTTAGTATTGCAAATGATACTACGGTCATTAAAACCCCAGTCGAGCTGTCGGTTATTGTAGAGGGCCTTCCGGCTGACAAGGCTGGCCTGGAGGTTGGGGATCAGATCGTTCGTTTTGCTGGCGAAGCAGTGCCGACAGCAGCCGATCTATCGGCAAAAGCTTCTGAAATGAAAGGTAAAGACGTTGAAGTTATTTATTCACGCGGTGGGGTAGAGCACAGCACGACGGTGTCTATTCGGAGCGAAGATACGGATAAAAAGGGCTTTCTAGGTGTTGGATCGGGCCAGAGGGAGCAGATTAAGGCGACATGGTCCGCGCCAATAGTAGGACTAGTCACTACCGGCCAGTTTACGTTGGTAACACTGCAAGGGCTTGGCGATTTGATCGTTAACCTCGTAACAGGAGTAGTACTTCAATTTAGCCCAAATGCAGAGACCCGCACTCAGGCGCAAGAAAACCTAGCGACAGCTGGGGGTAGCGTTGCCGGCCCAATTGGAATTCTAGGAACGATTTTCCCGGCCGCCGAGCAGGCTGGCCTGACGCAGTTGATATTCCTTACCGCGGTAATTTCACTAACGCTTGCTGTTATGAATGCCTTGCCAATTCCTGCGCTCGACGGTGGCCGATGGTTCGTAACGGCGTTATTCCGTCTTCGCAAAAAAGAGCTCACAAAAGAGCGCGAAGAACAAATTCAGGGAACAGGCTTCCTTATCTTGATGGGGCTCGTAATAGTGGTAACGATCGCCGATGTTAGCAAAATCTTTAACTAAGCAAGACAAGCCAACCTTTCGCTGGTCGATGGCGTTGTTGCTACCTATTTGGGTGGTGGTAGGGTTTGGTCTTGCGCAGATAATTCTAGCAATTGTACTCTATGGTCTTAAAGCCCTCGGCGTGCCGTTCGCTGCCGTTAATGAATCGGTTTTCAATACTGTCGTTGGGGCGAGCGTGTATCTGCTGAGTATGCTTCTTGTCGTGGGCGTGCCTTGGTGGGCCAAAAAACGCTCCACTACGCGGAGTGATATTGGGCTAACCCGGCTGCCGTCCTGGCTTGATATCGGTATGGCGCCTGCGGGATTTGTCGTGTATCTAATTTTGTCGGTTATTCTTGTGTCTATCGCAACCGCTATCGTGCCGAGTATCGACATGAACCAAGTGCAGGACACTGGCTTTAAAAGTATTTATTATGGGTATGAATATATTCTGGCGTTTACGATGCTTATTATTGTAGCGCCTGTCGCCGAGGAGGTGCTGTTTAGGGGGTACCTATATGGCAAGCTCCGAAAGTCGGTTCCTGTTTGGGCGGCAATCGGCATTGTGAGCGTGCTTTTTGGCAGCATTCATGGTCAGTGGAACGTTGCGATAGATGTCTTTGCGCTGAGTATCGTTCTTTGTGTTCTGCGCGAAATAACAGGGAGTATTTGGGCGGGTATATTGCTTCATATGGTAAAAAATGGTCTCGCTTTTTATATCCTCTTCATAAATCCGGCAGTTCTTGGTACAATAGGAGGGTAATGATGAATCTGATTATTCCATCACAAGCCTTTCACATGCCGGCCCGCCGGTAGTATTATTTTTTTCGTACTGACTTTATCTAACTATTACAACGAGGAGTGACCCCTATGCGAGTCTCACAACTATTTACTAAAACAAGCAAAACAGCCCCAGCCGACGAAGTAGCTAAAAACGCGCAACTTTTGATTCGTGCAGGGTTTATCCATAAAGAAATGGCCGGGGTGTATGCGTATTTGCCGCTTGGGCTTCGCGTTCTTGAAAACATCAAAAAAGTTGTGCGCGAGGAAATGAACGAAATTGGCGGACAAGAAGTGATGATGACCGCCTTGCAACCTAAGGATATATTCGAAAAGACCGACCGTTGGGACGATGCAAAGGTAGACAACTGGTTTAAGACTAAACTGGCGAACGGAACCGAGCTTGGCTTGGGGTTAACGCATGAAGAACCAATTGTCGATGCCTTGGCACCTTACGTCAACTCGTATAAAGATTTGCCGATTTTTGTCTATCAAATCCAGAATAAGTTTAGGAACGAACTAAGGGCTAAGAGCGGACTACTGCGTGGGCGCGAATTTGTCATGAAAGACATGTACTCGCTCGCCCGAACCCAAGAAGAGCATCTTGAGCTCTATGAGCGTGCTGCCGAAGCCTATCACAGAGTATATCAACGTCTTGGAATCGGGGACATTACCTATCGTACAGCGGCCGATGGAGGAATTTTTACAAAGCGCTTTAGCGACGAATTCCAAACGTTAAGCGATATTGGCGAAGATACGATTTATGTAGACGAGGAAAAACGTCTTGCTATCAACGAAGAAGTGTATACCGATGAAAATCTTGCAAAACTCGGCCTAGATAAATCGAAACTGGTGCAGAAAAAAGGTGTTGAGGTAGGTAATATTTTTCCGCTCGAGACAAAATACACCGACGCATTGGATGTTTACTACACAGACGAAAAGGGTGACAAGCAGCAGATTATCATGGGTTGCTATGGAATCGGCATCAGTCGTCTTATGGGGGTGCTTGCCGAGCATTTCAGCGACGAAAAAGGCCTTGTATGGCCAAAGGGTATTGCACCTGCCGAGGTGTATCTTGTGAGAATTGGTAGCGACGCAGCGGCCAAGCAGGCAGACGTGCTGTACGATGAGTTACGCGCGAAGGGAATTGAAGTACTCTACGATGATCGCGATGAGCGCCCAGGTGCAAAATTTGCCGATAGCGAGCTGATGGGGATCCCTTACCGAGTTACTGTTAGCGACCGGCTAATAGAGGCGGGAAACTACGAATATACTATTCGAGCAAGTGGCGCAACAGAGGTGTTGACACACGACCAACTGCTTGCTAAACTGAGTGAATTGTAAACCCGATAACAGAGGATTACACCACATATAGCGTGTGTATGTTACAAAAACACACCAATGAGATTGACTAATAAGGACTAACTATGAAGAAGACATACCAGATTACAGACGAAGGCCGAAAAGAACTTGAGGCTGAGCTAGAAGAACTAAAAGGCCGGCGTGGTGACATTGCCGACAAAATTGCTGAAGCTCGAGATTTCGGTGACTTAAGCGAAAACGCCGAATACGACAGCGCCCGCGAGGAGCAGGGTCTTGTTGAGAGCCGTATTGCAGAAATTGAAGATATTCTGCTTAACGCAGAGCTTATTAAGAGCGGTAAGAGCTCTAAGGTTACTCTTGGAAGCAAGGTTGAGCTTAAGACAGGTGCTAAAACAGTTACCTACAGCGTTGTTGGGCCTGTAGAGGCCGACCCGCTAGAGGGTAAGATTAGCAACGAATCACCAATTGGTGAGGCGCTTATGGGTAAAAAAGTCGGTGACGCTATAACAATTACGACTCCAAAGGGCGAAATTAGCTACGAAATTATTTCGATTAGCTAGTTAGCGTGACGGTAGATTTAAAAAGCCATCCATATGCTGGGTGGTTTTTTAATCGTCAAAATCGGGCGACGCAAAGGCGCCCGTGGTTTCATTGACGATTAAGAGCTTTCGTTCTTTTTGGCGTTGAATATAAGAGGCCAGAACTTTCTCTTCGGTGGCTTGAATAATCGGGTCAATGGGCAGGTCTTGTTCCTCCCACGCCTCTTCAAGCGCACAAGGAAAAGGCTTGTCTGGAGCTGTTATTTGAGCCGCGCGTCGGTATGTGTTGCGTGTTGCGTCGTTTAGTGATCGCGTAAAGTGATCGGGTGTGTTTTCTGGGTAGGCATGAAATAAGGCGTCGTAGGCAAGCCTTCCTACATTTCTTGTATGGGATGTTCTTATATCGCCGGCAAGAAGATTGCCATATGTCTGTACGAGGGTGGCTGATCGTTCAAAGGCCGGTGCTTCGCTATTGGCGAAAACGAGCGCCATATTAGCAAGGCGGCGTGCTGTTCTCTTCGGAGCAAAATCAACTCCTCTCCGAATAGCGTCTGAACGTTTCATAAGATCAGAGCGTGCGAGTTCGATGTCGATCGGGCTTAGGTTGGCGGCGGCTACTTGGGGTCGCTTGTCGGCCCGGGTGCGGTCGCCGCTAAATGGAAAAAGGTTTGGCGTGATCTTCATAGACTAACTTACGACTACTATAGAATGATCAGCTTCAGAACGCAAGATATGCGGAAGCGTGCCACTTTGGCATAGCATTGAAACGCAATTTATACTATACTAAGTATAGTATAAAAAGGAGAGGGAAAATGACAAAAATTGCTGTGTTCATAGGAAGCCTACAGAAAAAATCATATAACAAGATGCTTGCGGGCGCTCTTGAGAATTTAAAGCCCCAGGACATGGAATTTATCTATGTCGATATTAATCTGCCACTCTTTAATCAAGATCTAGAAAGTGCTTATCCGGAAAGTGCTCGGAATGTGAAGAATATCGTTGAAGCGGCCGATGGGGTTTTATTTATTACGCCAGAATATAATCGCAGCGTGCCGGGTGTATTGAAAAACGCTATCGACTGGGCGAGTCGACCATACGGCGCAAATTCTTTCGCCGGCAAGCCAGTCGGTATGGTGGGTGCATCTATTGGCCCTGTCGGAACGGCCGTGGCTCAATCGGATTTGCGTCATATTGTTGGATTTTTAGACATGAAGCCCTTGGGTCAACCAGAGGTGTATATAGCAAATGCAATGCCACTCTTTAGCGATTCGGGTGAACTTGTTGACGAGCGGTGGATAAAGAACCTTCGCCAATTTATTGCTGCGTTCGATACTTGGGTAAAACAAAACTCGTAGCAGTACCCACGAAAATACCTTTGTACTTTGCTATAGTAGGGGTATGAAACGATTTATTCTTGGGTTAGGGGCGGTGTTATTGGCGGTTATTGGTGTATCTGGCGTGACATCGCCGTCTGCTCATGCGCAAAGTGTCGATAATTTTCTTATTTCGTCGTTTGAGGCCGATTACTACCTTGGCAAAGATAGCGAAGGCCGCTCTACGCTGAAAACTGTCGAGCGAATTACGGCGGAATTTCCATCGTACGATCAAAACCATGGGCTCGAAAGGGCGATACCCCAGCGTTACGACGAACATTCAACGTCGTTAAAAATTGAATCTATCGTTGATGAATCCGGGAATACTCTTAAGTATTCCGAAAATAATTCCGGAGACATGCGTGTTGTGCGGATTGGCGACGCGAACACATATGTTCACGGCAAGCAGACGTATGTCATTACTTATTTGCAGCGTGACGTGACAAAATTTTTCAGTAATACGAACGATGATGAGTTTTATTGGGATACGAATGGTACGCAGTGGGCACAAGGTATGGACCTTGTGACGGCGCGTATTCATGTCGATAAAGCCCTTACTGATAAGCTCAATAATAACGTCGCTTGCTATCGCGGGATTGAAGGGTTTACCGTGCAGTGTGAACTTGCAAGAGACGCACTTGAGAGTGAAACGCTCTACACCGTAACGATGACGAACTTGGAACCAGGCGAGAATATTACTGTGGCGGTAGGGTTTGCTCCTCACACATTTGCGGAATATCAACCAACGCTTCAAGAGAAATTATGGGCGGCACTTCTGGGTTTTTGGATTATTGCGGTAATTATTGGTTCGATTGTGGCAATTGCTCTAATTGTTTGGCTAAGCGTACGCTATTACCGCACCCTTAACCGCGCAAAGGGCAGGGGAACGATCATTCCCGAATATCTTCCTCCGAAAGATGCGAGCGTTTTGGTGAGTGCAAAGGTATATGGCAACGAAACCTCCGATGTCACTGCTGAAATAATCGACCTCGCGGTGCGCCACTATGTAAAGATATATCAGACTAAAGAAAAGACAATGTTTGCTAAGGCAGAGTATGAGCTTGAGATTATTAAGGATATCGCCGATTTACGATCAGAAGAGCGTGAGTTGCTGACGACTATATTTGGTAAATCAAATACCTCTGTTGGCTCGCGCTTTGCTATGAAAAAATTACGCGACAACCTAACCTTGCAGAAATCACTCACGGAAAGGCGTAAGTCGGTTCGGACAGCGGTGCGCACGAAGTACGGACTTTACGAATTAGCCGAGAAAGACGCTCGACTATTTAAGAAAATTGGTGTCATTACGATTATTGTGGGTATCGTAACGCTTTCGCCACTTGTTATTATTGCGGCCGTGCTTGCGTTTGTGTTTAGTGCAACTGTATGGCCGTTGACGCAAAAAGGTGCCGAACTCCGCGACTACCTGAAGGGGCTTAACGAATACATTACCGTGGCCGAAGAAGAACGAATAAAAATGCTTCAAAGCCCCGAAGGTGCTGAAAAGACCGGCCAAACAATAGATGGTAAAGATGCGGGGCAACTGGTAAAGCTATACGAACGAGTTTTGCCTTATGCGGTGCTGTTTGGTGTTGAAAAGGACTGGACGAAGCAATTAGGCGCGTATTACGAGACAGCCGGCGCGCAGCCCGATTGGTATTCGGGCAATGGTACATTTAATGCCGTGGTATTTGCTTCGGCTGTAAGTAGTTTTAGTAGTCAAAGCTCGTCGTATAGTTCATCGACAAGCTCTTCTTCAGGCGGATCGGGTGGCGGCGGCTTCTCGGGCGGCGGGGGAGGTGGCGGCGGTGGTGGCGGCTGGTAAGCTGCACTTTTAATGCTGCTGTTCGAGGCGCCCTATAAAACAGTGCGCCTCTTTTTTATGCGCATATATTGACAAGTAACAGTACCTTGTATAACATAGAACTATGATACAAAAAGAAATAACGAGCGAAACCTACGCCGAACAACTTGCCGTGCAACTTCGCAAGGGGTTCTTGGCCTACTGCGTACTGCGAGTTTGTAGCGGCGAGCCCATGTACACAAGCGACATTATTCGGCGCCTGAGCGCGGCGGAGCTTGTTGTTGTTGAGGGGACTATCTACCCGCTTTTAAGCCGGTTGCAAAAGGATGGTCTTCTTGCGCATGAATGGCAAGAATCTGAGCAGGGTCCGCCGCGCAAGTATTACCGGATAACTGAGTACGGTACTGAAGTTATGGCGCATGTCACGCAAAAAATAGCAACGTTAAACGCAACTCTAAAAAAGATCTAACAAAGGATTATATGAAAGAAATTACCCGCATTCATATCGCTAAGACGCCGTACGACGTTGAGCTGAGCGCCAAGAAAACCCTTGAGGCGTACTTGAAAACACTCGAATCATACAGCGATGACACAGAAATTATTAATGATATCGAGATTCGTATCACCGAAATTCTTAGCGAACGAGGTGTTGCGAAGGGTGGTGTTATATCAGATGATGACGTTACGGCTCTAAAGCAGCAACTTGGCGAGCCCCGCGACTTTATGGGCGACGGCGATATTGCCGTTGGTCCCGATGACGATGAGGAAGAATCTACAGATAGCTCGTCGCGGAAATTATTTCGTGATATAGACAGGGGTGTTGCCGGGGGTGTGTTGGCTGGAATCGCAGCATTCTATAAAGTTAACCCAGTATGGACTCGCTTGATATTTATTTTGGTTGCATTTTTATCGGGCGGTGCGGCAATTCTTGTGTACTTGGTGTTGTGGATTGCAGTGCCACCAGCGCGAACAGCAGCCGATAAGCTCCAAATGGCAGGCAAGCCCGTAACGGCAAAGTCGATCCGGCGCCTGAACGAAAGTGAGACGGGCAAATTGGAGCGGTCCGAGGGTGGCGCCAAGCGCATTGTGACGATTATTTTGGGGATCATGAGCGTTATTACGGCTGCTGGTGCGGCTATCGTAACGTCGCTTATTACTGCGGCGGTGATTGCAAATAACGGAAAATACAGTTATCTCGACGGTAGCGAGGGCGGCGGGTTCTTTACTGCGGCATTCGTGCTAGCCGTTGTGAGTGGTGCATTATTTACGACTCTTTGTATCCTTACGGCGTATGCATCGTTCGTTCAAAAAATGACCAAGCGTGTTTTGGTAAGTATCTGCGTTGTTATTGTTCTTGGGCTTGCATCGTTCGGAACGGCAATTGGCCTGGCTCAATATGGCAACGTTCGTTATGCGAGTGAACTAAAGGCAAACATGCACGAATCAAAGGTTACGCTTCCGGATACGGTTGCAGATATAAAAAAGCTTTCGGTTGATTCGCAAAACGTGCTGGTTCAGTACGTGGTGAGTTCAGAGCCGCCAACGGCAACGCTTCGATCAGCTCTTAAGACCGAGCAAGATATGAACTTAAAGGTCACGGTAGAGAATGACACCTTGGTTATTAAAACCGAGGCGTTGCAATGGGATATATGCCGTGCATTTTGGTGCGATGGCAGTGAGCCAGTTATCATTGTGTACGGCCCAGCGCTAGAGTCGGTGAATGCCGAGCGCAAGTCGGCGATTGAATACGCAGCAAAAACCCAAGACGCATTAGCTGTAAGTGTTGATGAATCTGCAGAAGTTCACGTTAGCGATGGCTCGGTAAAAACGCTGCAGGTTGAGGCAGACAACAAATCAGAAGTAACAGCACTCGACGCGACAATTTCGCGGGTAGAGGCAACAATAAAAGGCGGTGCTTCTCTAGAACTCGGCACGATTGAAACGCTAAATCTTGATGATCAAAAGTCATGCCCTCGAGGAGTGCGTTCAAGTATCGAAGTATGGGAGATTAGCAGCGGCACCATGGTGGTTAATGGAGATTCGATGCCAGCTCGTACCGATACCCTTAGCTGCACTAAAATAGCAATTGAAAGTGAAGAAGAATGATAGAAGTTAAAAACATTACAAAAACATATGGCAAAAAACGCAATGCGTTCGTTGCCCTGAAAGAGGCGAGCTTTACTATTCCCGATGGAACGAGTGTTGCGATACTTGGAAAGTCGGGCTCTGGCAAATCTACCTTAATGCACGCGATGAGCGGACTCGATAGGCCAGAGACGGGCGAAGTTGTTATTGATGGCGTTGATATTCTAAGAATGAAATCCAAGCAGATCGATATATTTCGATCGAAGCGCATGAGCTTTATTTTTCAAAGCTTCTTTGTTCAGGCAAACGAGAGCTGCTACGACAATGTTAGTCTTCCGCTGGAAATTGCCAATGTTCCGCCGCGAAAACGTAATCATATGGTTGTCGAAGCGCTTCGCGCGGTTGAACTCTACGACAAAAAGAAATCCCGTGCACGGGACCTTTCCGGGGGTCAAAAACAGCGACTCGCAGTTGCTCGTGCGATTGTTAATGAGCCAACGATTCTGTTTGCAGACGAACCAACAGGCAACCTAGATAGTGTCACTGGTGCGGTGATTGAAGACCTGCTGTTCACTTACAATAAAACGCGCGGTGTAACGCTTATTATTGTTACGCACGATCCCGAACTTGCCGCTAAGTGCAACATGCAAATTCATATTAAAGATGGCGTGATTGAAAAAATAAATCACAAGAAAGGGGCAAACTAATGAGTATTCGCGATACAATCCGTCGCGCTGGTCGTAGTTTACGACAGGCAAAGGCGCGCACGCTTTTAACTAGCCTCGCTATTAGTGTCGGTGCGTTTACGGTGACCGTTGCACTTGCTGCTGGCGCTGGCGGTCAGGCATATACTGATGATCTTATCGCGAATAACGGCGATGCAGGCAATCTTATGGTATTTGCAAAAGTCGATGAAAACGGCGATAGTGACGCTCCGAAAGAATATGGCACTGAAAGTGTCTCAACGAAACAAGGTATTCTAAGTAACCAGGATATTAAAAAAATCCAAGCGGTTGAGGGTGTGGGGGAAATTACGCCAGAATACAATATTAGTGCGGCGTATATGACGAGCGGCAATACAGGCAAAAAATACGAAACCCCGCTCAGCATCAAGGCAGATCAAACAGCACTTCCTTTGCTTGCAGGAACGCTAACAAACAACCAAATTCCAAAAGGAAAAGTGGTTATACCCGAGGCATATCTTGAATCATTAGGATTTAAGACGGCCGAAGAGGCGCTTGGTAAAACAATAACCGTGCGAATAGAAAAGCCACGCGCAGGATTTGCCGCAGCCGATCATATCGACAAGACCTTCACGATTGCGGCGGTGGATAAAAAATCAACGTTGGTAATGCGCTACCAGGCTGCGTTACGACTTTCTGTCGATGACGGCCGGGCTATTTACGAATTCCAGACGGCCGGTTTGACGCAGAGTGACGAATACCAGGCCTTGAATGTCCGCGTAAAAGACGGGGCTAATATCGAGGATGTTCAAAAAGCGGTTGAAGCGGCCGGATACTCAGTCTTCTCGTTGAAAGATATTCAGGAAACGCTTTTCCAGTTTATTAGCGTTGTTCAATGGGGCGCGGCAGGATTCGGATTCTTGGCCATATTGGCCTCGATATTCGGAATCATCAACACCCAGTACATTAGCGTGCTTGAGCGCACTCAGCAAATTGGGCTTATGAAAGCCTTGGGTGCTCGCCGTAAAGACATTGGTCGTCTCTTTCGTTATGAGGCTGCCTGGGTAGGATTTCTTGGCGGTGCAATGGGAACGGCCCTGGCTGTCGCAACCAGCTTGTTGAATCCATTTATCACAAAAAGCCTTAATCTCGAGCCTGGCACAGAACTACTGAAGTTTGAGCCAATGACAAGCATTGTCTTGATTTTAAGCCTCATGATTATTGCCGTTGGCGCAGGATATTTTCCAGCACGAAAGGCAGCAAGGCTCGATCCAATCGAGGCGCTCCGAACCGAGTAGCTACTCTCGCTCCTTTAGAAAATCCCTAATCAGCCGCAAGTCTTTACGATCTTTGCGGCTGTTTGGGCGATCGGGCCTATTTTTATGAGCAGCAACAAGTTCTGGTGGTAGAAAATGATAGCCATCTACCGCATCAAAATTATCCAGGGTGGCAATAAATTCGTCGTCTAATTCGGGGCTGCCGGCATGATGCATTGCATCGTGAGGATGGGTAATATCTACATTCATTGTATCCGGGGGTAAATGAACCGGTGTTGTTTCAAGAAAAGGGTGCTTTGCACCGTATTTATTTTGCAGAATTAGTCCGCTCGGCGTGCGCCGGTATGTATTTAAATCCGTAAAAACAAAATGCGGAACCATAAGGTCGATATCGCCAGCTGGGCGGATGCCTGCGAGTGCCATGGCGCCACCGCCAAGTACAAGGGTTGTGTCACGATCAAGGCCAGTTTTTTCAAGAGACGCGACGACCTCTTTTTTATAGGCGTCGCGCATTTCGGGACTAAGTTGTCGACGAAAAGCCATACATATATTATAGCATAAAAGCATAAGCATATCAATAGTGGTAGGTTTTTACCTCTCTCCGGGGTATAATAGGGGCATGTTAGACATCCGATATATCCGAGAGAATGCCGATGCCGTGCAAGAAAACGCACGCCGCAAAGGTTACGACGTCACTATTGCGGAAGTTTTGCGTTTGGACGCATCCAAAAGGCAGCTTCAGCAGCAAGCGGATCAACTCCGCGAGCAGCGCAATGACATCTCCTCTCGTATGAAGGGTGAACGTCCGAGTGATGAGCTTATCGCCGAAGGAAAAGCAATTAAAGATCAGTTAGGAACGATCGAAACAAACCTCCGCGAAGCCGACGAAGCATTTACGACACTCCTTAAAAAAGTGCCAAATATGGCACTAAACGACGTACCTGTAGGGGCGACCGAAGATGAAAACGTGGTTGCTAAAAAAGTTGGCGAGCCTCGCACGTTCGACTTTGCAGTAAAGAACCACGCCGAGCTAGCCGATGCCCGTGGCTGGCTAGATAAAGAACGCGCAGCAAAAGTCGCCGGCTCTCGCTTTGCCTACCTAAAGGGTGATCTTGTGAAGTTACAGTTTGGCCTTATTCAAATGATTATGGACAAGCTCAGCGATCAGGCGTTTATCGATGAAATAATTGCCGAAAACAATTTGAACGTCAGCAACAAACCATTCCTGCCGGTTCTGCCTCCGTACATGTTGCGGACAGAGCTTTACGATGCGATGGATCGACTGGAGCCTAGCGACGATCGCTACAAGATTGAAGGCGACGATTTGTGGCTTCAGGGAAGTGCCGAGCATGTTCTTGGAAGCATGCACGCCGATGAAATCATCGACGAAAAGCAGCTACCACTCCGCTATATTGGGTACGCTACCAGCTTCCGCCGCGAAGCTGGGACATACGGCAAAGATATGGAAGGTATGTTCCGCATGCACCAGTTCGACAAGCTCGAAATGGAGAGCTTGGGCACTGCCGAAAACGGGCTCAATGAGCACCTGTTCATGATTGCGGTGCAAGAAAAAATCATGCAAATGCTTGAGATTCCGTATCAGGTACTTATGAAATGCACGGCTGATATTGGTAAGCCAAACGCGCGCGGTGTCGATATTGAAGCGTGGCTACCGGGGCAGAGTAAATATCGCGAAACACACACGGCCGACTACATGACCGACTACCAGGCGCGTCGCCTTAAGACGCGCGTTCGCCGCGAAAATGGAACTGTCGAGCTGATTCACACGAACGACGCGACAGGTTTACCGCTTAGTCGTGGGCCTATTGCTATCCTCGAAAATCACCAGCAAGCCGATGGAACAATACGTATTCCCGAAGCACTTCGGCCGTACATGGGCGGCCGCGAGATTCTTTAAAAAGTGCTATACTATAAGTACCAACCAAACGTTAGGAGGGTAGCATGATTGAAGCAATCACCATAACGGGCATCAAGTACGATCTCGATGACACGACGAAAAAGTATGTCACCAAAAAGATCGGTCGCCTTGATCGCTACCTGCCAAAGCACGCACGCAAAAGCGTAACGGCTGATGTGCGACTAAAAGAAGTCAACAAAGACCACGGTAATAAATACGAGGCCGAGGTGGTATTAACAGTCCCCGGTGGCGTTGTTGAAGCAAGCGACTCAACGGTAAATATGCTTGCTGCGGTGGATATTGTAGAGATGAAACTAATGACACAGCTACGCAAATATAAACAGGCGACTATGCCGCATGTCGGAAGCCGCGGCGTACTAAGTCGCTTTAAGCGTAGTTACGCCCGCGAATCGTAATTTCCCAACATTGTCTGTTAAAACGAAACAGCGTATAATAGACCACAGTTAATTTGACAGAAGTTTCACGAGGGGTTCTTTATATGCTAAACAGACAAAAAGCACTGACAAAGGTGTTTGGTGATCCGCAAGTTCGGATTTTGAAGACGTTAGAAAAAAAGGTAGGGGCTATTAATGCGCTTACCGATAAATACAAAAAAATGACCAAGCCCGAGCTGAAAAAGCAAACGGAAGTCTTAAAAAAACGTCTTGGTAAAAAAACCGAAACACTTGATACTTTGCTGCCAGATGCATTCGCGCTCGTGCGCGAATCAAGCGAGCGCGTGCTTGGCATGCGCCACTTTGATGTGCAGCTAATTGGTGGTATGGCGCTTCACGAAGGTAACGTTGCCGAGATGAAAACGGGTGAGGGTAAAACGCTTGTCGCAACACTTCCAACCTATCTAAATGCACTTGATGGCAAGGGCGTTCATGTAGTAACAGTGAACGACTACCTGGCGCAGCGCGACGCTAGCTGGATGGGTGAATTGTATGATTTCCTTGGCCTGCAGACGGGTGTTATTGTTAACGATGCCTCATTCGTTTACGACAAAGATTACGACAACGAGGCGCACAGCGACCCTCGTATGCGAAAACTTCGCCCCGTTAGTCGTAAAGAGGCCTACGCTGCCGATATTACTTACGGTACAAACAACGAATTTGGATTCGACTATCTTCGCGACAACATGGTGAACGAAGTCGAACTGCTACGTCAGCGCGAACTTAACTTTGCGATCGTCGACGAGGTAGACTCGATTCTTATCGACGAAGCTCGTACGCCGCTCATTATTAGCGCACCTGCTGCCGAAAACCCAGATAGCTACTACCAGTTCTCTAAGATCGCGGCAAAATTAACCCCCGAAGACTATACGCTCGACGAAAAGCGCCGAAGCGTCGCCCTTACCGACGAAGGTGTTGAAAAAGTGCAAAAACTCTTGGGTATAAAAAACTTATACACACCAGAATATGTACGTTCTGTCTACCATATGGACCAGGCACTTCGCGCACAAACATTGTTCAAGCGTGATAAAGACTATGTCGTAACAAATGACGGCGAAGTGATTATTGTCGACGAGCACACCGGTCGTCTTATGCAGGGCCGCCGCTACAACGAAGGCCTTCACCAAGCAATCGAAGCAAAAGAGGGCGTTCCAGTACTTCAAGAAAGCATGACGCTTGCGACAATCTCATTCCAGAACTATTTCCGCTTGTACAACAAGCTTTCTGGTATGACAGGAACGGCATTTACCGAGGCCGAGGAATTCCAGCAGATTTACAGTCTTGATGTTATTCAGATTCCATCGAACAGGCCGGTTGTCCGTGAAGACAAGCAAGACCTTATCTTTAAAACCGAAAAAGGCAAGCTGAAGGCTGTTGCAAACGCGATTAAAGAATATCACGAGCTAGGGCGACCAGTCCTCGTGGGTTCGGCGTCTATTGCGAAAAACGAGATGATCGCGGCGTGGCTCGATAAAGAAAAGATTCCTTACGAAATATTGAACGCAAAAAACAACGAGCGCGAAGCGGCGATTATTGAAAAAGCCGGCGAAAAGGGAGCAATTACGCTTGCAACCAATATCGCGGGTCGTGGTACCGACATTAAGCTTGGGAAGGGTGTTGTGGAGCTAGGTGGCCTTGTGGTTATTGGCTCGGAGCGTCACGAATCACGACGTATCGACAACCAGCTTCGTGGCCGTGGCGGGCGCCAGGGCGACCCAGGTGAAACGCAGTTTTACGTATCGACCGAAGACGACCTTATGCGTATTTTCCAGGGTGAGCGAATCGCGAGTCTTATGGATAAGCTAGGCGTCGATGAAGACCAGCCGATCCAAAACAAGACTGTTTCTAAGACACTTGAAGCCGCGCAAAAACGTGTCGAAGGCTACAACTTCGATACTCGAAAAAACGTGGTTCAATACGACAACGTCATCAACCGTCACCGCCGCGTCGTGTATGTTATGCGCCGCAAGATTCTAGAGGGTGACGATATCAAGCCAGAAATCCAGCGCCTTATCGAAAACAAACTGCGTGAGCTGACGTATGTTCCCGCAAAGAACAATCCAAAGTTTGTCGACGAGTTCCAGAGTGTCTTTCCTGTCGATGAAAAAGAGCTTTCTGTTATTGGTGCCGAGAAAAAAGACAAAACTCGCTTTGAGCTGGCGCTAAGCGAAATCGATCGGATTTATACCGACAAAGAGAACGAGCTCACTCCAGAAGTTATGCGAAAAGTCGAGCGCGAAGTCTATCTGCAGGTGCTCGATACTCTATGGATGCAACACCTCGAAAACATGCAACATCTTCGCGAAGGAATTCACTGGCGCAGTGTTGGTCAGCGCGATCCATTGGTTGAATATCGCTCAGAATCCCAAACTCTGTTCGAGAGTTTACAGGCGACACTTCGCGACGAAGTGCTTCGTGCGGTAATGCATGTCCACAAGCACGACGTTGTTGCAAAAGAAGATGAAGAATACGATACAGAGCTGACACGTCTTGCAGAAACAGCAGTTGAGCGTGGCGTTAACGAAGTAACGGGTGGTGAAGAAAACCGCGATCGTGACTTTAAGGCAAAAAAGGCAAAGACGACTGCCGAAGCGAGCAAGCAAAAGAACGATGCTCGCAAAAAGAAGAAAAACCAGCGTCAAAACCGCAAAAAGAATCGAAAATAATCTCTAAAAGCGAAAATCGCCCGGACACTCACTCGAATGCTGACTGCATGAGTGAGGCCGGGCGGTTTTCATTGCGACGAATGCGGACGGTTGGCGGGGGATGTCGGCATCAGGTCCGAGAAGAAGTTGTTCGTGACCGAGTTGACCTCGTGAAGCAGAAGCACCGTGAGAACCACGGCGATGACGAGCGCCAGGATCACCCCGATCAGCGCCTTGATGGAGTTGATCAGATCACGTCGGTTGTCGGGGCTGGTGGTGTCGAGAATCATCTCGCTCAGCGTGGTCATTATGGTCACGTCCCTCTGGGTTGTCGCAACGAAAACAGTCTGCGCGCGGTGCGGCAGTATATTTATATTACAATAAATATCATATTGCGTCAATTATCTCATGAAATGCGTCTAAGAGGTGGAAATCAAACGAAAAAAGTGGCACAATGGTAGGCAGTTATTTCGCGAGTAGGAGAAAATTTTGAAACACACAATTGAAGAAGTTAAATTGCCAAATGGCGCCCGTGGGCTGCTGATCGATATTCCTGGGGCAACGGTAATGAGCTTCCAATTCCAGTTTAGGGCTGGAAACCGTTATGTTCGTAGTAAGGATATTTACGAAACAGCGCATATCATGGAACACATGGCATTCGGTGCTAACGCCAAGTTTAAAAGCGAGCACGAATACGAGGCCGAGTTTACAAAGAACGGCGCGTATCACAACGCTTACACGAGTGATCTTTCTATGGTGTATGTGGCTGACTGCGCAGACTTTGAATGGGATCGCATTTTTACTTTGCAGCGTGTTGCGATTTGCCAGCCAAAATTCAACGCTCAAGAGCTAGAGGCTGAAAAGGGCAATGTAAAAAGCGAGCTGACAGGATACCTAAACAATCACAACCGAGTCCTTTGGCCAAAAGTACAGCAGCTTCTTGGTGAGGATGTCTATACGTTCTGGCAGCGCCTGCAAACTATTCCTCATGTAACGCTCGCCGATATCCGCGAACACCATAAGCGAACGCACACTGCAAAAAACATGTGCTTCGTTATTGCGGGCAAATTAAACGGACGCAAGGCAGAAATCAAACGCCAGCTTGCCGAGTGGGAACTTCCGGAAGGCGAGCGCTTTGAGGTGCCGAAAGATATCCTTACGAGTGGCAATCCAACGCTGATTCGTCGTAAAGAGGCATCTAACCTAACATTCGGGCTTTCTATGACTATGCCAAGAGAATTAAGCGACGAAGAGGCAGAGGCTATGAACTGTCTCGACCAAATTCTTACTGGCACAATGCATTCGCGTATTTACGGTGCGGCTCGCAAAAAAGGCCTGGCGTATGGTGTTTTCTCTGACACATCGGTAGGATTCCACGACAGTAGCTGGGATTTTGGGGGTCAGGTAAACCTCGAAACGTCATCGGATCTTTTTGATATTATCGTTCGCGAAGTAAAATGCGTGCTCGATGGTAAAATTACCGAAGAAGAATTAGAGGCTGCCAAATCGTATGCGCTCGGTCGTTACCAGATGGGTGCGCAGACAGTTGCACAAATCAGCAACTTCTATACGGGACGTTACTTTGCCGATGGTGTCGTGAAGGATTACGACAAAGTGCCAGATTCTATTAAAAAGACAACGCGTGACCGTATGATCGATACCGCCCGCGAATTTATCGACAGCAATGCGTGGGTGCTTGCTGGCGTGAGCAGTGGCGAAAAAGAAGAAATCGTTGCCTTGAACGACAAACTGGCGACGCTTTTCGAGGGGCGATAATATGCAGGCTTTGCTTAAGCGGCTGGAAGCGTTGCAGCAGGCTATTGCCGCTGCATACGACCAGCTTGCTATAGATAGCAAGGCCGAGCAAATGACAGCTCTCGAAAAAGAGCTTGCAGCGCCGGAAATCTGGAACAACCCCAGCTATGCAGGCGAAAAAAGCAAGCAGCTCGCCGCTCTTGGAGGAATGGTCGAACCATGGCGAACGCTCCGTGCGCAGGCGAGTGATATTATTGAATTTATTCAGCTCGGCGATGATTCGCTTCTTTCGGAGTTCGAGGTTCAGGTAGAGGCTTTAGAAAAAGAGTTTGCCGAGCGAAAAAAAGAACTGCTGTTTAACGGCGAATACGACGACCACAACGCTATTTTACGATTGAGTGCGGGTGCCGGTGGAACCGATGCCCAAGATTGGACTGAAATGCTAGAGCGTATGTATCTTCGATGGGCCGAAAAATCCGGCTTCGACGCGACGATCGTTGAACGCTCGGCGGGTGAAGAGGCGGGTATAAAATCGAGCGTGATTGAAATAACGGGGCCATATGCGTACGGACGCCTGCGCTCAGAAAATGGAGTCCATCGCCTGGTTCGGCTAAGTCCGTTTAATAGTGACAACCTTCGCCAGACCAGCTTTGCTCTCGTTGAAATTCTTCCGCAGATAAGTACGCCCGACGAAGTTGAGATCAACGAAAAAGACCTGAAAATAGACGTCTATAGGGCAGGTGGTCATGGTGGCCAAAGCGTTAACACTACGGATAGTGCAGTGCGAGTAACGCATTTGCCAACGGGCATTGTGGTAGCGATTCAAAACGAACGTTCGCAGTTGCAAAACAAAGAAACCGCACTTAAAATTCTCCGTTCTAAACTTGCCCAGCTTAGCCTAGAACAGCACACCAAAAATATCGGGGAACTGCAGGCGGGTGAATCGGCAAATTGGGGAAGTCAAATCCGCAACTATGTACTGCATCCATATACGCTTGTTAAAGATACGCGCACAAAGTACGAAGATCGCGATACTTCGGGCGTGCTTGATGGCAAGCTCGAAGGTTTCATGACGTCCTACCTCGAATCACATCTCGAATAGGTGATAGTGCTTATGGTATAGTAAAGAGAAATGTCGATAGAATTTCTCGCTTACGCAATTATCATACTCGCCCTCTTGGCGGGCTACGTTTTTGTTAAGCTGCCGATTATTCGTAGGGCGTATTTGCCCGCTAGCGTGGTTGCGGGGCTAGCCCTGCTTGCACTCAGCCCTCAGCTTCTCGCGGGAGTACCCTCCGAATACTATTCGTCGTGGTCGCCGCTACCGGCGCTGCTTATAAACGTTGTTTTTGCAGGATTATTTTTGGCTCGTCCGTTCATATCGTTTAAAAAAATGTGGCAGATTGCCAGCCCTCAGGCTGCGTTTGGACAAATGATTGCATGGGGGTACTACGCAGTAGGCGGGTTGGTGACGCTCTTCGTTCTTATTCCCATATTTGCTGCGACGCCCCTTACAGCGGCGCTTATCGAAATGAGTTTCGAGGGCGGTCATGGCACGGCTGCGGGTATGATTCCGGTATTTCACGATCTTGGTTTTGCCGAAGGCCAGGAATTAACTGTTGCCCTTGCCACGACAAGCCTTGTGGCGACGCTGCTATCGGGATTTATCCTGATCGCATGGGGAAGGCGGCGAGGCTATGTGGTGCACCAGGGGCCGATAGAAGCACTTCATTCTAAAGTTTACTACCGGCGGATTGTTCACGATCTTCGCAAAAAAGGCGTGCGCCTTCGCGAGGAATTTGCCCCTTGGCGTTTTGTTACTCATGCGATTCTTCTGGCGCTTTCGGTACTTGCTGGTTGGGTATTGCACTGGCTTTTGCTCCAGCTCGAGCTTTCGACGTGGGGGCAGCACGGCGTAAAAATTTTTGGCTACACACCAGTATTTACCTTTTGTATGTTCGGCGGCATGTTTATGCAATATGTGTGGACAAAATTGGGTTGGCAAGTATCGCGGCCAGTAATCGAGGTGCTCGGCGCAGCTGCACTAAGCGTGCTTATTACGACAGCTATTGGCACAATGTCACTCGATTTTTTTGCACGCGATGGCTGGATTTTTGCGCTTCTTGCCACTACCGGAATCGTATGGGTGCTGTTCTGTTTTCTGGTACTCGGTCGCTATATGTTTAAAAAGCACTGGTTTACAAATTCGATTATCAGCATCGGGCAGTCCATGGGAACAACTGCAACAGGACTTCTTTTTGCGCAAATGGTTGATCCGAAACGAAAAACTGGAGCTGTGGAAAGTTTTGGATACAAACAGCTTTTGTTCGAACCATTCATGGGTGGTGGTATTGTCACCGCTCTCTCGATGCCCCTTATTATTGCGCTAGGATTGCCGCTTTTTACGTTCTTGTGCGGAGCGATTGCTATTTTATGGCTGGCCGCGGGCATATTTTATTTTGGCAAACGGGCATAGAACATAACGCGTTTATGGTATACTATAGGGAGTAATGATTCTTTTAGATAGGGTAACAAAATCATACGGAAAAGATATGAAACCAGCGATCAACCGTGTCAGTTTGCACGTTGAGCCAAAGGAATTCGTTATCTTGGTCGGTACGAGCGGGGCAGGCAAGACCACCTTGCTTCGGCTATTAACTCGCGAAGAAAAGCCAACAAGTGGCAAAATCGTTGTTGGTGGAATAGACTACGATACGCTAAAAGACAAACACATTCCGTTGCTGCGCCGCAAGATTGGCGTTGTTTTTCAGGATTTTAAGCTTTTACCTCAGCGAACTGTATTTGAAAATGTTGCATTTGCACTAGAGATTGCCGGCATGACAAACCGCGAAATTAAAAACACTGTCCCAAAAGTAATTGAACTTGTGGGCCTCACTGGCAAAGAAAAACAATTTCCTCACCAGCTTTCAGGTGGTGAACGCCAGCGTGTTGCAATTGCTCGTGCTGTGGTGCGTCAGCCAAAAATTCTTATTGCCGACGAGCCAACCGGAAACCTCGACCCAAAGCACAGCTGGGATATTGTTCGTCTGCTTGAAAAAATTAACAAATATGGCACGACAGTACTTTTAACAACTCACAATGTCGAGATCGTTAATAAACTGAAGCGCCGCGTCGTGACGCTAGAGCATGGTAAAATTACGAGCGACCAAGCGCAGGGGAGTTACAGGCAATGAGCAAACGCAAACTAGACTCTAAGGCATTTGCAAGCCAAAAACGCCACCGTCGCCAGTGGATTACCTTTATGCGCATGTGTCGCTATGGTGTCAATAACTTTAGCCGTAATGCGTGGCTAACAATTGCCGCTACGGCCGTTATGACAATCACCCTTGTTGTCGTGTTTGTAACCCTATCTGCACGTAATGTGCTTGTTGATACGGTCAGCGAGATTCGCGAAAAAGTAGATATGTCTATCTATGTTAAAAATGACATTACGCCTGAAGACGTGCAAAAAATCCAGTCGGGGCTTGAAGGTTTAACATCGTCGGTTCGTGGTGTTACGTATGTTTCACCAGATCAGGCACGAGCGGCATTTGCCCAAGAAAACAAGGGTGAGGCTGATATGTTGAATGCCTTAAACGAATCAACGAACGAGTTTCCTGGAACATTCCGTATTAGTCCCGTCGATATAAACAAAACCGATGAGTTGCGCAATTTCGTAGCGACCGATCCAACGCTAAAGACACAAATCGATCCTAACCGCGAGCCATCGTTTGCCGGTCAGCGCCGCTCGGCAATCGAAAACATTGGCCGTTGGGTAGGTTTTGCCGAAACAGCCGGGTTGGTAGCGAGCGTTATCTTCATCGCCATTTCTTCGCTTATCGTGTTCAATACTATTCGCATGGCAATCTTTAACCGAAAAGACGAAATCCAGATGATGAAGCTTATTGGTGCCGACCGAAACTTTATCCGTGGCCCATTTGTTGTCGAGGCGGTGGTTTATGGCATTATTGCTGCGGTTGTTGCGACGGTTATTGGGGTTAGTTTGCTATATGCATCGAGCGATCAGTTGCTTAGTTACGGTGTTGTGCTTCAAGGCACGATCAATTTCATGACGACATACCTTGGGTTTGTGCTGCTTGGAATGATTGGTCTGGGTGCGACAATTGGCATCATTTCATCGCTTCTTGCGACGCGTCGATATCTTAAAATCTAAGCATAAGCTTCATTGACTTTTTAACGTGCTTGTGCTACTATAAACGTACATGAAACAGCGGTCCACCACACCAGTTTCAAAAGGGTTAGTCACAAAGTCAATTCTTGTGGCGGCGGCCGTTTTGATGATGGTGGCAGCACCTCTTAGCGTTCAGCCGCGAGTCTTGGCGGACAAATACGACGATCAGATTCAAGCGCTGCAGCGCGAGATTGACGCTTACGAAGCCGAGGCGGCGAAACTTAAAGGCAAGGCCGATTCTTTGCAGGTGCAAATAAACCGTTTAAGCAACCAAAAAGCCCAAATACAGGGCCAAATCGAACTCAGCCAGGCGAAGTTTAATAAGTTGAAAAAGCAAATTGTCGATACTGAAGCGGAGATAGCAAATAGTAAGTCGGTTCTTGGCACGACAATCGCTAGCCTTTATATCGATGACAAAATTACACCGCTCGAAATGCTTGCCAGCAGCCAAAATATTGGCGATTATGTCGATAAGCAAGAGTATCGATCGGCGATTCGCGATCAGTTGTCGCAATCGATCGTAAAAATCAAAGCACTTAAAGTCTCGCTTGAAAAGCAAAAAGCCGATGTTGCACGGGTACTTGGTGACCAGCGCAATGCGCGTAATGCACTTGCAGCAAAAGAATCCGAACAACAGGGCTTGTTGGCCGCAACGCGTGGCCAGGAAAGCTCGTATAAGGCACTATCAGCCGAGACGAATGCTAAAAAACTAGAAATTCAAAAGCAGCAGCAGGCAGCAATCGAAGCGGCGATCCGTGCGGCCAATGGTGGTGGGTCGGTTAATATATTGCCAGGCGACCCGAACAAGGGTGGCTATCCATGGGAAAGTGGATGCTATGTCGATGAGAATGCTGTTTCACATGGTGGAGCGGATGGTAACGGTGGCGATCCGCTAGGTTATGGCTGCCGTCAGTGTGTGAGCTATACCGCCTGGAAGGTTATTCAGAAAACCGGCTACGAGCCCCGTTACTGGGGTAATGCAAATATGTGGCCTGGAAGTGCGACAGCTGCTGGATTTAAGATAGGTAGCACGCCAAAAGTTGGTTCAGTGGGTGTTATATCTGCCGGCCAATACGGACATGTCGTCTGGATCGAAGCGGTAAACGGCGATGGCACGGTAGATGTGAGTCAGTATAACTACTACAACGCAGGCGGTTCTGGCTGGGGGCACTATAGTAAAATGCGTGTTTCAAGCGCAACGTACGATACGTACATCTACTTTTAACAGTGAATATAGCTTATGGATATAGCGCACTCTAGTACGAGTGCGCTATACTTATATAAGTTGAATTTTTGATTGAATAAGGGGATTTCTTTAGTGGCAGACGAACAGCAGTCTATGGCCGAACGCCCAGTGGTGCGAGCGGGCATATCAAAAAATATTTATTTTCTTACGATCGCGGTGACGGTTGTTATTGGGTTTGTTGCGGGTACAAGGAGCAACGAAGTGCTAGCTGTTATAGCCCCTGTTTTTGGCTTTAAGGTAGAAACGGGAACACTCGATCTTAAAACGGTTCAAAAAACATACCAAGAATTGTCTGTTAATTTTGACGGCACTCTCGATACGCAAAAGCTTATCGATGGAGCTAACAGGGGTATGGTGGCGGCCGCTGGTGATCAGTACACGGTATATATGGACGCCAAAGAGGCGGAGGAGTTCGATAAAGACCTTAGCGGCTCGATTGGTGGTGGTATAGGTGCCGAGATAGGTGTGCGCGACGACCAGCCAACAATCATTCGCGTGCTTGACAACAACCCGGCTGCAAATGCAGGCCTAAAGGCAGGTGATCGTATTATCGGCGTCAACGATGAGGCGACGTCGGACTGGACTGTTGAAAAGGTAGTTGCGGCTATTCGCGGCGAGGCCGGCACGACGGTAAAGGTGACAGTGGGGCGGGGCACGGCAACTCAGGAGTACACGATTACCCGAGCGACGGTGAATAACCCTAGTGTTTCAAGTAGTATCAAGAATGATATCGGCATACTGACAATAAGCCGTTTCGATGGTGACACATCGCATTTGGCACGTGAGGCGGCGCTAAGTCTTAAGGATAAGGGTGTGAAGGCGATTGTTCTGGATCTTCGTGGTAATGGCGGCGGCTATGTAACGGCCGCGCAAGACGTTGCTGGATTATGGCTTAATGACAAACTTATTGTGACCGAACGAACGAATGGAAGAGTGGTAGACGAGCTAAAGTCTGGTAACGATCCGGTGCTGAGCGGTCTGAAAACAATCGTTCTTGTTAATGGCGCAAGTGCAAGTGCAAGCGAGATTGTTGCGGGTGCTTTGCAAGACCATGGTGCGGCGACGCTAGTGGGCGAAAAAACCTTCGGTAAGGGAAGTGTGCAAAAAATCCTCGATCTTGGTGCTGGCACAAAACTAAAAGTGACAATTGCTCGCTGGTATACGCCAAATGGCAAAAATATTATGAAAGAAGGTATCGCGCCGAACACTGTTGTTGAGCTGACGGCCGATGATGTTAATGCGGGCCGTGATCCGCAGCTGGATGCTGCACTGGGCAAACTTGCCGGATAAGTGGTGCGCGCTTGTGCTTTTTGTAAACTTTAGGTACTATAAGGACAGCTATGGATGCTAAGAAAAAAATACTACTCGTCGAAGATGATACTGCACTTGCAGCCGTTTACAAATCTAGGCTCGAACTTGAAGGATTTGAAATCCGTGAAGTAAACAACGGTGAAGACGCGCTTTCGGCCGCGATTGCATTTAAGCCAGATCTTATTTTGCTTGATGCTATGATGCCGAAGATCAGCGGTTTTGATGTTCTTGATATCTTGCGTAATACCCCAGATACCACCAATATTCGCGTTATTATGTTAACGGCGCTTAGCCAGCCAAAGGATAAAGAGCGTGCCGAATCGCTTGGTGTTGATGATTACCTTGTAAAATCACAGGTGGTTATTGGTGATGTTGTTGAGCGCGTAAAGTTTCATTTGGGCATGACACCAAAGCACGATCAGAACTAGAGATTGTACTACCTCAAAATACTCCGCAATGCGGAGTATTTTTTTGTTTCGTGAAATACTTGAGCAACAAAATAACCCCTAGAGAGGGGCTATTTTGTGTAGTGATATCACTATTTTTTTACGAGTTGCTTGTCGTCGACAGGCTGAACGCTTACCTGAGTACGAGGAACGCTCTTACCAGTAAAGTGGCCTTTTTTAACCTTACCAAAGCTTACGACACCGTCTATAGCAGCGTGAATAGTAAAGTTTTTGCTGACAAAGGTACCAGGACCAGCAATTTTAGTGCTACCAGTTTGGCGAACAAGGATTTCTCCTGTGTTTACTTTTTGGCCGCCAAAACGCTTAACGCCAAGGCGTTGACCGGCGTTGTTGTGGATGTTCTTACTTGAACCACCTGCTTTAACGTGTGACATGGAATTAACTCCTTACAGTTTCTAAATCAATCTGTTCTATTGTACGTGAATAGGGGTGATTCGTCAAGACTTTACGAGTACAAGAAGCTCTCGTGCGACAACTTGGTCTTCTCGGTAATAAAGAAGGTCGTTTTTACTGATGTTTTTGAATTCGTATTCGCTAAAACCGTAGTGGGAAAGCTCATCGGCGAGCGGAAGGCGGCTAAATTGACCGTTTGTGTCACGCCACGCTGGAACAGCGATACAAACAGGGGTGCCTGGTTCGATTTGTGAGCTAATATTCTTAAGAAAGGTGCCGATAATGTAATTACAGTTCTTGCGAACTTCGGCAAGTTTTGAGGGCGAAGGAGGGGCGCTAAACGGCTGTCCTAGGTATGTTTCACCAACGACTGCATCGATAGGTGGTTTCCATTTTGTATCCATTGCGTCGCCCTGGTGAAGCGTGGCATCGATTTTTACATGGTGCGTATCGGCAAGCCATTGAAGGTTAGTAGTAGAGAAGTCGATCATCTTATCGGCTAGGTCGGTGCCGTAGACCGCATAGCCCATAAGTGCTGCCTCTTGAAGGACGACGCCAGTGCCGCAGAAAGGGTCGAGCACTCGCGGCGTTGTTTTGCCTGGCGTTACGGCAAGATTAATCATAATATCGGCAAGTTTTGGAGGGAGCATGCCTACAAATGCGTCGCGCTTTGGACGGCCTTGATCGCGGTGAGCGAAGGCGGTGATATTTTGCGCGCCGATACTTTCGGCAACAATAACACGCCCGTTTCTTGCACGTACAGCTATAAGCTCAACTTTGTTTTCTGATAAGCCGAGTTTGTTGTGGTGAGATGTCGCTGTGTTTAGTGCGGCTTCGGTATTTGGAATAAGACGAAGGCTGACATCTATTTTTTTAAGTTTTTGTTTAAGGATAATGCCGGTTTTTTGGATTTCTCGCGCGGGCTCGTCGAACCCATATGCGCTAATACCTAGCGTGATTTTGCCCTCGAACTGAGCCCATTCACGTACGTAGGTTTGAACGATTTTCATGCTGGTGCGGTGCCAATCGCCGTGAGGAAGTTCAAAAATAACGCGGCCGGCTTTTTGTGCGCCGCCTAGGTGATCGATTGAAAAGGTGTCGGTATCAACAAGTGCGGATTGGTCTGAAAACCAGCGCGTCGCGTTTGCGCTGTAAAGATGTTCAAGCTCGGCCATACCGATTGCGGGCTGGCGCCCTAAAATCACAATATACATAGTGTTTATAGTATATACTAGAACCATGTCTTTTAGAGCCTGGTTAAGTGCGATCACGTTGATCTTTATTGTCGTTATTATTTATTTCTCGCGACACGAGCTTATGCAAGCATGGGAATTGTTGGGTCAAGTGAACATATGGATACTGCTTCTTCTGATTCCGGGGCAAATTCTTGTGTACTACGCCGGGGGAGAGGTGATCTTTTCATATCTTCGCGCAAAAGACTCGATTGGGCATATTGCGCCGGCTACGCTTGCGCGCATGTCGCTAGAGATGAACTTCGTTAACCATATTTTGCCAAGTGGCGGGGTGAGCGGCATTTCGTATATGACGTGGCGGCTTGGGAAATTTGGTGTCACACCTGGTCGTGCGACCATGTCTCAGGTGGTCCGTTTTGCAGTGGTGTTTGCAGCGCTGATCGTTCTTATTGCTCTTTCTGTGGTTATGATCACGATTGATGGCAATATTAACCGTTGGATGATACTGATGAGTTCGGGGCTGGTGAGTATTATGCTTGGTGCGATTTTGGGTGGAATCTACCTTATTAGTAGTCACAAACGCGTGACGGGTTTTAGCGACTGGATGGTGGCGAGAGTTAATAAGTTTGTACGTAAGGTGACATTTGGCCGCAAAAAATCGGTACTTCACAGAAAGCGCGTCTATGACTTTTTTGATGAGATGCATAAAGACTATTTAGCGCTTAAGGCCGACAAACGAATTTTGCTTAAGCCGTTTATGTGGGGTGTACTGTTTACTCTCGCCGATGTTTCGCTATTTTTGATTACGTTTTGGGCGCTTGGCGTTCCAGTAAACCCGGCACCTGTGCTTATTGCGTACGGCGTAGCGGCGCTAGCTGGATTTTTTGTCGTAACGCCGGGAGGGGCGGGTGCGTACGAGGCAATTATGGTAGCGTTTTTGGCGGTTGCAGGGCTTGGCCAGGGTGTTGCGATTGCGGGAATCGTTCTGACGCGAGTTATTTTGCTGCTTGGAACAATTATATTAGGATATGTTTTTTATCAGATGGCACTTGTGAAATATGGAAAAAAGCATCAACCCCCGATTCAGCGTTAGCGACTTTATTGCGCTGACCAACCAAACCCTCGAATATGCCTACCCGGCCGTCGAGGTTGAGGGCGAGGTGGCGAGTTTTAAAGTAAATCAAGGCAAGTACGTTTTTTTTGATATTAAGGATGCCGGCGGGAGTGTCGGCTGTTTTATGTCGGTGTGGCAACTTAGGCTTGCGATCGAAGATGGTATGAAGGTGATTATCACGGCGACACCCAAGCTAACACCGTGGGGTAAGTTTAGCCTGACGATCCGCTCGATTCGTCCTAGTGGTGAGGGGAGTTTGAAGAAAAGTTTCGAACTGCTGCGTGCAAAATTAGAAGCTGAAGGAATATTTTCGCCGGATCGCAAAAGACAACTTCCGCTCGCGCCGTCGCATATTGCTGTTATAAGTAGTACTCAGGCGGCAGGCTATGCGGATTTTATTAAGATTTTAAATGATCGTTGGGGTGGAATGCAGGTGGATGTTGCGCATGTACAAGTGCAGGGTGCCGATGCACCTGATCAGATAATTCGCGCATTGCAGTATTTTAATTCGCGCGAGAAATTGCCAGAAGTGATTGTTATCATAAGAGGCGGTGGAAGCGCCGATGATCTGAGCGCTTTTAATGATGAGTTGCTGGTTCGTGAGATTGCAACGAGCCGTATCCCAACGCTAGTAGGGGTGGGGCATGAAGTAGATGTGAGTCTTGCGGATATGGCCGCCGACGTTCGCGCGGCGACGCCAAGTAATGCGGCGCAGCTTGTTGTTCCGGATCGCAAAAGCCTTATTATGAGTGTGCGACGGCAGGTGGGCTCGTTGCTGCCGCGAACTGAACAAGCGATTGAGGGTAAAATGCACCAGGTGCAAAAAGATATGATGCGTTCGCTTACGGCGATAACGAACAGATATTCGTATTACGAATTGCAGTTAAATAGTAAAATGAGAATACTAGCCGAACTCGACCCTAAGAAAGTCCTTGCTCGTGGATATGCCCTTGTGCGAGGGAAGGTTGAAAAAGGCGCGATGATTGAAATTGAAAAAAGCGATATGATACTACAAGCGGAGGTACGGAATGTCAGTAAAAAATAAGCAAACAATCGCTGAAAAAACAGCCAAGCTCGACGAGCTTGTGGCATGGTTTGATAGTGGAGATTTTGAGCTTGAAAAAGCTCTTGATAAATACACCGAGGCTGAGAAGCTGGCGCAGGAAATAGAAAAAGATCTTTTGGCGCTTAAAAATAATATCGAAATAGTAAAAGCTAAGTTTACTGAGTCGGAATAATGGCAGAGATAGCGTTTTGGATATTTGCGGCCATCGTTCTGGCGTTTGGATTTGTTGTTTTTTGGGGAGCACCGTATGTTCCAAGTAAACGTAAAGAACTAAAAGCCGCTTTCAGCGAGCTGTATCCTTTAAAAAAAGATGATGTTGTTATTGATATCGGTTCGGGTGACGGCGTTGTTTTACGAGAGGCTGCGTCGCACGGAGCGAAGGCAATCGGCTACGAATTAAATCCAATTTTAGTAGCGATAACGCGCTTCATCTCACGTCGCAACCCCAACATTCAAGCGCACGTGGCTAATTTTTGGAATATTCGCTTGCCCGAAGAGACGACTGTCATTTATTTATTTGCCGTATCACGCGACATTGGAAAATTAGGAGATAAAATTGCCGAAGAGGCGACGAGACTTGATAAAAAACTGACTGTTATTACCTATGGAAGCCAAATGCCAGGGCGCAACCCATTGCGAATGCTTGGCGCTCATAGTCTCTATGAATTCACTCCTTTACAGGTGGGGAAAGCGTAAGTATAATAACCATATGAATATATTACAATCTCGCAAACACGAACAGGGCGCGGTGAGTGGATCGCTCATTGCAATCATCGGATTGATCGTTCTTTCACTGGCGACCGGCTCCGCGGCAATTTGGGCGTACCTCAATTACAACGAGCAAAAAACTAACGTCGATGGCAAAATAGATCTTGCTGTACTCGAAGGCAAAAAAGAGCAATCTGACGCCGATGAATTAAAATTTGCCGAGCGCGAAAAAGAACCGAACCGCCAGTTTGTTGGACCCGACGACTACGGCCGTTTAACATTTAACTATCCAAAAACATGGAGCGTTTACGTTGCGCGTGACGGTGCAAGTGGTGGCCGCTACGAGGCTTACCTCAACCCAGTTACCGTTCCTCCGGTTAGCGCGACGCAGCAATACAGCTTGCGCGTTATTATTGAGGAAAAGGATTACGACCAGGTTGTGAAATCATACGAGTCACTCGTGAAAAAGGGCGATCTTCGTAGCAGCGCAACAAGCGCGAATGGTAATAACGGAACCAGGTTCGACGGAAACTTTACAAAGAATATTCGAGGCTCGGCGGTGATTTATAAAATCCGCGATAAAACCGTCACACTTCGCACCGATGCCGATACGTTTAAGCCCGACTTTGAAAATATTATAAAAACGATTAAATTCAATTCTTAGTAGCGACAGCTAACTTCGCCTCGTGATACACTAGATGTAGTATGAAGGGGAGTATGGGACAGTCGTCAAGGCAGCAAGAGGCAGTTCTTTTTGGGGAACTGTCTTTTGCCGTTACGGCGGCGCATGAGCTAAAGGCGCCACTTGCGCTTGTGCGTCAGTTATCGCTGGCGCTTGAGGCGGATAATGTACCGCCGGCAGAGCGTGAGCGTATGATGCGGCAAATAGTTCTTGTGAGCGAACGAGCGCTGCGGCTCACAACCGATCTCTCGCGGACGGCTCGCCTTGAGGAAGGACTATTTCAGCTCGAACCGCTCAATCCTATTCAAATTTGTGAAGAAGTTGCGCACGAACTAGCGCCGCTCTACAAGGCAAAAGGGCGTGAGATTCGTGTTGCGTCGCGCTATAAGCCGATTCTTGCTGTTGCGAATCGCGACTTGCTTCGGAGGATTATGCTGAACTTTGGCGATAACGCCTTGCATTATGCGTCGGACAGCGCGCCTGTGGAGCTTCGTGCGGGCTCGTGCGAGGGTGGAACGAAAATACGCCTTGGCGTGCGAGATTATGGTCCAGCTGTGCCGCCAGATATGTGGCAGCGGCTTCAGGCGCAAATTGGTACTGGGGTACAAGTACTTCACACGCGGCCGCAAAGTAGTGGCCTTGGGTTGTATGTTGCCGGGCAATTTGCTGGTGCTATGCAGGCGAAAATTGGTGCTACTCGCCACCGCGACGGCGCAACGTTTTATGTTGATGTATCTGCCTCGACGCAGCTGAGCTTGCTATGACAAAAACGCCCTTCGTTCTTATTGTTGAAGATGATGATTGGCTGGCAGAGCAGCATGTGCGAACACTGACTGGCGTTGGTATGCGCGCCGAAAGTGTCCCGCATGCACTTGCCGCTATCGACGCTATAGATACGACAACTCCAGACGCTATTGTTCTGGATGTCCTTTTGGTAGGCCCAAATGCTTTTACACTGCTTCATGAGCTTCGTTCGCATGCCGATTTGATGGCGATACCCGTGGTGATTTGCAGTAATAGCGCGGATCAATTGGCGCAGGAAGACCTAGCGGTATATGGCGTGAAGATCGTACTTGATAAGGCAACTATGAAACCAAATGATCTAGTGGTAGCTATCCGAAAGGTACTTCCGTGACAGCTAATCGGACGCGCGCTATTGTGCTGCGTCGCACAAATTATGGCGAAGCGGATAGAATCTTGCAAGTTCTCACCCCAGAAGGAAAACGAAGTGTTATTGCGCGCGGTGTACGGCGCGAAAAAAGCCGCCTTGCTGGCGGCATAGAACTGTTTGCGGTGTGCGATATTGTTATTACTAAGGGAAAAGGAGAGCTGGGTATACTTACGTCGGCGCGGCTCGTGCAATTTTATCGCCACATTCTTGAGGATTACGACAGAATGCAATTTGCGTACGAAGCGGTAAAGCAGGTCACCAAGGCGAGCGAGATGATGGATGAGCCCGAATGGTATGATATTTTGGCCGAGGTGCTTATGGCACTCGATAGCAAAACTTGTTCGCGCCAGCTGACTGAAACATGGTTTTATCTGCGATATGCGGCAATGCTAGGACACGAGCTGAGCCTGGCTCACGATGTGAACGGCGAGCGACTGTCTGCCGATGCCCGTTATAATTACGACGTTGCCGAAAAGGGCCTTCGAGCTGCGGTAAACGGCGAGCTGACTGCGGATCATATTAAATTTTTACGACTTGTCAGCGCGAAACCGCTAAAGACGCTGGCTCAAGTGGGTGGTCTTGAGGGTGTACTGTCCGACTGCTGGTTGGTTGCGCGGCAGCATGCGGCGGTATAGATACGCGGAAGCCTGATATCTTACGGCATTCGAAGTCCTGTTGTATCAAATGCCTTTCCTCTCTGTTATAATCAGAACATTATGGCAGGACAGAAAAACGAGAAAATGGAAGCAATCGTATCTTTGGCGAAGCGCCGAGGCTTTATTTATCAAGGCTCGGAAGTTTACGGCGGACTAAGCGGAACCTGGGACTACGGTCCACTGGGCGTCAGTCTTAAGCGCAATATTATGCAGCTTTGGTGGAAAATGTTTGTTGATTCTCGCGACGATATGTATGGTGTTGATGCTGCTATTCTTATGAACCAAAAGGTATGGCAGGCTAGTGGGCATGTGGATACGTTTGTTGATCCTCTTTGTGAGGATACGGTTAACAAACGCCGCTATCGCACGGATCATATCCTAAAAGACAAGGGAATCGACCCAACGGGTATGAGTATGGCACAGATGGATGAAGCGGTTCGTGAAAACGGAATCAAGAGTCCAGATGGCAACCCACTCAGTGAATCACGCACCTTTAACATGATGTTCGAAACCCACGTAGGGCCTGTAGCCGATGATTCATCGGTAAGCTACCTCCGCCCTGAAACGGCCCAAGGTATTTTTACCAACTACAAAAACGTTGTCGACAACTTTTATCCTGACTTACCATTTGGTATTGCGCAGCAGGGAAAGGCGTTTCGTAACGAGATTAGCCCACGAGACTTTATTTTTCGTTCACGCGAGTTTGAACAAATGGAAATTGAATATTTTGTTCACCCTGAAAAGTGGGCCGAGAGTTTTGATGCGCTACTAAAAGACATTTACGAATTTCTTGATGCGCTTGGTTTGCCGCGCGAGAACATTCACGAACTAGAGGTTCCTGAAGAAGACCGTGCGCACTATAGTAAACGTACGATTGATATCGAGTTTGATTTTCCTATCGGTAAAGAAGAGCTGCTTGGCCTTGCGTATCGCACTAGTTTCGACCTTGATAATATTCAGCGCGTCTCTGGTAAGAGCATGGAATACGGTGTAAAGGGGACGAACGAGCGTTTTGTTCCGCATGTGATTGAGCCGAGTTTTGGTGTTGAACGTGCGCTTATGGCGGTGCTTTCCAGTGCATATACCGAAGACGAAGTAAACGGCGAGAAGCGCGTGTTTCTTAAGTTTCCAGAGCATTTAGCACCGGTAAAATACGCCGTGTCACCACTACTGAAAAATAAGCCAGAGCTGGTAGAAAAAGCCCGTGAAGTGTACCAAATTCTTAAAAAGAAGCACGGAAATGTCATGTGGGATGACAACGGAAATATCGGTAAGCGCTACCGCCGCCAAGACGAAATCGGCACGCCATACTGCGTCGTGGTTGACTTTGACAGTCTTGAGGATAACTCGGTGACGATTCGTGAGCGCGACACGACAAACCAAACTCGCGTTGCTATCGATACTTTATAGTAGATCAAAACATCATCAATAGCGTAAGGGGTGGATTACGGAATTATGAGCAATAAACGGCAGCAAGGGTTCACAATTGTTGAACTGTTGATTGTGATTGTTGTTATTGCGATTTTAGCGGCGATTACGATCGTTGCCTATAACGGCATTCAGGCCCAGGCTAAAGACAGTGAGCGGACATCTGATGCGCGGCAATTTGCGCAGGTTGTAGAGGCATATTATATCGACAATGGCTTTTATCCGCCGTTTAACAACGGTACGATTGGCGTGGCGCTGAGTTCGTGGCGCACCGCTAATTTGCCGAGCATGAAAGATGGTCTCATGATTCCTCCGGGGGTGACTGCTATTACGCTGGTAAACAATAAAACCCCAACTGTAGGGGAATATGGGTATCATAATGACGGATCGTGTACCGGAACAGGTGCGAGCGCGCGCTGCACGGAATTTGGTTTTTACTGGCGGAGTGATGTTGACGGTTTAATAAAGACGCAGCTCAGTCTTCACGGACAATAGTGGCGAATCGCTTTAGCTGAGTGATTCATCATTTACGCTATTTCGTCTTTTTGGGGAATAGATAGTTAACGGCGACAAATAGCATAGCGGTTATCTGGGCGATTGTTACAGAAGTAAGAAGGTTGAAGCTCCACTCTTCTAGGGCGAAATTAAAAAGGTGAGTTGCCTGACAAAAGGCAAATCCAAAAATTATTATGGTTTCGCCCGCAAGGAAAACAAAAAGGCGATCGAGAGTCAGTTTTTTGAGCCGTATATCTTGTTCGGTGTCATCGTTTTTTAATTTTTTTTCGCGAGCCAATTCATCTGAAATATTTGAACGTTTTGGGGCTTTTGTGCTTCCAGCGACAACATAACGACCACTGGTTGCAGGAGGCGTTTCAAGGATATCGTAAAACTTTTGAAGCTTTTGCGAATAGGCTTCATCGGGGTTGTTTTTTTGAACGGCGCTCATTAGCTGACAAGCTCCAATTCGGTAAGGCGAATACTCATGGCGATCGTTGAAACCTTGAACAACCTTGCGCACTCCTCGATATCATGAAGGACGTCCCATGCTTCCTCTACAAGGTGCGAGGGCATAATAAGCGCTGCGGCAAAGTGGTTTGCCTCGGTTTCGATTTGTGTCTGCATGGCGGCATCGTCGAGGCGGTAGAGGATATTGCTATTGTCGAGCGTCTTCTCGCCGTCTACTAAGCCTTTTTTTGTTTTAAGGATATCTTGGTGGAGAAAATAGTGGCCTAGTTCGTGGCCGAGGGTAAAGTGCTGCCTATTAACGCTTTTTGTTGAGTTGATAAGAATACTGTAGCGGTTGTCCTTTTCTTCGTAGAGTATGACGCCCGACGCCGAATCATCGTCGAGGTCGACATAGACAACATCAAGATCACCCCGGTCTTTTGTGACGTTTTCGTAGGGAAACGGCGTTAGCTTTTCGGGGTTATATTGTGCCGCATAGTTTTCGGCAAGAGAGTTGATTTCTTTATGACGCATTACCTTTATTGTAGATCGCGGCGCCCTATTAAGGCAATAGCAGCGTCGAAATGTCATATTTACAATAGTCGTAAGATATTTTTTAAAATGTACATTCTATGCGTATATTGCACGCGATGACAGGCGTGCTATATACTAGTAATATCTAAATGGAGGACGTGTACACCATGAAAGATGACGAGTTGATTGATGAAATGAGCAATCTATCCAACGAGCCGTCTTCTGGAAAACCGTCCACCTACGACTTGCTGCTGGAACAGAGCAAAAAAATGGGTGTTGTGGCAACAAAAGCGTTTCACGAAGTAAAAGATATTTTAAATAGAGACATACAATTTACCTCGGCCGAGAGATTCTTAAATGGGTTTCCGCATACTACAAAAAAGCAAAAAGAACTCGATGCAGCAGCTAAATTGAAGAAGACAATAAAAAGATACCACCAGGTGCTTGGCGCCGCCCGCACAGTGTTTCCGATAAAGTTGTTTCCAGATGACATTGTGGTGGACCGCACGAAGATAAGTATTATAAAACGCGACTTTTTTTGGACATCGAATGTGATTAGCTTTAGGGTAGAAGATGTTCTGAACGTATCGTGCAGTATTGGCCCGCTGTTTGGATCACTCACCATCGCTAGCCGTGTTATGAGCTCGGTTGACCATTTTCAAATCAACTACCTCTGGCGAAACGACGCGATCCGGATGAAGCATCTTATTCAAGGTCATATTATCGCAAAGCAGAGCAATCTCGAAACGGACAAGCTGACGCGAGAAGAGATGATAGAAACGCTTTGCGAACTAGGTGTCGATTCGGATAGGTAGCTGGGCGAGTACGCTATACTGAAATAATGATAACCTACTACACAGATGGGAGCTGCAGCCCCAACCCCGGTCCTGGCGGATTTGCCGTTATTAAAGATATGGAACCGACCGTTTTTGGTCACGAGATGGATTCGACAAATATTCGCATGGAAGGAAAAGCGCTTATTGCGGCGCTGAAAGACGCGAATGGTGCGGATTGTGAAATTTATACCGATAGCGAATTTTGGATTAATGTCATTACAAAATGGTCGCTTGGCTGGGAAGCTAATGGGTGGAAAAAGAAGGGCGGCGAGATTAAGAACCTCGATATCGTAAAAGAGGTTTGTCCCTTATATCGTGCGTCGAAGGCAAAATTAATTTGGGTGCGTGGTCATGTAGGCGATAAAGGAAACGAGCTTGCCGACGAATGGGCGAACAAGGCGCGCGAACAGCGGCTATAGGTAGCATGGCAGAATACTTTGAGGGAAGCTGTAGAACCCAGAGGCGAGAAGACGGGAGCTATGCGTCACTTGATCTTGTGAGGGCACGCTCTGGGGATCGCGTCACTATTATTACAGAGCAGGGAACACACACGCTTATAAAGGGCGAGGTCGAAGAGTATACGGCGGCACTGGAAGGGTGGATTCGGGAAGCTGGTGAGCAGGTATTAGGGTCGACGACGTTAGTATTGCTTGAGAAAACAAAAAACGGCCCGTCTTTTTTAACGCCGCGTGTTGTTTTGCGCGAGGGTATTGAAGTGGGGGCTGTTGACACGCTTTCGGATACGCCAAATGTTATTCGCAGCCTTGGGGTTGTTGGGGCAATTGCTGCAGTCTCACGTATCGATGTAGATCACCATGCGCTATAATTTTTAACAAAAAGAGACCCCCGTTACCGGAGAACGCCAAATGAATGGCGTTGCAACCCAGTAACGGGGGTGCGTCTCTTTTACAGCTACTGCGGTGGGAGGAAGGCGAACTTGTAGGCGGTGGAGTTCCAGTTGTTCGGGTTGCCGTCTCGCGGCATGGAGAGGATCTCCACGATCCGCTCCAGAGTCATGGGGAGGCGTCCCGGGAGGAATTCGGTGAGGAAAACCCCGGTGTCGTGCGTGGCGTGGTCGACCATGCCGCACAGCGGGAAGCCCTTGATGATCATCTTCCAGGGCTGGAAGATGTCGATGCCACCCGTAAAGGTGAGGCTTCGCTCGGCGCTGCTTACGATCACTTCGCTCCAGGTGACGCCCGGCAGGTATTCGCCCACCTTACGGGCGAAGTAGAGAGCGTTGCGCATGTCGTCGGACTCGATGGTGACGACACCGTTGGCGTCGTCAATAACGATGGTCCGATTGAGTTCGTCTCCGAACAGGGTTGCGGGGTCGAGCATGGTGCTGTTACCAACCTTCGTTTTGTTGCAGGTGCAAAAGGACTATTTATATTATAACATATGACTAGTAAAGAATCAAGCTTGTGGTGAATGTATCTGACGTGTGCTATACTCAAAAAGCTAACTAATATCAAGAGTGCGACGAGGGACTGGCCCTATGACTCGCCAGCAACCAGCAGCAATGTCAGGTGCTAAATCCAGCCCGATAAGGGAATGATATGCATATTCTTGTAGATTCTTCTTTTGTTGGGGCAGATGAAAGGAGTTTTATGTCTGCTATTTATAATTATCGAACTGCCGAGAGTGTCTCGCCAAAGCATCCGGATAAAATTTGCGATCAGATCTCTGACGCAATACTTGATGCGTATATCGCAAAAGATCCACTTGCCCGGGTTGCGGTTGATGTCGCGGGTGGTCACGGTCACGTATTTGTTACAGGCGAGGTAACGAGTAAATTTGCCGATGTAGATATTGAAAAAATCGTAAGGCGTCTGGCGGGAGAAGTAAAAGTGTTTGTTCATATCGCTACGCAAAGTAGTGAGATTGCGCAGGGTGTGGATACTGGTGGTGCGGGCGACCAGGGGATTATGATTGGGTATGCAACAAGTGAGACTCCAGAGTTTTTGCCGCTAGAAGTGGTATTGTCGCGAGAGCTGAACCAACATTTGTACCAAAGATGGTCATTTGACGGTAAAACACAGGTGACGGTAAGTGACGGGCGGATTGTTTCTGTTGTTGCAAGTTTTCAACATGCAAAAAAGGCCGAGCTACGTGTCGCTGTAGAGCAGTGGGCGAAGCAATATGGAGGTGCCGAGATATATCACATTAACCCTAGCGGTGATTGGGATTTGGGCGGGTTTGATGCTGACGCGGGTTTGACGGGCCGCAAGCTGATTGTTGATAATTACGGGCCGCGGATCTCAATCGGTGGCGGCGCCTTTAGCGGAAAAGATCCAAGTAAAGTAGATCGCAGTGCGGCGTATATGGCTCGCAAAGTGGCAGTTGATTATCTTCGTGCTCGAGAAGCGAGTGAGGTATTTGTTCGACTTGCCTATGCTATTGGTGTGGCCGAACCCCTGGAGTCGACAGTTATTATTGACGGCGTCCACGAAGAGATACAAGGGTATGATCTGACGCCTAATGGGATAATTACAGCGCTCGACTTACGTCGTCCTATTTACGAACAAACGGCGCAGTATGGTCATTTTGGCCACGGTTTTGACTGGGAGTAAATAAAAGGCCGTAAAAGCACTGGCGTGATTGGCTATGGGTACGGTACAATAGTAGCAATTAAAGTCAAAACGAAAGCTAGAATATGGAAAACCAAAGCCCTGAGCCTACCGATATTTTTTTGTGGGCAAATAACACCGATGGAATTAAAAAAGAACTCGATGTAGAATTCTTTTTGTTTAACAAAAACTACACTCCATACACAACCAATTTTACGAGTGATTTAAATGCGCAAATTAAGCCGTTATTCCTGTACGATCTCATAAACTTTGTCACTATGGGTGCGGGAACTGGTCTTTCTGTTCGCGACTATGAGCTTTCGGATGGCGAGGAGAACACGCTCCTTCGAACCGATCTTGTAAAGGTGGGTCGTGCCGAGACGCTTCTGCATATTATTGAAAAAGAGCGCCATGATATTGTTGAATTCTCGCAGGAAGAGCACGAATTTAAGCGTGTGAAGGGTATTGTTGCCAAGTTTACTCATAAAGACACACCTGACAAGCCGTTTTATGTTATCAAGGCGATTAGCCAAGGACAGGTACTGAGTGGCGCAACTTCTTGGGAGTTTCGCGATGGCAAGTTCGGCGCTTTTCAGGCAGATGTTGGTATTAAAATGCCTTCAGACAATCAGGTTTTGATTGTTAATAAAGATATTTTTGTGTTTAATCAGGGAAAATTTGAAAAGCTATTTAACTACGATTATAAAAAACAGGCACTCGCTGACCAAAAGGTAGAAGAGATTGAAAAGCAATTCAAACTGAGTTTTCCTGACGGTCTTGATTTGCAATCGCTTGTTCGTGAACGCAAGAAAATTGTAAATAAACTGCAGAAAATGGAAATCGGTGCCGTCACCCAAGAACAGGCAATAGAGTATGCCGATACAATGCAGCTAGAGTTGATGACTGATGATGCAGGCGCGATTATTATTATGGATGGCAACGATCTTGATACGTTCGTAAATCTTATCAACGAAGATTATATCGTTAGCGAAATTACCGGCAAACGCTACGAGATCAAGAGCAAAAAGCTGCTCGACGATCCTGACGGCGAACCTCCTCGAGGTTAATCTCGTTCCAGGGCGACGCGGCAAAGGATACGGCCTGCGCCGTCGCCCCATACATAAAAGGTACCGCCTGGACAATCCGACGCCGTACCATTTAGCACGGCTGTAAGATGGATAACATCTGAATAGTATTCGACGTATGGTCCAACGGTCCCATTTACGGGTACTCGTGAACCCGAGAGTGGCGGATCGTATGTTTTTAGTATATCCATAAGTGTTGCAGAATCAGCTTCGGTATAGAAATTGACCGCTTGGGTGTAGTCGCGGCATTTCTGGTCTGGAAAGCCCGTTCCTAGGCAGTAGCCGCCATCGGCAACGTCTGGGTAGATGCCATTATTCGTGCCTTTATACTGCACAAAGGCTTTTTGCCAAGCCTTTAATTCGTTAATGCGCTCGACATTTTGTGCTCGGGTGCGAGATCCGTTATAGGCAACGATAACGATTGTTGCAAGAATGCCAATGACGACAATGATTATAATAAGCTCGACAATAGTAAAACCGCTTTTGCTTTTTCGCATAGTCTTACTATAGCACCGCCAGAGCCTCGCGCGAAGCACGAAAGGTGTGTATACTTAAAGTAAATGGATCAAGGTTTGGCGCTCGAGATTATGCTTTCTGGGGAAAGCGTGTTGCTAACTGGCCCGGCCGGGGCGGGTAAGACCTTTGTGTTGAATCAATTTGTCCGATTATCGAAACACCAGGGCAAGCATGTATCAGTAACGGCCACGACAGGGCTCGCTGCAACACATCTTGGCGGCACAACTATTCACAGCTGGGCGGGAATTGGTGTTTCGGATCATCTACCTGGCGGATTTGCCGAGCATGTCGCCAAGGGGCGACGAGAGATTATTGAAAAGACAGACGTCTTGATTATTGATGAGATATCGATGTTGCATGATTTTCGGCTAGACATGGTTGATGAAGCTTGTCGGTTGATACGACGTAAGGATGCTCCGTTTGGTGGTATTCAGGTGATAATGAGTGGGGACTTTTTTCAGCTTCCGCCTATTAACCGCGACGGTTCGCGAGTGGGTGGATTTGTCGTGCATAGTAATGTTTGGCGTGAGCTCGATCCATCGATTTGCTATCTTCAGGAGCAGCATCGTCAGGACGACGAAGAATTACTAGAAATTTTAAACGCGCTGCGCGCCGGGGAAATACGTCGTCATCACGCTGAAAAACTGTTGGCACGAACCGAAGAGCAGCCACCTGAAGATATGGTTTTAACCGAACTTCACACAGTGAATGTTGATGTGGATAGGCTTAATGAGGCCAAGCTAAAAGAGCTTTCAGGTGACGAACTTTTTTATACAGAGACGACCACTGGCTCTGCAAACTATGTGGAAAATTTACAACGCTCAGTACTTGCCCCAGAGACACTTCATTTGAAGGAAGGTGCGCTGGTAATGGCCGTAAAAAATGCAACGGATCGGAAATACGCCAACGGTAGTATCGGTACGGTTGTCGAGTTCGAGCAAGGTACAGAATACCCTGTTGTAGAGTTCCGGAATGGTAATAGGGTCACTATGTCGCCAGATACCTGGGAGCTTCGCGATGGCGATAAAAAGCGTGCCAGTATCACGCAAATACCACTCCGTCTTGCCTGGGCAATTACTGTCCATAAAAGTCAGGGAATGACGCTTGATGCGGCGCGAATTGACCTTCGAAAAGCCTTTGTAGAGGGTATGGGTTACGTGGCTTTGAGCCGAGTAAAAAATTTGCGCAACCTCTATTTGACTGGTATTAACCGCATGGCCCTGGCCGTGAGCGAAGATGCCCAGAATATCGATGAGATGTTACGGCGGCGAGCCGCAAGCGACACTAAAAAGTTTGCGCACCTTGCCCAAAAAGCAGAGGTTCGTAAAACGACACCCGAACCGCAAAAGGAAAAGACGACAAACTCGGGATGGGCTGATAAAATCGCAAAAATGCGCGAGACATATCCGAACGCGTACCGACCATGGAAGCCCGATGACGATACCGTGCTAAAACAAGAGTTTCAAAACGGTGTATCGGTAAAGGAGTTAAGCGACAAGCTGGGTCGCCATGAAGGAAGTATTATTATGCGCCTACAGAAGCACTTTGGGGAAGATGTTGTTTCATAGCGTGCATTTGCAAATTACTACCGCCGGGGATATGATGAGCTAATGGAAAAAACGACACATCACGGCTGGGAGCTACCTATAAAAGAGACACTGTTCACGTGGGCGTCGCTTATGACATTCGTGCGTACGGCTATTGCTGTGGTTCTTGCGGTGCTCGCTGCAATGCAGAGTAGCGAATTACTTCTTTTTGCCGCGATCGCGGTGTATTGGGTCGGCGATATCGCCGATGGAATAATTGCGCGAAAATTACATCAAGAAATGCGCAGTGGTGCAGTGCTTGATATTATGGCAGACCGTCTGTGTGTCGCGATTATTTATCTGACCTATGGCTTTATGAACCCAGAAATGATCTGGGCAATCGGTATTTATCTTTTTGAGTTTATGTTTATTGATGGGTTTTTGTCTCTGGCATTTTTGTTCTGGCCGTTACTGAGCCCGAACTATTTTTATCTTGTTGATAAGAGAATTTTCGATCTTAACTGGTCGCCGCTTGGCAAGGTGGCGAACTCGTCATTCTTTCTTTTTGCCACCGTCCTTATTGGATCGCCGCTACTAAGCGCGGCAATCGCGCTTGCTGTAACGGGTATAAAAATCTACTCGCTTCGTCGTTTGTATGCTATAGGACTTCCTGTTCCGAAACATCGATAGGCAGTTTTGGTATAACCAACGCCTTCAGCTTGACGACTTTGATAGTGCCGTCGCATAAAAATGTATTGCCGAGAGTTTGGCCGCGAAACGAGAATGGCTCGCCAGATTCTACTGTTTTTACAGAGGTAACGAGGCCTGCCGAGGTGAGGTTGCTAATGATAAGGTCGCGCTCTTTATCGGTATCTGGGTCGTTTTTATGAGTAATCTGGCCGTAGCGCCATCGAATCCCGATAGGTCCGGTGTCGTCGATTGCGGCGCCAATCCAGATTTCTTTTTGAAGCCCGAGCAGATGCTTAAGGCGTTTGTGCCAAAAGTCGAAGTGGGTTGCATGGTTGGCGTCGGGCTCAGGAACTTCGAGGCGCCAGAATCGCACATGATGACGTGATCGGGCGCTCATGTGACCATTGGCGGGTTTTTGAAAGCCGACATCGAACGATCGCCCGAAAAGGTAAAGATTGCTAAACGGCGCATTGGGGTATGGCTGATTAAAAAGAATAGAGTAGGCTTCGCGGATTGCATTTCGCAGAGTAATAGGGTCGGCCGTGTACCAGCCAGCGCTTTCCATAGATTGTATGAGGTGCTTTTTACTGCGTGCGACAACAGCGATATTAACAGGGTCGGCAGGCCAACCGTCACCCGAGGTTACATAAAGCGGAATATGATTCGGCTTAATAACGAGGCGGAATAGCCGTATAAGTGCGGGAATGGCTATATAAGCAAGGAAGCAGTAAATGAGGAGGAGTGCGATAAATGCCGGAAGGCGGGAGTCGGCATACGGATAGATCTTAAAAAGACTTGCCCACACAAGGCCGACGCCAATTCCAAGAATAATGACACGCCATAAGACACGAAAGATGAATCCAAACATGTCGTCATTATACACTGCCAGTAGGTATGGCGTATAATAAGATGGTATGCAGAAAAAACCTCAGTTAGCTTTCCCTAAAAAATTCCTGTGGGGTGCTGCCATTAGCGCGCATCAAGCAGAAGGCGGCACTCATAACCAATGGACGGTATGGGAGTTAGAAAATGCCAAATCGAAGGCTGCGCAAGCTGCGTATCACTTTGAAGACCTTGATAGCTGGCAAGACGTTGAAAAAGAGGCGAAGGATCCGAATTCATATGTTTCGGGTAAAAGCGCTGACCACTATAACAAGTTCGAAGAAGATTTTGACCTGTTGAAAAAAATGAACATGAATGCGTTTAGGTTTAGCGTGGAATGGTCGCGAGTTGAACCTGCCGAAGGCGCTTGGAATGTTGAGGCGGTAGAGCATTATAAGCACTACGCCGCTGAACTGAAGCGACGTGGTATCGAGCCGGTTGTGACGCTCTTTCACTTTACGTTGCCGGTATGGTTTGTAAAGCGGGGTGGGTTTGAAAACCGCGCCAATGTAAAATATTTCGTCCGCTTTGCGGATAGGATTATTCGCGAGCTAGGATCGAGTGTCAGGTTGATCATTACTATTAATGAGCCTGAAATCTACGCCAACGAAAGTTATTTGGCCGGTAACTGGCCACCAAATATCACCAGCAAACCAAAGGCGTGGCGCGTTATAAACAATCTTGCCTATGCGCACAATAAGGTGGCCGAGGCGCTTCATTCGATCAACCGCCGCTACAAAGTATCAATTGCTAAGAATTCAAATTATTTTTATGCCGGTGACGATGCGCTACTTAGCCGTAAAAGTACTGATTTTATGCAATATTTTCAAGATGATTATTTTCTAAAAAAAGTTGTGAAAAATTGTGATTTTCTGGGTGTTAATTACTACTTTAGCAATCGTGTTTACGGGTATAGGGTGCATAATCCCGATGAGCGAGTGAGTGATCTTGGGTGGGATTTGAGTCCGGGTGATATCCAGCACGCACTGGAGCGTCTTCATGAAAAATACCATCTTCCTATTATTATCACTGAAAATGGCCTTGCCGATGCTGGCGATGCCCACCGCCAATGGTGGCTGACGCAAACGTTGATTGCCATGCAAAAAGCAATGAGCAACGGGGTTAAACTAGAAGGATATCTTCACTGGAGTCTGCTCGATAACTTTGAATGGGACAAAGGCCGTTGGCCGCGTTTTGGGCTAGCCGAAGTGAATTACGATACCAAGGAGCGAAAACTTCGGCCGAGCGCTATTTGGTTTGGTAAAATAATTAAACATTTGCGAGAGAGCTAAGATATGAACGAACCTTTTCCGCGGAATGATATTAAAATCACTGTTATTGGGGGAGGGACGGGTAGTTTTACCCTTTTGAATGCACTGAAAGACTATACTCACTCTATTGCGGCCGTAGTGAACATGGCCGACGATGGCGGTAGTACTGGCGTGCTTCGCGATGAGCTGGGAACGTTGCCCCCTGGGGACGTGCGGCAGTGCTTGGTGGCGCTTAGCGAATCGTCGAAAGTGCGCGATTTATTTAACTACCGGTTTGAAGAGGGGACATTTAGCGGGCATGCCTTTGGCAATGTGTTACTAAGTGCGCTCGAAAAAATGACCGGCAGCTTTACCGAGGCTGTCGAGACGGCATCCGAGATTTTGAGAGTTAACGGGGTTGTTTTGCCGGCGACACTCGATGATGTGCGGTTGAAGATGGAGTGGCCTGGGGCAAGTGTGATTTTGCGGGGAGAGCGGGTGATTGACGCTGACTATTTTGAGCACGATCCGCGAAAAGCGACACTAACTCTTGTTCCAAATGCAACGCCCAATCCAACATGCCTTGCGGCTATAGAGCAGGCCGATTTAGTGGTTATTGCGCCGGGCGATCTTTACACCTCGCTGGGGCCGCTGCTTATTATTGATGGTATTGGCCATGCATTAAAAAATACAAAGGCAACAACCGTGTATGTTTCGAACCTGGTGACGAAAAAGGGCCAGACAGAAGGATTTACAGTAAGTGATCATGCCGATGAGATTGAGCGTTTTGCTGGCGCGGCGTTTCTCGACTACGTGCTTTATAACGAGCAGGTGCCAGAAAATGAACTCGCCAAGCGCTACGAGGCGGAGGATGCATACCTGGTTCCGATTGACCGTGATGTTCTTGCAAAGAAGAGTTACAAAACGGTGGCAGGTGATTTTTTGGGAGCTATGGCCTCCGAGCACAAAGGTGATATGCTACCAGTAACACGCTCACTCATACGACACGATTCGAGCGCGGTCGCTAAAGCGATTATAGGAATATACAACAATGCCAATGGAAGATAAAACATACGCCGATACATTTTTTGTTCTTGATTTTGACCGTTGTCTTGGTAATACGGATAGGTTTCACCAGATTTTAGAGCGGGTCATAACGGAAGAAACGTCGCTCACTGCCGAAGAGATTCAAACCGGAAGGCGACTTATTGAAGAGGTGGGAAAGTCATTTGACACCATCAGCTTTATGCGCAAAAGTCTTAAAGACAGAGGAAGCTCGACATCATGGCTCGATATTCAAAAGCGGTTTGTTGAACAGGCTAAAAAAGAGGACGTGCACCAGCCATTTGCAAACGAGTTACTTGCAATGCTTGATAAAATGGATATTCCCTATGGAATTGTTACCTACGGGGGCGAGACATGGCAGCTGGCAAAACTAGAGGCTGCTGGATTTTTATCTATCCCGCATATCGTTACTAATATTAAAGAAAAGGGCGAATTACTGTCTGGCTGGAGGCGAGACGATGGCTTTATTATTCCTCCGGCACTAACAAAGGATTTTCGGCCCCTACGTGTGAAGAAAATTATATTTCTTGACGATAAGGCGGTTAGTTTTCAGGATATGCCCGAGGGCGTCGTGGGAGTTCATATTCAAGATCCGAGCGGAGAAGTGTTGCCGTCTCAGGCGGGAACGTTGCCTGCGGGCGTTACGAGCGTCACGGGCTTAAAAGGGGCGCTCGAACTCTTGTTTTAGCCGGGTTGTGGACAAGATATCCAAGAACGCGCTCTTTGCTATAGGGAGCGTTTTTTGTTGACCACTGTTGGCTATTATGGTTATCCACAAATCTGTGGATAAAGCCTGTGGGTAACTATAAGCAATATAAAATTGGGGGTTGTCGTGGGTAGTTGTGGGTATTATAGTAAGACCAGTGGAAAGAAGTGGGTAACACCACCAAACAAAACAAACACCACTAGCATTAAAATAACTAAGCGTGAGCCCATACGGCAGAAGGCAATCCCACAAGCGGAATGGATTATTTCGAACGAAAGCTTGACGACAAGCGTCGGTTAACAATACCGACCGAGCTTCGAAATGAATTCGCGAGTGGCGTTGTACTAACCCGAGGGTTTGGTAAGTACCTCCACCTGTACCCACAAACGGTATGGGATAGGGAAGTCGAACCTGCGCTGGGTGGAAGCATTCTCGATGAGAGAGTTGCCGACCTCAACGTACGATTCAGGCGCGGAAAAACCGGTGCAGAGCTCGACCAAAAACAAGGTCGCGTAACGATTGAACAACACTTGCTCGATTATGCCGGAATTGATCGTGAGCTGATAGCGGTTCGTGCTGGAGCATATTGGCGGATTTTACCCGCAGATGCCGACGTATAGTTACTAGCTGCCTTTGTTCTTTAATAATTCGGACCACAGATAGTAAAGAGATACAACTCTCGAGATCAACTATCTGGCAGTATGGGTAGTGGCTATTCGGCACCACATTAAAAAGCGCCGACGCACCTTCCTCTAAACACAACACCTCCCAAAAAACTCCACCTCACACACATAAGTCTCTCAACCAAACGATTATGAGTTACACAGTAACCAAAGTACGTTTGGACACTTATACACAAAAACAAACACACCAAAAAAACAAAAATATCCTGCTGCCAGTTAGGTGATCTCGAGTAAACGCCAATACATGTTATAGTAAAGGGGTTTATGAGTATCAAAGAACATCCACCACAACAAGAGGTTCCACAGGAATTTCGATTACATGTTCCGGTTTTACTAGATGCGACGCTTGAAGCACTTCACCCTAAAGAGGGCGAGAATTATCTCGATCTCACGGCTGGGTACGGTGGTCATGCGAGGCGCGTCTTAGCTTTAACCGAAAACTATGCTGACTCTGTTTTAGTTGACCGCGATAGTTTTGCAATTGCAGAACTTGGTGAGTTTACTGAAAAAGGTGTCAGGCTACTGCATACCGATTTCGTCGCCGCTGCAAAACAGCTCGTCGAGGAAGGGAAGCAGTTCAATATCATTCTTGTTGATTTGGGGGTGTCATCACCACAGCTCGACAAAAGCGAACGAGGGTTTTCCTTTACAAATAGTGGTCCGCTCGATATGCGAATGGATAATCGGCAAGAGGTATCAGCGAAAACGCTGGTAAATACAGCCTCAGCTGATGAACTAACGCGCATTATCAAGACATACGGCGAAGAACCGACCGGTTTTGCCAAGCGAATAGCGAAGGCAATTACCGAAAATCGGCCATTCAACACCACCGAGGAGCTCGCAAGCATCGTCAAGCAAGTTTACGTAGGCAAGTGGAAGAAAACCCACCCAGCTACGCGCACCTTTCAAGCGCTCCGTATCGCGGTCAATGAAGAACTGCGGCAAGTTGAAGAACTGTTACCGTTAATTCCACAGCTTTTAAAGCCAGGTGGAAGAATCGGCATCATCAGCTTCCATAGTTTAGAAGACCGGCTCGTTAAACAGTATTTCAACGAACAGAAGAATGCTGGTTACGAAGCCGAGCTCGACGTCCTGACCAAAAAGCCGATAGCAGGGGACATTTACGACGTTCACAATCCGCGTTCACGCAGTGCAAAATTGCGTGTCGCAGTGAAAAAATAAAACAAAAAAACGAAAGGGCAAAACACCATGCCAGTTCACATTCCAGTACAAAACGCATCAGTAGAAACACAAGTTACTGTCCGTTTTAACTAACAAACCCGAAGCGCCGGGCCGCATACAGCGGTCGGGCGCTTCACCAAAATAAAAATAAAGCTGAAAAATAAAAATGTCTTACCAACGATCTACACAATTTAGCCCACGCCGTTCAGGCAACTGGAATCGCAACCAAAATACCGTTGCATTTGCCTCGAACATCAAACTCGGCCCCGTGACGCATACGGTGCTTGTTGCTCTTATGATTACAGTGCTCGGTTTGATCTACCTTACGCAGGCTACTCGTGCGACCAGCTACGACTACGAAGCGCAAAAGATCGACAGCAAGATTGCCGACCTTACAACGCAGAAGACTGACCTTGAAGTTGAAAACGCGCGCCTTACTGCGCTAGAAAACGTTCAAAACAGCAGCGTTGCCAGGGAGATGACGACTCCGGCTCAGACAGACTATGTAAGCCAATAGGAAACTATGCAGCTAGATTTAGAAAAAGGAAGCCGGCCACGAATACTCGCCATATTAACCCTTGCGGTGATGGCGGTTTTTGTCGTACGGCTTTTTTACCTTCAGATTATTCAGCATGATCATTATGTTGATCAGGCACGCAAAGAGCAGCAGAAGCAATGGGTTCTTCCGGCGAAGCGTGGCGAGATTTACGCAATGGACGGCACGACACCAGTGCCTTTGGTGCTCAACGAGACCGTTTATACTGTCTTTGCCGACCCAAAAGTTATAGATGAGCCGCAAAAAGTAACAGACTTAATTAAGCGCGTCGCTGGTGGCAACGCCCGTTCTAATCTCGATGGCTTACTGGCCAAAAAAGAGACACGCTACCAAATACTTGCAACAAAAGTAACACGCAAGCAAGCTGAAATGATGAAAGAAGAGGGGCTTCGTGGTATTGGTTTTCAGGAAGAGAGTCAGCGCGTATACCCCGAAGGCAAGCTTGCCGCGCAAACGCTAGGGTTTGTGAATACTGAAGGGAAGGGGCAGTACGGGCTTGAAGAGGCGCTCAACGAGCGTTTAACGGGGCTTGACGGTATGCTCGTGTCGGTGACAGATGTCAGTAACGTACCTTTGACTATTGGCGACAAAAACATCAAGGAGCCGGCAAAAGACGGCGACGCAATCGTAACGACGGTTGATCGCAACATTCAATCGTATACCGAAAAAGCCCTTGCTGCTGGTCTTAAGCGCACTGGGGCGACAAACGGCAGTGTTATGATTATGGATCCACAAACAGGCAAGGTGCTTGCTATGGCAAACCTTCCTACCTATAGCCCAGGCCAATACAACAAGGTGACCGATGCATCTGCGTTTAATAACGCAACAATTAGTGCGCCATACGAGCCAGGTTCTGATGTTAAGGCGTTAACTATGGCCGTGGGGCTAGACAAAGGTGTCGTGTCATCGACTTCTACCTACAATAATACCGACTATATTAAGGTTGAGGACCGCACAATTACAAATGCCACAAAAGGGCAAACCGGCAATATTACATTCCAGCACGCGCTCAACTACTCGCTAAATACAGGGTTTGTCACCGTGGCGCAGCGCCTTGGCGATGGCAAAAGTATTAATCTACAAGCTCGCAACACCATGTACGATTATTTTCACAATAAGTTTGGCTTGGGAGAATTAACAGGAATCGAGCTGGCAAACGAAGCTAAGGGAACGGTGATTCCGCCGACCGATCAAGATGGTGGTGCTGTACGTTATTCGAACATGGCCTTTGGGCAGGGTCTTGATGTGACAATGGTTCAGGTGTGCGCAGCCTTCAGCACGATTATCAACGGGGGTACATACTATGCGCCAACCGTCATCGCGGGAACGCTCGACCCCGATACGGGCGTACTAAAACCTGCGGCTGCAAAACCATCGAGGCAAAATGTTATGAGCGCAAGTGCATCGAGCGAAATGCGCACAATGGTGCACGATGCCCGCGCTGCGTTTCACTCCTCTAAAGATAAAAAAGGGTACTACACCGGTGGTAAAACAGGTACTTCGCAAACAATCGAGAACGGAAAATATGTCAACGATCAAACGATTGGTACGTACCTGGGATTTGGTGGAGATAGCCAGAAAACGCCGCGATATGTCATAATGGTGCAAGTATCGGGCAAGCATATGAATCTCGAAGGCGGCAAGCACGCAATGCCGATATTCACAGATATCTCAAACTGGCTCCTCGACTACATGAAATTACAACCGAAGGGATAGAAAACGATGACGCTCATTGAACTAACACATAATCTTACGGCAATATTTACGCTCAGTGTGGGCGCGTTCCTGTTTGCCATGGTTTTAACGCCAATCTATACCTTTGCCGCGTATCGTTATAAGTTTTGGAAAAAACAGCGCACAACAAGCACAACGGGTGAAAAGCTAGAGGTTTTTACCAAGCTGCACGCCGACAAGTTCAAACGTAATATCCCTACTATGGCGGGAATTATTGGTGTGCTTGCGATTGCTGTTGTAACGCTTGGATTTAACCTTAACCGCGCTGAAACATGGCTGCCATTGGCTGCTCTGCTGGGTGGCGGTGCCGTAGGGCTTTTAGATGATATTATCAATATACGCGGGCAGGGGACTGGTGTTGCTGGTTTGCGATCGAGCCTGAAGTTTACGATGATCACGGTTCTCGCGCTTGCGCTGGCCTGGTTCTTTTACGTAAAACTAGGCGTTGATAGTGTGCACTTGCCGTTTCTTGGTGATCTTGCTCTTGGCTGGCTTATCGTACCTCTGTTTGTTCTTGCGATTGTTGCCACGAGCAACGCGGTTAATATTAGCGACGGGCTCGACGGTCTTGCGGGTGGGCTGCTTGCAATCAGCTTTGGTACATTTGGTGTTATTGCGCTTTTGCAAGGGCAAGAATTCTTGGCTGGGTTCTGTTTTACGGTTGTTGGTGCGCTTTTAAGCTACTTGTGGTTCAATATTTACCCAGCAAGGTTCTTTATGGGCGACGTTGGAAGCTTTGCCTTTGGCACAAGCTTGGGCGTGGTGGCTATGCTTACGAACACACTATTCCTTCTTCCAATAATTGGCGTTATCTTTGTTATCGAGGCGGGCTCAAGCTCTATTCAGATTCTTAGCAAGAAGATTTTTCACCGTAAAGTCTTTATATCAGCGCCAATCCACCATCATTTAGAGGCTTTGGGCTGGCCCGAGACAAAAGTAACAATGCGTTTTTGGGTGATTGCTTGTGTGACCGGATTTATTGGTATTTTGCTCGCGCTCGCTGGGGGTCACGTATAAAGTTATGAGGGTGGGACGACGACTAGGCGCGCTAGGCGAAAACGTGCAAGATGCTATTCAGCGTCGTCATCGTCCTGATTATAAAATCGTCCTCTATATGGGACTTCTCATGCTTTTGGGGCTTATTATCATGTACGCAATCGGCCCCCAGAGGGCAAATGTTCTAAACAATGCGTATGGCACCGATTTTTACACAAGTACGTACTTTTTTATAAAACAGACAGTCAGTTTATTGCTTGCGCTAGGTATGTTTATAGCGCTTGCCGTCATTCCGTTTGATGTTCTTCGGAAAAATGCTGTTAAGATACTTTTAGCTGGGCTTGCGGCATGTGTGCTGCTGTTTTTCTCGGGTGATTTATTAGGCCTGGGTATCGCGCAGTGTACGCTGGGTGCGTGCCGCTGGTTTGATTTGGGACCGCTAGGAAGTATCCAGCCGGCGGAATTGCTAAAGTTTGGCCTCCTTGTGTTTGTGGCGGGCTTTTTAGGGACACGCATGAAGCAGGGGCTTGTTAACGACCTACATAAGACCCTGATTCCACTAGGTATCCTTATTCTCATATCAGCAATTCTTGTTATTGGTATACAGCGCGATATGGGCACGGGTATTGCAATGCTCGCAATCGTATCAAGCATGCTTATGGTGGCAAATGTAAGCAAGAGGGTAGGGGTATTCCTGCTTGCAGGGGCCATTGCTCTTGGGGTTGTGATGATTATTATCGCGCCTCACCGCATGGAGCGCATAACGACCTTTTTGGCTGGCGACGCGAGCGAAAATATAGCCGTCGATGACGCGAATTATCACATTACCCATGCAAAGATTGCTATTGGTAGTGGGGGACTGTTCGGTGTAGGCATAGGCAATAGTGTACAGGCGACAGGGTACCTGCCCGAGGCTATTAACGACTCGGTTTTTGCGATCATGGGAGAGACATTCGGATTTGTAGGGCTGGTGGTAATTCTTCTGCTATTTTCTGCGTTACTTATGCGGTTACTCAAGGTAGCCGATCATCTTACGAACCCGTGGATGAAACTGGCGGTGGCTGGCGTGTTCGGATGGCTGGGCTCGCATGTTATATTGAATGTAGCGGCAATGATAGGGGTATTTCCATTAACGGGAATAACGCTCCCTCTTCTCAGCTTTGGTGGCACGAGCATGATATTCATTGCCGGCGCCTTGGGGCTAGCATTCCAGTTGTCGCGTTATACCGTTTATGGACCTGTAAATAAGGAGGATCGAAATGAAAATATTGGCAGTCGGCGGGGGGTCGGGCGGTCACGTTACGCCAGTAGTCGCAGTTCTTCGCGAACTTAAAAGGCGGCATCCAAAGGCCGAGATTCGATTCTGGTGCGATCGTAAATTCGCACCTCAGGCGCGAAGTATCATGGGTCACTTCGACAAGACAGTTCCGGTGCAGACTATTTTTTCTGGTAAATTCCGCCGGTACCACAACCTTCCGGTGTGGCGGCAGTTGCTAAGGCCAGTTTCGATTATTATGCCGAACATTCGTGACGGGTTCTTTGTTATCTGCGGGTTTATTCAAAGCATGATCAAACTACTGTTATGGCGTCCCGACGTTGTGTTTACAAAAGGCGGGTTTGTATGTTTGCCAGTAGGACTTGCCGCTAAACTTTTGAAGATACCTCTGGTTATTCATGATTCCGATGCGCATCCTGGCCTTACGAACCGCGTGCTTGCAAAGTGGGCTACGCAGATTGCAACTGGCGCACCCCTAAAGCACTACCCCTACCCAAAAGAGATTACCCGCTATGTTGGGATTCCTATTAGCACAGAGTTTACGCCAATCAACGAAGAAACTCGTAGGGATATTAAAAAGGACCTAGGTTTTGACCCAAGGCGCCCGCTTGTTGTTGTTACCGGGGGTGGATTAGGCGCCCGAAGGATTAACGATGCTGTTGCAAAGCGTCTCGACGAAATTCTTGAAATCGCCTCTGTTATTTTAATCTCGGGCAATGATCAGTACGATGAAATGCGTGCGGTGACACCAGAGGCCGACGACAGGTTTCAGCTCCATGCGTTTGTAAGTAGCGGTATGGCGAGTATGCTTGGAGCGGCCGATGTTGTCGTGACACGCGCTGGTGCAACGACGCTTCTAGAACTCGCCGCACTTGCTCGGCCGACTATTCTTGTGCCAAATGGCTACCTTACTGGCGGGCATCAGCTAAAGAATGCCGCCGCCTATGCTGAAAACGGCGCCGTAGAGGTTATCGACGAACACGAGCTCGAGGCGAATCCACAACTACTTGTCGATATGTTAACGTCGCTACTCGTTAATCCCGAACAGCTTAAGCGCATGAGTAAGGCGTTCCATGAATTTGCCAAGCCCAACGCCGCTATTGAAATGGCGGATATGATCGAAAGCGCAGCAAAATAAGCATAAATTTGTTACAATTACGGGAGTAGTTATGGCAATATTCTCGAAAAAACAGCCAGACGTCCCGCGACGTCGTCGAGCAGAAACAGACCCTCGCACCGAGCATTCGCCCGAGGCAAGTTTAGAGGATCGCTATGCTTTTCGCCGCAATCGCACTCTTACGGGCAGTGCGTCATCGCAGGTGGCGTCGCTTAAAGAATCGAACGCGCAGCTAAAATCATCGCGCGTTCAGGCGCACGAACTTGCTCAGCAACGTCGTCATATTGGTGGTATTCTCACACTTCTTCTTGCATGCAGCCTGGTGCTTTTCGGGTTGATTTGGCAATTAACAGCCGGGGTTGTTGTAAAGTCCCTTCAGGTTAAATCGGGCACGCTGCCGACAGATTACGAAGAAATCATTCAGTCGTATTTTGCAGCCCAGCCTGTTGAGCGGTTGCGGCTTCTTATAAATAAAGATCATCTTAACGACTTCGTTCAGTCCAAAGCCCCCGAAGTGGAGTATATCGAAGTCGATGGATCGGCCGGTTTTGGAAAGTCACTATTTACGGTGATTATGCGCGAGCCGATTGCGGGCTGGAATATCAACAGCCGTCAGCAGTATGTCGATGCATCGGGCACCGCTTTCGAGCGTAATTATTTTGCCACCCCTTCCGTTCAAATAGTTGATAAAAGTGGCATTCAGGTGCAGGCTGGACAAGCCGTCGCGAGTAACCGTTTTCTTGGTTTTGTAGGGCGCGCTGTCGGCCTGGCAAAGGCGGGTGGATATAAAGTAACGCAGGTTATTATTCCTTCAGGTACAACGCGCGAAATCCAACTAAAGCTCGACAGGGTAGGGTACCCTATTAAGCTTTCCGTTGACCGACCAGCTGGCGAGCAGATAGAGGATATGACTCGCGCAATCTCTTGGCTTCGTACGCACGATAAGAGCCCGAAGTATCTTGATGTCCGCGTCAGCGGAAAAGCCTTCTATAAATAAAAGGCAACTACCCCTCTCTTTCTCCTCATGTTCTATTTTTGTTCTATATCGTGAAAACAAAACGATAACATATTAAAGTATGAAATTATAAATAAATCAAATAGCGACATATGGCGTAGGGTAGAGTAGGGCAATAAAATGAAGGGAATTGCAAACGGCAGAAAAAACATACGAAGATATACATAAATATAAAAGTCAAACAAATGCAAATAGTTCTGTGGATAACTATGTGAATGTTACTACGTGGCTAATTGTAAGTTGGCATGTCGTTGGTTGTGTCATTAGGCAGTGTGCCGGAATACGTAAAAACGTCGCATGACGACGGTGTTAACGCGACTGTGAAATAGCGCCTCACTCTTCAGTATGGGTATCGATGCAAAATAAGGTCGCATAAAGATGTATGAGTATTCATCTTATAGCTATATAATTAATGTCGTAAAAGATATATTGTGCGACGTATAATCTATATTTCGCACATTACGTACGTATGATAAAAAATACTTTTCTATCGCGTGGTTTTGCAATAAATTTTTGTATAAGTGCCCTACCTTCGCTAAGACTCTTTTTGAAGTACCTACGCCTTGATCATTCGCTACATAAACCATGATTTTACTTGATATGCGGTGGCGGATAATTTTGCTGCTGCATATGGCAATTCATACGGTTTATTTTTTAAATAATTAGTGTTCTATTTTTGTTCTATCGCCTTAAATTAAAAACGGCCACTATGCTATTCTTGCCTCTTCGAATAGTCGGAATTGTTGAGGGGGTATGTGTAGAAGATGTGCATTAATGTGACATAGATCACACTTCTTGGTATAGTAAACGCGTCAATCCCCTTCGGATGATTGGACTGGTCTCATGGCCGAACGAGTGTTTCCCGATCCCTACGAGCACGTTCGTGGCACTGTCCACGATCCTGCCAGGGAGCAGGACAGCCCCATTCCGGGTGTGTCGTCACGAGCCTCGGACGAGCAGTTCACGACGGTGACGCGAGAGAGCGGCGACGACTCTGCCGTCACCTCCTACCCGCGCCGCGGGCGCGGCCGGCGACGTCAGACTCGCGATTCGTGAAGAAGGACGGTTTGACATCTGGCGTGGAGTTCTGTGGGCGAAATCCCCGACTCCACGCCAGGGTCTGTACCTGCACGAGTAAAAAACGACTCATATGGAGTCGTTTTTGATTATCTTAGCTTGATCTCACCTTCGCCGCTAAGTTCTTTTGGCTCTGCGCTAGGCCTCTCTGGCGTGGATGTTGGGACGGGGCTTGCTGGCGCTTCGGTAGGGACAACAGGGGGGAGTGTGGTTTCGCCTGTGGCTGACGAAGCTGATTTGCGTTTGCGCTTGCGTGTACGTTTTTTCTTTTTTGGAGGCTCTTCGCCGTTTGTGGGAGCTATCGCCTCGTTTGTAACTGCTGAAGGAGCTGTCTGCTCGCCTGCCGTTACGCTCGCCTGCTGAGAGGCGTCTATGACTGTATCTGGGGTAATATCACTCCCTAATGCGTTTGCAGGCCACTGCTGCGGTGCAATTGGCTTTGGCGCTGCCTGCTGCTGTTTTTGTGGCGGCTGAATAGCGTCAGAAATCTCTTTCTCTACTTCTTCCCTGGTGCGACTGTAGTGTTTGCGTGTGTGTTCGATAATACGACCGGTGTTGTCTATCTGTGGCGGTGGCAGCGTAAGTGTTGTGGCGCTAAAGGCCGGTGCCTTCTCGCCGTTTATTACCATGTTGATAATAAAGTGACGGTTGTGCATCTGTAGGAGGTCGTTCGATTCGAACTGCGGTTCGAACTGTTTCGAGAGGATTGGGGCGTCGTCGGCCGAGACGCGGAATGAAATCATAGTACCAACGTTACCAAACACAGCGTTTCGCACGGTGTCGCTCATCTGTGAAATATACTGGTTGGCAACGGTAAGGTTAAGGCCGTACTTACGAGCCTCGGAAAGAATGGTCGCAAACGAATCGGTCGCAAAGTTTTGAAACTCGTCGACGTACAGGTAGAACGGACGACGGTCTTTAATATCGACAATATCAGACCTACTCATGGCGGCAAGCTGGATTTTAGTTACCATAAACGCGCCAAGAATAGAGGCGTTGTCTTCGCCAATAAGACCCTTAGAGAGGTTTACGACGAGAATCTTTCCCTCGTCCATGATCTCGCGGATGTTAAAGGTGCTTTTTGGCTGCCCAATGATATTACGAATAACAGGGTTGGCGGTGAATGCACCTACCTTGTTGAGTACCGGCGCGATAGCTTCGGCCTGAAATTTTTCTGTCCAACTGGCAAATTCTATGTTCCAAAATTGCAATACCACAGTGTCGGTACAATAGCTAAGTGTTTCTTTACGGAACTTTTTGTCGGTAAGCATACGGGTGATATCGAGCATGGTTGTCTCGGGCCTATCAAGTAGCGCCAAGATGGTATAACGTAAAATGTATTCAAGACGCGGGCCCCAGCTTTCGCCAAACATACGCTTAAGTACTCCGATAACCTCGGAGCTAATGTTGGTCTTGTGCGCGGGGTCGGTCACCTCGAGGGGGTTGAACCCAAGTGGAAAAGCTGTGTCGGCTGGGTTAAAGTAGACCACATCTTCGACACGCGAACCTGGTATGAAGCGCATGTTGTCAACGGCAAAGTCACCGTGCGGGTCGATAATGGCATAGCCTTGGCCATGAAAAATATCTGAAAGCGCAAAAAGTTCCAGCGTACCCGACTTACCTGCACCGGTTTGACCGATAATATAAACATGTCGCGATCTGTCGTAACGGAGCATACCAAACTGGTGATTAATACCGCGAAAATTAGTGAGACCGAAGGCACTAATGTTCTCGTCGATAGCGTCGTTGCCGGTAATAACTGGTAGTTTTGCGGGAGGCTCGGCAGTTTTGCTGCTTGCCCACACAATATTTGGGGTTTCTACGTTTGTGTGCGGTAGGTGGAATACGCTGGCGAGCTCTTCGATATTAAGGATATATCCCCTATCGATAAAGAGGCGTGCCTTGTATTTAGCCAGATCCTCTTTTTTAAAGCTGGCTTGGGTCATCTGGAAGCCGTTGAGGTTTGTGCTGTTATACTGCTTGAATGTTCCTACAAGCGCCTGCATGCGCAGCTTGGCGTTCGTAGTGCTTTCGCCTAGGTAGGCCATGCGTATCTTTACTTGGTAGCCGAGCTTTGTCGCCTTCTTTTCAGCCTCAGAAATACGCGTTTTGTCGCGTTCGGAAAGCTCTTTTGGTCCACTGCCTCCGCCGATTCCCTGCTCTGGCGGTTTAGATAGCGCTGCGATAAGGCCGCCAACCCATTTGAAATTGAATCCTTCGCCGTTAAGAAACGCAAAAGGATTGCCGTTTTTTACGCTTTTGATCCAGCTGTCAGATGCTTTATGCCAATCGTCGGCAATTGGGCGAACAAGTACCTGTACCCAAAGCTCCTCGCCTGTTGATTCGAGCTTTGCAAGTGTCCCGGTAATACCTGCAAGTGGGTCTACTTCGAAGCTTTGGAACGTTTTAATAGGCAAAAATTCGCTTCCGGAAAGCGTAATTTCAGAGGTGTAGACAACGCTGTGGCGGCGTTCATGCGCAACGTAATCTTCTTCGGCGGTGTGAATTTGGACACTTGGATACTGAGAATAAATTTGCCCCTCAACAAAACTTTGCAAGGTTTTTGGTACCCATACATAAAATCGAATCTGGCCGTTTACTGAGGCGATTTCAAAGCTGAGGTGTTCTTGAAAACCTGCATTGTAACGGAACTCCTTTTTGTCGCGCAGAATACCGTGAAGACTGGCGAACAGCTGTTCGGCGGCGAGCTCGGATTTGTCGTTGGCCTTTGGAATCTCAAGAATCAACAGCGTGCTTTCAATAGCCTTTACGGTATCGATTCGACGGTAATTACGGAATGTAAGGTAGGCCAAGATAAGCACGATTGGAAGCCAAACGTACCACTGTAATAATAAATCCAGTATCCATAAAAGAACGGTCATATCTAACCTCTATTGTCCCATCTGCGCTTACGCTTTGCAAGTGAACTATTGAGTTGGTTCGTCAAGGGCGTAGGTTGCCTTAGCGACGCGTTTGAACTGCGATTTGCTTTGAAGATTAAGCAGGATCGTGGTTTCTTTAACCTGGCGGCTTTTTAGCACGCGCTTAACGATTTCGTCGCGGTGAAGCGGCTCTTTTGCCTCTTTAAGAACATCGGTAATGATATCGGCAACGGTACCTTTAGAAAATCCCCAGTTGTCGAGCGCGTAAATGCCACGGCCAATCAAAACGAAGCGCTTGTCTTTGATAAGCTCGTTGTGGATCGCCTGGGTTGTAACGTCTTTTCGCTTGAAATCGCTACCCTTTATGGTTTTGGCGATATCTGAAAAGTGCATAGGTTTGCCGTTTTCGGCCAAAATAACATAGATTTTGTCACGAATGTTCTTTGGGTTAACGGTTGGCCATTTTGTAAGACCCCAATTATCTTTAAGATGCGCAAGATGCTTGCTTGTGCTGGCGAGCGCACGTACCTGTGTAGGGTTTTCGTGCTTTAGCTTGGCATGAAGATCTTCGATCTGAAGTGGTTCACCGTGTTTTTTGATTGTTTTTACGATTTCGTCAACACTCGCTTTGATCTTTTTCTCGTCGCCATGCTCTTTAATACCAACTGCGTGGTGGTAATGGTCGTTTTCGCCAACAACAACGAGGTTTGGCGAAAGTTCAGCGATAAACGCAACATGCGCACGATGACGAGCGTCGTGGTCTTTACCGATAAGGCGCTCGGTGAGATCTTGAACGCGAGAAACACGGCCAGTCTCTGAGAGGTCGCGGATAAGCGTGCGCTCAACATCGTGAATCGCAGGAACTTTGTTTTCTTCGGCGGCGATTTTAAGGCGGATAAGAATAGCCTTTTCAAGCTGGCGAACACGTTCCCTTGTAATTCCAAGGAGTTCCCCAATTTGTTCAAGAGTTTCACGGCGATCAAAAAGCCCGAAACGTCGCGTTATGATTTCACGCTCTCGTTCCTGTTCGATTACTTCGAGAATATCATTCACCGCATCTTTTAGTACGACTGCGGTATCGGGCTTTGTGGTTTCATCCATTTCGCCGGGGTCCTTTCTGTGTTTCTGGGAAAGTTAGATTAATTCTGTCTAAGGTCGATTATAGAACAATATCTATATAATGTCAAATAGTATCGCTATCTAACTAATTATAGCATGAAATAGACGTGTGTAGTAAAGAGTGTTTTGGGAGTTTCTTTAATTGCAGGTCGATGGTGTCGCTTATGCTTATGATTGCTTGCGACGAACTATTTTACGGCGTGCCGTTTTGGCAGGCGCCTGCGAAAGAAGCTCTTTTGCCTGTTCGTGGGTGATAGATTGCGGCTCTGTCCCCTTTGGAATCTTGGCGTTTGTTTTGCCATTGGTAATATATGGCCCATAGCGTCCATTTAATACTTTAACACCATCGCCAAAGTCGGCAATGTTTTTCTCGGCTTCAGACTTAAGCTTTGCCTCGTACAGCTCGCGCGCTTCATCGAGGGTGATCGATTGCGGATCGTGCGGTTTAATACTGACAAAAAGCTTGTCGACGACAATATACGGTCCAAAACGGCCAATATTTGCCTTGATTTCTTTGCCATCGGCCGTTTCGCCAACGAGGCGTGGCAGCTTGAACATCTCGAGTGCCTGCGCAAGGGTGACGGTTTCAATTTTGCTACCAGCAGGAAGTGGTGCGAATACTGGCTTTGGGTCGTCGGACTGCTCGCCTTTTTGGAGCATTGGGCCATAACGGCCAAAACGTGCAAAGATAGGAAGCCCTGTTTTTGGATCGTCGCCGATATGGCGGGTTTGAGTGGCCTCGGCGCGCGAAATATCAGCACTTTCTAGTACGAGTTTATGAAACGGCGTGTAGAATTCAGTCAGTACTTTTACGCGGTCTTTTTTGCCAATCGCGATTTCGTCGAGCTCTGCCTCGACAGATTTCGTGAAGTCGTAGTCCATTACCTTTTCGAAGTGCTTCACCAGGAAGTCGGTAACAACCTTGCCTGTATCTGTTGGAAATAGCTTGTTGGTGTCTTTACCGTACTGGATTTTCTCGGTTTTTTGGCTAATTTCGCCGTTTTTTAGGCTGAGTTTAGTAATTTCTTTCTCGACACCTTCTAGCTCGCCGCGCTCAACATAGCCGCGGGTTTGTACGGTGTTAATCGTACTGGCATAGGTAGATGGGCGGCCGATACCCATTTCTTCAAGCTTGCGCACGAGGCTGGCCTCGGTGTAGCGGGCTGGTCCGCGCGAAAGGCTTTCGATAGCTTCGGCGCTTTTTAGCGTCAAAGGGTCGTTCTTGTTTACTTCTGGTAGTAGAACGTCGTCGCCACTGCGGCCATACACCTTTAAAAAGCCATCGAAGACAACGATCTCGCCCTTGGCCTCCATAAGCTCTTTGCTCTCAGAAGCCTTAACGGTGATTGTGGTTTTTTCAAGGGATGCCTGCGCCATTTGCGAGGCAAGCGTGCGGCGCCAAATAAGGTTATAGAGCTTCTTCTGCTGTTCGTCGCCGCCAGCAAACTCTTTGGTTATATCTGTTGGGCGGATAGCTTCGTGGGCTTCTTGGGCGTTGGCTGACTTTGATTTGAACGTGCGGAATTGGTGGTAGTTTTCGCCGTATGTCCCCTTGATAAAGCTGGTCATGGCGCCAAGCGCTTGCGCCGAGAGATTAACCGAGTCGGTACGCATATAAGTGATAAGACCAGATTCGTACAAGCGCTGCGCGAGACTCATGGTGTTGCGCGGGCTAAAACCAAGTTTATTGCTTGCCTCTTGCTGTAAGGTGCTGGTGGTGAATGGTGCCGAAGGACTGCGCGTTCCTGGTTTTTTCGCGATATCGGCTACTGTAAAGTTGCTTTTGGCAAATTCTTCAAGGATTTTGCGAACATCATCTGCGGTTTGGTGTTTTTTAGCGCTCGTCGCCGGAAGTACCGTGCCATCCTCTAGAAGGAATTCAGCGGTAAGTTTAAAGGTAGATTCTGGCTCGTGTGCGTTGATTTCGGCTTCGCGTTCGACAATAAGGCGCACGGCGACGCTTTGCACGCGGCCAGCCGAAAGTTGTGGGCGGACTTTACGCCATAATACAGGCGAAAGTTCAAAACCTACAAGATAGTCAAGGGATTGACGAGCTTGCTGGGCTTCCACAAGGGGCATATCTATAGTACGGGGATTTTTTACCGCCTCATCGAGTGCGTTTTTTGTAATTTCATGAAAAACGATTCGTTTGGTAGTTTTAGGATCGAGCTTTAGAACTTCCGCCAGGTGCCAGGCAATCGCCTCTCCTTCGCGGTCTTCATCGCTTGCAAGCCAAACGGTGTCGGCGGCTTTTACTTCGCGGCGCAGTTCGGCGATAGTTTTCTTTTTATCGGCGTTAATTTCGAAACGCGGCGCAAACTTATTGACAACGTCAACACTACCATTCTTACTTGGTAGTCCACGAATGTGGCCGATGCTACTCTTAACAACAAAGTCCTTGCCAAGGTACTTTTCGATTGTTTTTGCCTTTGCTGGCGACTCTACGATAACAAGATTTTTGCTCATATATGAAGATACCTTTTGCGCTTTTTTAGTTAAGCACTAGTGCCCTATAGTACGCAACATTTATTTATTTGTAAATGAAAAGTTGAAATTACCATTCATTTGTCGGTGTGACAGTGCCGGCCGGGAGAGCGGGTTCGCCCTCCCGGCCGCACCTCAGCGGTTGCGTGGAACGGGGTGGTACGTGACCCCATTCTGCTTCAGTAACTCCTCGAGTTCCATCGTGCCGCTCGGGGCGGGCAGCCTCCGCAGGAGAAGGATCTCTGACGACTGAGGGTCGTCGATGACGATGACGTCACCGAGGTTGTTCTGTTCGAGTAAGCCCCGTACGTGCTGTTCAGAGCTCCTGGGGATGTCGAAACCTTCTGCGCCTGTAGGCATTGCTGCTCCTCTGGGTGATCTGTGGACAGATGCTCTTGTACTATACCATGGTGCACTTAGCGCCTAAAGGAAAAGGCGGCCGTCACGCGTGGTGATGACCGCCTCTCCGCCTAGCTTACTGCTGGTTGAGCATTGAAACTTTGGTGGAGGTTGGCGCTTTTGGGGCGCCGGTTGCCTACTCCTTGATGGTGCAGGCCTTGATGGTGCGGAACTCCCCGCTGGCGATGACCGGCTCCCAGGTTACTCCGGGGAGGAGGATCGATCGCTTGGAGAGGTTGCCGCTGGGGTTCCACCACGTACTGCTGATCTTGGCCGCCGCGTCGTCGTTGACGATGAGTGCGGTGGCCAGCAGAACAGAACTGGTGGTGATGACGAGGCCCTGGGGCTTCTGGGTGACCTTGATCTCACTGTCCCGCACCGTAGTAGTGCCGTTCAGTTCGAGTTCGATCACCTTGAACTCGGGGTTGCACTTGGCGTCCCCGGTGAGGCTTCCGACACCGACGTCGCTCCAGCTCTCGCCACCCGGATCGCCGTCCACCTCGGGCTCCGGGTTCAGGATGACCTGGCCGGGCTCGGTGGGGATGGCGGTGGGCTCCGGCTGCGTCGTTTCGGGCGCGGTGGTCGGAGTGGCGGGCGCCGTGGTTGCGGCGGGCGGTGTGGTCGGAGTCGAAGACGGGGTCTCGTTCTCCAGGGTGGGCATACCGTTTGACGCGGTGTTGCCCACGCTCGCACCCGAATCGGGCGCTGTGTTACTGTCGGGGCTGCAGGCCATGAGGGCCGCGGCCAGGCTGAGGATGGCTGCCACGCAGGCCATCCGGGACATTCCTCTTGGGATAGTCACGTTCTAAATTATATCATTTTAAAGAGATAAAGTCAATCTATTGAAGCGTCCACTGGTTGCCACCGAGCGGCCGGATAATTCCATTTATTTCCATCATCGTGAGTGCTTGATTAAACGCGATAGCATTTTCGCTGCTGGCCCGCTGTAGCTCGTCGCCATCGCGAAGGCCTGTTTGGAGTAAGGATATAATTTTGCTCTCAAGTGGATTAGAGCCTAGAGGTAGAGTCGTTTGTATTTGTTGCAATTGAGGTGCGATAACCTCAAGAATGTCCTCGGCGCAGGTAGCGGGTTGCGCGCCTTGTTTTAATAATGCGTTACACCCGGCCGAAAGCGGGCTGGTGATATTGCCTGGCACAACAAATACTTCACGGCCTTGCTCGAGTGCATGCATGGCGGTAGAAAGCGTGCCGCTGCGTTTTGCAGCCTCTACTATAATAATAGCGTCGGAAATGCCGCTAACGAGCCGGTTGCGTGCCAAGAACTGATAGGTTCGCGGTTCGGTTGGTGGCGCATATTCGCTCATGATCGCCCCGCCCTTTTCGATAATCTGCTCACCTAGGGTGGCGTGGGATCTTGGATAGATGTGTTCGACGCTATTTGCGAGAATAGCAATGGTTTTTCCGCCCGCCTCCAGCGCCGCGCGGTGGACGATCGCATCGGTTCCGAGTGCGAGACCGCTAACTATAATTACGCCACGTTTTGCAAGATCGTAAGAAAGCTTGTGTGCTACTTCTACCCCATAAGACGTAGGCTTTCGAGTACCTACAATAGCAACCGTCGGCAATCGATCAACAGGGATACTGCCTCTAAAAAACATATTTTTTGGAGGCTTTGGTATCGTGCCGAGCGGCACTAAATACTCATGCTTATCAGGGGTGGATATATTGATTTTCATAGATTTTGTGGCAAAAACTGTTGACATTATGTCAAATACGTGCTACTATCAAACACGATTGGTTGCATTGCGAGATCAACCAAACGCACCTTATACCCCCTATTCTAACTTATGTTAGGTTGTGCGCAATGTGCTATTAAGTATCTACCCTCCACTTTATAGCGCAAAAAACATTGCGTGCATACTAATCCCTTTAACCGGCGGACCTCTCGTATGTGTGAGGTGGGTCACGCTTTACCTCCTAGGAGGTGCGTTAAAGGGTTAAACGGCGCCAGGTGATGCCCACCCTTACCTGGCGCTTTTTAAGTACTCAGAAATAATCAAGTGCAGACGGACCATAACTTGACAAATGACGAGTTATGGTATATAATTAAGATATCGCGTCAACCACGCGTGAAGTCCCGCCTAGTACGGAGGTAACATCAATGAACGAGCCTGGCATGTTCGCTGGCTACAGCGCTCTCGTCGCCGCGTTCTATCTGGTCATGTTCCTTGCGCTGCTGATCAGCGCCTGGAAGCGATCGGTCGGAATGACGATGGCGACGCTCGGCGGTTTCCTGATCGCCAACCTCTACGGCGCGAGCGTGCTCACCGAAGGCACTCTGCCTTCCGGCGAGATCGTTCGCATCGTGGGGATCGCGGCCGCGTTCATGATCGTCATCGGTCTCCTGCTTGCCCTCTTCGGAGGCAAGAAGAAGCGCCCGACGACGCCGACACCCGCGCCCCGCCCGTGACTTCACCGGGGCGGTGGGAGCATTCGCTCTCCACCGCCCCGGCACGCACCACTCTGTTATTTTCAAACTCGCAATTGCGGGTTTTTGTTTTGCTGTGATATATTTAACAGATGACTATGCTACTTATGATCCTTGCTATTATTTTGGGAAGTGCTATTTCGCTCGCAGGCGGAATCGCGCTTATTCGTGTTAAAAAGCGTCGCCAGGCCGCGTTGCTTATGACGATGCCTTTTGGTGCTGGTGCGCTACTTGCGGCTGCGTTTTTTGATCTTTTGCCCGAATCGTTTGAAATCGCCGATCCGGCAACGATGCTCATGTATGCCCTTGCTGGTTTTATCTTCTTTTTTATTATGGAACGCTGCGGAACATGGTTTCACCACCATCATGATCACGGACAGATTGAGGCGAAAGTTGTGCAGCAGCGCCGATTGGTAGTGCTTGGCGATCTTACGCATAATATTATCGATGGACTTGCAATAGGCGCGGCGTTTCTTGTGAGCGTGCCGACGGGTATTATTACGACGCTTGCGGTTTCGGCCCATGAAATTCCTAAAGAAGTAGGGACATTTGCATTGCTTCTTTCTCGTGGCTGGCGTGGAAAAACGGTTATTCTTGCAAATATTGCCACTGCCCTAGGAACGGTGTTCGCGGCCGTGTTGGTGTATATACTGGCAAAAGATGTCGAGGAGTTTGTAGCGCCCCTTCTAGCGTTAACATCAGGCTTCTTTATTTACGTGGCGGCAAGTGATATTATCCCCGATATCCACGAACAGCCGCAGCGAATCGGTACGATTCAGGCGGCCATGCTTGTTATTGGAGTTATTGCCGTCGGTAGTTTGATTACACTTCTTGGCGTGTAGGCATACGTTGAGATTGACTTTATTCGCATTATAGATTATAATATGTAAGCACAATCGTGCACGAAGTATCGACTCTTGGAGGTTTTTGGTGAATCCCACCACTCCCCCCGCTGTGCCCGGTGTCACCGACGCCGCTGCCAGTAACGGTGTCCTGCTGGGCATCGTTCTGTGCCTGCTGTTCCTGGGTGCCCTCGGCTTCGCTGTCTGGGCGATCTGGGGCATCTGGTGCCGCCGCCCCGCGCGCCGTAACGCCCGTATGGGCGGATTCTCCGCGCTCGCACTGACCGTGCTCTTCGCGGTCTGGGTGGGGCTTTCGCTGTGGACGGTGCTGTTCTTCCTGATCGCCTTCGGGCTTCTCCTCTTCGTCTTCGCGCCGAAGAAGTGGTCCGACGGAACGAGGGAGCGGATGGCGAAGGTCAAGGCCGCAAGGCCGCAGCGCCCTACCCCGCCGCCGGCTGAGTAACATCGGCCTGGCAGTTCCAGAGTAAGAAACTTCGTCCGGGTGTGGAGCAGTGTGAGAATCCCTAGCGGGACCTCCCTGCTCCCACCCGGGAGAAGCCTAGTTTTTTTCTAGCGTCACCTTTGTAAGATGAAATGAGTCGGCAATAAAGCCGTCGATAAAAGGCAGTACATGTTTATAGACGTCCGTAAGGGCGTTATTTTCGTTTTCGCTAAAACGCGCCAATACAAAATCGGCGTCAGGCATGCGGTCGCGGAGTTCGTTGTAAATGCCGACGCGAATGCGGTTGTGATGCTCGCCAATGTGAGCGTTGAGTGATTTAATCCCGTTATTGCCAGCGTCGCGGCCTTTGTCGCGTGTACGGATAGTGCCAAATGGCAATGCGAGGTCGTCGTGGATCACGAGAAAGTCCTTGCTAGGATCGAGCTTGTAAAAGTCTAATAAAGCCCGGGCGGATTGGCCTGTTTCGTTATAGAAAGTCGTTGGCTTTACGAGGAGAACTTTTTCGCCCTTTACGGAGATTTCGGCGATATCCGCCTGGAACTTTGCCTTGCGGGTGAAATCGGCGTTATGCGCATGCGCATAGGTGTCGACCATTAAAAAACCGACATTGTGACGGGTGCGGGAGTATTCGGCGCCAGGGTTGCCTTGTGCAAAAACGATTTTCATACTACGACTATTGTAGCGTATTTATTGCTCGTCTGTTTTTTGGGCGAGTTTTTCTTTTTCGGCGCGTTCGTTTTCGCGATTGGCTTTGATTTGCTTTTCGTCGCGGAAAGAGAATTTAATAGGCGTTCCAGCGTAGTTGTAGGTTTCACGGACAAGGCGCTCTAGGTAACGCTTGTAGCTCCAGTGAACGAACTTTAGGTTTGATCCGTAAATAACAAACCATGGCGGAGTGGTGTCGGTTTGTACCATGTAGCGAAGCTTTGGATGGGTGTTCTTTAGGCCTGCTGGCGGGTGTTTTTGAGTTGCCTTTTGTAGCATGTCGTTAAGAACACGAGTCTTGGTCTCTTGCTTGCGGCGAGCATCGATATCGAGTGCGAGATCGAACAGTTTAGTAACGTTTTGGCCAGTAACGCTGCTAGTAAAGATAAGCGGTGCCCAAGGAATAAAGTTAAATGTGCGAGCGATTTTTGGTGCCAAGGCGTCGCGAGTATACGCGTCTTTGTCTTCGACAGCATCCCACTTGCTAATAACAAGCACAAGCCCCTTGCCTGCTTCATCGATAATACCCGCAAGGCGTTGGTCGAGCTGAGTATTGAGTTCGTTAACATCCATAAGGAGCAGACAAACATCTGCTTCTTCGATAGCCTGAAGCGTTCGAAGCACGCTAAACTTCTCGATTCCTACCTCTTGTTTGCCTGGTTTTCGCATACCGGCGGTGTCTAAAAGCTCGATATCGCGGGCACCATAACGGATAGAAACACGGTTAACATCGCGAGTTGTTCCAGCAATATTAGCAACAAGCGCTTGCTGCTTGCCGGCGAGCGTGTTGAATAAGTTTGATTTGCCAACGTTCGGACGCCCGATAAGTGCGACGCGTAGGATTTCATCTGGTGTCTCTTCGTGTTTTGCGGGAATAAGCTCGACAATTTCGTCGAGAACGTCGACAATACCGCTGTTGTGCTCGGCAGAGGTGCGGATAATCTGCTTGATACCGAGGCGTTTAAATTCGTCGGCTGGCAAGCTTGTTTTAAGATCGGCCTTGTTTGTAACAAGGAGGACTGGCTTTTTAGATTTGAGTGCTTTTTTAGCGACAGTGCGGTCTTGGTCGCTGACATACTGGCTGCTGTCGACGACAACCAAAATAACATCGGCTGCCTCGGCGGCTTCTTGGATCTGCTCTTGAATAGATGCTTCGAAATCGTCGTTAGGGTCTTTTAGTCCTGCTGTATCGACGAGCCAAAAATTGTGGTGTTTGTGCTCGACACGACCAAGGACATTGTCGCGGGTGGTGCCGGCTTCGCGGGCCACAATAGCCTGCTGTGCACGAACCATGCGATTAAAAAGCGAACTCTTGCCGACGTTCGCTTGACCGATAATTGCTACTGTTGGTAGTTTTGAAGCCATAACTTTTGATAATTATAACAGAGGTTGTATAAGTTAGCGAGCATAAGCATCATGCGGATTTGCAAGGGGCTGCTAGGTGGGTATATCATCTAGCGCATATCAACGACTGTGAACTTGCCGGGCTGTATATCACCGAGTGAATAATTGCCAAATGTATGACGATGAAGTTTTTCTACGTCGTATCCTAGCGAGCCAAATGTGCGACGAATTTGTCGGTTGCGCCCCTCGTGCATGGTTACTTGCCAGTGTTTACGATCTGTTTCGTTGAGCCGATGAAGGTGGAGCTTGCTTGTGCCATCCTCTAGCTGAACTCCATAATCGCTTATCATTTGCTGGTGGAGGGGTTCAAGGTCGTGATCGAGCTGAACATCGTAGATCTTTGTCTTTACGAACTTGGGGTGAGTCATTCGATAGGTAAAGTCGCCATCGTTTGATAGTAAAATCAAGCCCGAACTGTCTTTGTCGAGCCGACCGACTGTTTTTAGCGTGTGATACTGATCTGGGAGAAGATCGTAAATAGTTGGATTGTCGCCCTGGGCACGGCGTGAGCAAACATAACCAACGGGCTTGTTAAAGAGGATGTACTGGTAGGCTGTGTGAGTTGTAAGCGGTTGGCCACTCACAGAAATAGAATCACCTTCATTGAATCGTGCGCCGAGGGTGGCAGTGTCGCCATTGATGGTTACGCGGCCACGCTCGATAAGCTCGTCGGCCTCGCGACGTGAAATGCCCAACTCTAAAGCGATATGTTTATTGAGGCGGAGTGTTGCTGGTTCGGTCATTATAAGAGATTATACACTACTCGGCGTTGGAGGCTGAGGGCCGGGTGTAAACTGCGCAGCAGGCTGCGGTGATTGGGGTGCTGGTTGACGAGGCGTTTCTTCGAAACTAATACCCGAATCTTCGCGCTCGGGAGCTGGAGCGGTTGGTGATGTTGGCTCTTGCGCTGGCGAAGGCATAGATGGCATTTGTACTGGCTGAGGTGACACTTGCTGCTGTATTGGTGCTACTGGTGGTGCCATTGGAGCTGGAGGAGGTGCGATTGGCTGCGGTGATGCTTGATTGAGTTCTTGGTCCATAAGACTGCCAAGGTCGGGCTTTGGTGGCTGCCCTGCAGGAGTAGTGATCGGGTGAATGATTCGATCACCAAGACTTGCTGGACGAGTCGTTGAAAAAGGTGCCGTGGGCTGAGGTAGCCCTGCACTTGGGGCTGGCGCCGCTGGGCGTGGAGCGGGAGCCTGAAACGATGGCGCAGAGGGCGCTATTGGCGTGACGGTTGGCTGTGTTCCTTGTGGCTGAGGTACTTGTTGTGGTGGAACTGGACTTGCGGGGCGCTGTGGTGTTGGCATAGCCGAAGGCCGTGGCATCGATGAAGCAACCGGTGCTGGGCCGCCAAAAGTGGCGCGAGCCGACGAGGCGGTGGTTGGCGCATCGCCAAGTACCTCGTGAACGGTGCGGACAACGTCTTCGATTCCCACCTGTGATTTTACTAAGTAGCGGTCGGCACCCAGAGCCTCGCCGCGCGCACGCTGATCTTCGCTGCTAAGAGCGGTCATCATGATCACTTTAATATCTTTTGTCTCTGTTGTAGAACGAAGAATATCGAGCATGTCGAAGCCACTAATCTTAGGCATCATGACATCACTGACGATAAGTTGAGGGCGTTCTTTTATAGCCATGGCAAGCGCCGCTTCTCCGTCGCCAGCAGATACGATATCGTATCCTTCTGCGAGGAGTCGAACGCCATATATCTCCCTCAGGCTCTTATCATCTTCTACCAGTAGTACTTTGGTCATATTACCTTCTATTGTAACCAAGGGCGATAGAAATTGCTATAGCCCTTATGTTTAATTTTGATTCCTTGGTGGAACAGGTACGCCGTCGGGGCGAGTGCGAATGTATCCAGCCGGGTCTTGTTCGATGCTTGTGAGGGGTACGTTTGTGTGAGCTTGCTGGGGTGGTGTGTACTGAACGGGTTGCGGTGTTGGCGCGGCGGCCTGTTGCTGAGGCTGATAATAAACCGGAGGCGGCGCTTGCGGCTGAACCTGGGGTGGCGTAATAGTGCCAACGGATTGCATTTGTTGAACGACCGTTTCGATAGGCTGGTTTGTGTAAACGGCGTCGTTCGTATCTTGAGTTTGAGCTACCGCCTGGGGTGCTGGAGCTGGAGCGGATTGTTCAGGGAGTGGCGCTTGGTAGGCGCTAGGGATAATCTGAGGCTCGACGGCCTCTTGCTGAATACTGGCGGCTTCGATAAGTCGTGTTGCCTCTTCGTGGTCGATGCGAGGGATTTCAACGTAGAAAGTACTTCCCCTTTTGTATTCGCTATCTACCCATATACGACCGTTCATGGTTTCTATGAGACGTCGACACAAATAAAGTCCAAGGCCTGTGCCCCCAATTTCGCGCGTGTCGCTATTGTCGACTCGATAGAACTTTTGGAAAAGGTGTGCTTGATCTTCTTTTGGAATTCCAATTCCACTGTCGGTAATACTAATGGTGACATGCTCGGCATCGCCGCCGACATCGATAACAACATCGCCCGATGGTGTGTATTTTATGGCATTTTCAATAAGATTGGCGACGATTTCGCGAAGGTGGTCGTTGTCGACGTTGGCGTAATACACCGGATTGAGGCGACGCTCCCCTCCCTTGTCGTCATCGTCGTCGGGCATTGGCTTGAAAAGGAAGCGAAGTCCTTTTTCTTCAGCCTTCGGCTTAAGGCCCTGGGCGATATCGTGGGTAAAAGCGACGACATCAACAACCTTAGGGTTGTCGGATAGGCGTCCGTCTTCGGCCTTGCTAACATCGAGAAGATCTTGAAATAGATGACCGAGGTGTTGAGCGGATTCGTGCGCTTTCGTAAGGTAGTCGTGCGCTTTTTCATCGATTTGTGCGGTTGCAGGGTTAAGGGCGAGACCGAGATATCCTTCAATTGAGGCGACGGGCGTGCGCATTTCATGAGCTGCGGTACTGATAAACTCCGCTTGCTCGCGCTCTTCCCTTTTTTCTTTTGTAATATCACGAAAAACAACGATTGCGCCCGAGCCAAGTTGGGCGACCGGCGACACGATGACCGATACAAGGAGCTTTTTACCAGAATTTGTAATAAGACTTAGGTTGTTGCCGGTCGCCTCTTTGTTGGCGGCAAGCACCTGGGCTACTGGGTCATTTGCGGGGGTCACCTCGTTGCCATTGGCATCGACAAGCTTTAGGACCGACTTGTAATTAAGTGTTAAGGCATCTTGTTTCCCCCAGCCGATAATTTGCTGAGCAGCGGGATTGATAAGCTCTATTCTTCCTTGACTGTCGAGTGCGATAACACCATCGGCGATGGCATTAATAACAACCTCGGATTTGCCCGATACCTCGCTTAATTCGCTTGCAAGCGCGCTATATGCTGACTTGCTACTATCTTCACCCTTTGATTTTTGATGCCATAATAAATAACTGACCGCAAGAGGTAGCTCGCCCACAATGAAAATAGTAATAATTGTTTCGCGGCCAAGTAGGCCGCCGGTATATTGCATGACCATATAGGCAGTAACGGCGATAAACATCGGCAACATGCCGTAAAGGCCAAAAACGCCGGCAAATATAGAGACGATCATCCAGAGCGCGATAAATGGCGACGAGACACCCCCGGTGTTTAAAATAAGCATTGCGGTTGTGGCTGCAAGGATAGTAAATGCCGCTAATGACCCCCAGAAGATGTATTTTTTTGGGGCCCACAGATACGAAATAAACCCAGTCGCCAATGAAAACCCTGCCATGACAGCAGCGATCTCGCTGACGAGAAGCGCCGCACCGATGCTTTTTACATCGGCAAAGTAAGCCCAAAAATAGAGCGCAAGAATAATAACCGACACTAACATAACAGCCTCGCATATTCGGCGATGCCAAAAACGTGTGAGCGTTAGTGGTTTTATGGTGTGCCCCCTATTTAGTCGTATAGTTCTTATGCATTATTATGCCCAACTCTACGAGAGGATGCAAGGGCATAATATGATCATAAACACACTGTATACACATATTTTTATGCAATATTATTGACAATATATTTACAATGTGATAAGATGTATCTCAGATTGTTTACGAAAGTAATAATCGAACCTTTTGGCACAGTTTGGTGCGAAACAGGGATTGGTGTGTCTTTATAGAAGACATAGCAACCCCTGCTTCGCCCTCGAAGCAGTGTGGTCACAGAAACCGGAGTAATCCATGTTGGTTCTCAAGAGCACGCACGCCCGCGCCGTCCGCGAGCTGAACAACGACCTGTCGGCCGCGTACGCGGACAACAGCCGGCTCGAGACGGCCAACCGCCGCCTCCGCACGCAGAACGCCCTGATCCTCCCGATGGTCATGAACGCCGCGACCAACCTGGTCCCGGTCTTCGGCCCCCTGGAGTCCCTGGGTTCCGACGAGCACGACAGCGCGCTGCTGTTCGTGGCCGCCGACGGCCTGGCCAACGTGGCGCTCTACCCGGCGACCAGCGAGATCGTCGTCTCCGACCCCAACAACGTCGTGGACGGTGTCCGCGTCTCGCTGGACGGCAACGGCGCCCTCGACCGGCACGAGCTGCGGGAGATCCGCACGTTCCGGGCTGAGGTCCTGTTCATCCAGCAGCAGGGCAACACCCGCGCCATCGGCCCGGTCTCGCTGACCGCCAAGTCCCGCCCCGCGTCCCCCGACGCCGAGCAGGAGCCCGCGGTCTGACCCTGCTTCACCTGCGCCATCCCCGAGTGGGACTGGCTCGGCACCCATCAGCGGTGTCTGAGCCGGTCCTACTCGGATCGACTCAAGCCTTATTCCAAGAATCATCGCAGGATGATTTTTTTGTACCTCGCACTTGTGGACAGATACGAATATTTTTGATACAGTGACTAAGGTTAATTATATAAATGGTCTCATCGTCTAACGGTTAGGACATCAGGTTCTCATCCTGGCAATCCGGGTTCGATTCCCGGTGAGATCACCATAGAAATCATTAGAAAGCTCCTGTTTTTTGCAGGAGTTTTTCTATTTCGTTTTTTCTTGAGCTCCGCACGGAAAAGTGATCTGGGGTATAATAAGAGAAGAAACGGAAGGAGGAGTTATGGGGTTTATGGATTTCCTAGGGCGAATGGCTGGTGGCAAGCCTATCTTCGATGAAGGAGTGGCGGCGAAAAATAACGACACACCGCAGCAGCCTGTCGACTCGCAGCCCGAGACCGGACTTGAGAAAAGTGATCCGCATACGTTTCCAAACGTTCATATTAAACGCGTGTCGACTCGTATAAACGGCGAAAACATGCAGGTGTATTGCCAGATTCTCAATAGTTGGAATCAAGAAGTGATGCTCGACAAAATTACTATTTTAGGCACAAAACATGAGATTGACGATTTTTTAAACGCAAATGAAGAACAGCAGTTTCTGGTTTACGACGGCCCAATGCCAACCGATCAAAACCGCGAGGCGTTTCTTGACTACAAAATTCGTGATACTGGGGATTATTTTCAGTCGGTGCACGACGTGACGTTTATGTATCACGACGACACTAGGCGGTATAGCGTGAATGAAATCCGGCTTCGCTTGCCTATCCGCGATATCTACGAGTAGTCTCTACCGCTACCATCCTTACTTATTGCTGCTGTGCTAATGGCGCGATATTTACCATCCAGTCGATCCCGAACTTGTCGGTACACATGCCGAATGTGTCGCCCCATGGCGCCTTTTCGAGCGGCATAGTAATAGTGCCACCATCGGTAAGTTTATCCCAGTAGCTGCGGAGTTCTTGCTCGTTGTCGCCACTTAGCGACATGCTAAAGTTTTTACCGACACTATGTTCCATGCCGTTGGGTGTGTCCGATGCCATAAAGGTAATGCCGTCGGCCTCGATCATACTGTGCATGATTTTATTGCTTTCAGATGGGTCGTCTGAGGCGTGAAATTCTCCGAATGTGTTAAACGTTAGTTTTCCGCCGAAGATAGATGAATAAAATTCCATTGCCTCGCGCGCATTATCTTTAAAGCTAAGGTACGGATGAAGTGCTGTTTTTTGCATGGGTTCTCCTATGATTTGTATCACCTTTTATTATTGCATAAGCATTTTAAAATCATAAACCAAAATCGAATGAGTAAAATCATCATTGCACTCTCAGATTTGCAGAGTATACTGAGGGTATTATGAAATACCAGGGCGTTATTATCGAGGAAAGTCTTAGGGATAGTAATGCCCTATCGGGTTTAAATATAACTTCAACTAAGGTAGAAAAAGTAACGCCAGCGCATAACACGCCGTGGCTGCAACAGTGGACATTGCACCGGTTTGATGCCGATGAGCAAGAGGCGGAAGACTTGGCGCAGCGTCTTAGTCGGGCGCTTCAGGTTGGCTATTGGTATGCTGATTTTAAAAATAGCAGCGTCCACTACATTATATTTCCAAACGAGGTGTTTAGAATTGATCGTAGTCAGCCCGAGCAATACGAGGCTGCAGTGGAACACGGCTTAACACTTGATATCCCTGACTATCAGCTAGACTTTTCGCCGGCAATTAAAGACTGGCAGCGTAACAATAGTCCTGCATAGAGCTCGCGTGTGATAACAGTCACAGTGCGATACCCCTTATGCTAGTGTATACTTTACGCGGATGACGTATCTGTGAACACGACGAATAGCGTGCTTTGTTACATGTGGCTACAAAATGTCATTATTTTTAATCAATTTCCTCTCGGGAAATATAAGGGGTATAATAAACATAAGCATTATGAACGAAAATTTTACATCTATCGATAAATATTTACGTGTGGCAAACTACCTCACGGCGGCGCAGATTTTTTTACAAGACAACTTACTTATGGAGCGGGATCTTACGTTTGACGACGTAAAGCCTCGCCTGCTAGGACACTGGGGTAGCGGACCGGGGGTTAACTTTGCCTATGCGCACCTTAGCCGTCTGGCAAAAAAACATCAGCAAGATATGATGTTCGTACTTGGCCCAGGGCACGCCTTTCCTGCCCTGCAAGCGAATCTTTTTCTTGAGGGTACGCTGAGTAATTTTTATCCAGAAGTACCGCAAACTCTCGAAGGTATCGAATACATGTGTCAGCAGTTTAGCTGGCCATATGGTTTTCCGAGCCATTCCAACCCCGGCACGCCTGGCGTTATTTTAGAGGGTGGTGAGTTGGGCTATTCCCTTTCGACAAGCTACGGAGCGGTGCTTGATAACCCGGATCTTTTGGTTGCATGCTTGGTAGGTGACGGCGAGGCTGAGACTGGGCCGACCGCGGGATCATGGCACTTAAATAAACTTATCAACCCGCGTAAAGATGGCGCAGTTTTGCCTATTCTTCACCTGAACGGATACAAGATCTCGGCCCCTACGGTGTTTGGTCGCATGAGCGATGCCGAACTTACGTCGTTATTTATTGGATACGGGTATAGTCCGCGAATCGTGGATGTTACGACCTCCGATAATCACCATCAACTCATGAGTGACGCGCTAGAGTGGGCGCACGGTCTGATAAAAGAGATTCGTGAAAGCGACCCCGACACAACCCCGCACATGCCAATGATTATCATGCGCACGCTGAAGGGCTGGACTGGCGTTAAAGAACTAAACGGTGACAAGATCGAGGGTAACTGCCTTTCGCACCAGGTGGTTCTTACCGAGGCGAAAAGCGACGAAAACCAACTAAAACTACTAAACGAATGGCTGCACTCATACAATATTAGCGAGTTATTTAGCCGTGAGACCGGGTTTGGTGATTTTGTAAAAGATATTCTACCCGACCGCCTCGAAGACCGTATAGGCATGACGCCTCACGCACTTGGTGGCGATCCTGTTTACAAGCCTCTTATTTTGCCAGATGCCGCAAAATACGCCGAGGATGCTGAAATTCCAGGCACTATTGGTAGCAGTAGTATGCGTCGTGCCGGCGAGTATCTCACCGAAGTTTTCAAACTAAACGCGCACAATAAAAACTTTCGTCTTATGTCGCCAGACGAAACGTATTCGAATAAGCTCGATGCGGTGTTTAGCGAGACTTCCCGTGCATGGCAGTGGCCGATTATGGATTGGGACAAAGATCTTTCCCGCGATGGCCGGGTTATGGAAATGTTGAGCGAACATAACCTTCAGGGATTGATTCAGGGGTATGTTCTTACCGGACGCCATGGTATCTTTGCAAGTTACGAAGCGTTTATTCAGGTGATCGTGAGCATGATGGATCAGTATGCGAAGTTTCTTAACCACGCCCGCAACGTCGAATGGCGAGGAGAAGTTCCGTCGCTCAACTATATCCTTACGAGTTCTGGCTGGCGGCAAGACCACAACGGGTTGAGTCACCAAAACCCTGGATTTATCGATGACGCGCTGCGTCGCCAGGGTGATTTTGTCGATGTGTACTTTCCTGCCGATGGCAACACGACCCTTGTCGTTTTGAAGCATATGCTTGAGAGTGTGCAAAAAATCAATGTACTGATTGCTGGAAAAACTCAAGAACCACGTTGGCTGACGCCCGCACTTGCTGAAAAACAACTAGAAGCAGGGCTTATGGTTTGGGATTTTGCCAGCGACGAGAACCCGGATATCGTTTTGGCGGGTGCTGGTGACTATCCTATGAAGGAAGTTATGGCGGCAATCGACCTCATTAACCAAGAAAATCCGGATATTAGGGTGCGCTGTGTGAATATTAGCTCGCTCACGAGTTGTGGACTGGGCCGGGGCGGCCTTTGTGTGCCACAAGAAGGCTTTGAGCGCAGCTTTACTTCGGACAAGCCGGTAATCTTGAACTTCCACGGTTACCCAGAGACAATGAAATCGATACTGTTCAACTACACCCACCACCCCGGGCGATTTGATATCCGTGGTTATATCGAGAACGGTAGCACGACGACACCATTTGACATGCACGTCCGTAACCGCACCAGTAGGTATCACTTGGTTATGGCGGCGTTTGAAAAGCTTGCTGTTACCGGGCGAATCTCTGAGGAGGAGGCCAGGCGCGTTATCGACACCTACCAAAAGAAACTTGACGACAATACGGAATATATTAAGGTGCATGGTATTGATATACCAGAGATTGATGCATGGGTGTGGCCGGCTCGTTCAGCTTAATAGCGAACCCTGGGAGTGCCAGTCGCAAGTACGCGCTTTATGAGGGCGCGGCCTTGCGGGCGACACTTCATTTTGAGTGGTCTCGTGGAAAAATAATCTGCACACTAATACGCGGTGCAGATTCTTATAGTGAAGATGTGGACATACGACATTTTGATCAATGTGCCTCGCTAGTGCTTGCTATCTTGCAAAAGCGCAAGGTAATGACCAGCGATGATGTCGTTGAAAAGGTTGGGGTGCGCGTGGTTGCGCCAGGTGCGTATTTTTTGGCCGATCGTATTGTTGATGACGGCTTTATTGCTGAACTTGCCGCCGCAAAGGCGCGAGCTCCCCTTCATATCGCAGCCACACTCGAAGAAATCGAAACGCTTCGCCGGCAGTTTGACGCCGCTACTATTGTCGGTGTTTCGGATAGCGCGTATCATATCACGAAGCCCGATTATGCCTGGAATTATGGTATCTCGCTAGAAATAGCCGACCGGTTCGATATTAAACGATTTGGCTACCATGGTCTTTCGGTGGCGTCTGCTGTGCGACAGTTAACGAAAGCCGGAAAACTGCCCGAGAAACTTATCGTTTGTCACCTGGGCAGTGGCGCCAGTGTTACGGCCGTTTATAAAGGCGAAAGTATGGATACTTCTATGGGCTACTCGCCGCTTGAAGGGATTATCATGAGTACACGAAGTGGCTCGATCGACCCTACGGCAACACGCGTCCTGCGGGATGTGTGTGGCTTAAACGATGGGGGGCTCGAGAAACATCTCAATACCGAGAGCGGTCTTTTAGGTCTTGGCGGCTCGTCGGATATTCGCGAGCTGTTAGAGCGTGAGGCTGCGGGCGATACTCGTGCGCAACTGGCATTATCGACATATGTTCACAGTGTTCAAAAAACAATTGGCCAAATGGCGGGCGTGCTTGATGGGGCTGATGCAATCGTATTTACCGGAACTGTTGGTGAACGCTCTGCGCCAATTCGTGAACGCGTTATAGAAAAGCTTCACTATCTTAGTTTTGTCCTTGATGAGACAGCTAACAAAAACTGCACGGCAAGTAAGGTGGTGACAGATATCAATCACGCAGGGTGCTCGCCTATTTGGGTGGTTACCGCAAACGAGGCTGACGAAATGGCTCGTCGTCTTGACTATCTAAGCTGACGAATGAAAGACATGTCGCGCTCGATTAACTCTGGCCACGATTCAATTGTGCCACTTTCAAGTTGGCGGAGAATCGTTTTAGCAAATGTTGTCACCTGGCGGCGATGTGTTGCGAGCGTGCTTTCACCTGTAGGGTGAGGATATTTGTACGTCTCGAGTAACTGTACTTGTCCACGTTGAAAATCGGTAATTTCATCAAACGGAATATTCTGCTCTCTTGGCATTCCTTTGATTTCTCTAAATAATTGATGCGACAACAAAGGACCTTCCGGTGTATAAAGCTCGCCAAAGTCCCCACAAGCGACGCCAAGGCCAAGGAGGCGTGCGTCTTTATCTGGGTAATCAAGCCGGGTTGCCATCTGTCCGACTATTCGCTTTCCAGAAAAAATAGGCTCCGTTCCCTTGATTGCAAGGCCGCCAATATGTCGGAGAGGCTCCGGGAATACCCGCGCGCGTTCGAGCTGACCCTCAAACCACTCGGCGCTTTCGTTCTCGTCTCGGCCGCGCCCTTTTAGCTGCACCAGGTCGTGGGAATACCCTGCGGCCTTGGCGACGGCAAGCTCTGGCCTGGATAGTCCCATGCGTGTACATACTTTTAGCGCTGCGTCGCCTACTGCCCTAGCGTGGTGGCCGTTGTGGTACGACAGTTCATGAGAGCCTGGTCGCCACGACGGGTAGCCGCATCCGTACCTTCTGTCGACAATATCAAGTGCCTGATCCCCAACCTTATCGGCTTCTCTTACTATTTTATTGTCGTCATGCTCAAAATTTTTCCATGATGAAATACGCTCACTCATGTCAGCTCTCCTTTTCGTATGTAGCGAATATCTTCGCGTTTTTCTAACGATTTAGAGTGTAGCGTGGGTGGGAGATTGTTTATATCTGTTGCGCAAAAAGTGCACAGGTGTTAAAAATAGAAGGCATGTTTAACAATACTCAGGTGATACGCGCCTACTTTTTTAAACTTGGTCTTAGCGCAGAAATCGCCGATATTTACTTGGCACTTCATGCCTACGGTCCGCAATCAATATCCGACTTGTCGCGACACTCTGGTGTCGAGAGGACTCGGATTTACCGGCTAATGGACGAAATGCTTGCGAGCAACCTTATAGAGGTCGAGGTCCAGTACAAAAAGAATATTTTTCGAGCGGCTCCAATTACTAATCTTCAGGTGCTGATTGCGAAAAAAGAGCAAGACCTAAAAGACCTGCAAACCGAATTGACACAGCTCCACGCGACGCTTACGAAAGCTGCAGATAACGCGCCAGCGACAAGGATACAGTTTTATAAAGGCGATGACGGCCTGAAGCAAATGTATTGGAATCAAACAAAAGGTAAAAGCGAGAACCTCGCGATACTCTACGAAAATATGCAGATTCGTACAAATCTTGCGTTTTTTGAGCGATGGGCGCGAACATGCAACGAACGAGGATTGAAGTTTCGTGGCATTATTAATGATAATTTTATAAAAACCCAGCAAGATTGGTACGGTAAGCACTCGAACGAGCGGCTAGCCTCGTGGCAGTCGCGCTATTTGCCCGACGGTGTGTTTTTAATTACCCATTCTGTCGTGATTTACGATGACGTAACGGCGTACTATAACTGGAAAGATGGAGAGATTTTTGGAGTGGAAATGTACAACCAAGAAATCGCCGATTCGCAGCGGCAGTTTTTTGAAATGCTTTGGAGTCAGGGATTGCCTGTCGACGACTTAAAGGGTTTGAGCCGGGAGATCGTTTAACTTTTCGATAACGGCGAGTAGCTTTTTCGGCGTTATTTCGGCCTTAATAAGATAGGCGTCGGCGTTATGCTGCATGGCTGCTCGTGATTCGTCGTCTTGATCGAAGTTGGTTAACACAACAACTCGTGTCTTTGGAATAAGATCTTCGTCGCCGCCGCGCAGTGCGGCCAAGATTTCGCTCCCCCGTCGTTCGGGAAGCATGATGTCAAGTAATATAAGGTCGTACTGTTTATTGCGGGCGGCAACAAGGCCATCGTTGCCGTCGACCATCCAGTCGACATCGTACCCCGCCTTTTTAAGGCTTCTTACATACATCTCGCCAATAAAACGGTCATCTTCGATACACAGAATTGTTTTAATTGCCATAATTACCCCCTGTACATAGCGTGGTTCTTAATCCAGCCGTCTTCGTTGTGTTCGATGAGGCCTTCGTTGCTGTTGTCGTTTGCGCCGAGCTTTGCTGCCACTGTGCTGTATATCGGAAGACTGAACTCAAATGTCGATCCAGAGCCTTCGGCGCTTCGCACTTCTATTTTACCACCATGTGACTCAACAATTGCCTTACTAATGTAAAGCCCGATGCCGGTTCCTGCGACCGTTTCGCGTGATCGGTGTGAGCGATAGAATTTGTGAAACAGGTTACTAACGACGCTACCTGGCATCCCGATGCCGTGGTCTTCTACGGAAACCTTGATAAATTCCCCGTCGGCTTTTGCGGTAACAGCGACCAAGCCACCTTCATTGCTGTATTTAATCGCGTTGTCGATAAGATTAGAAAGCACCTCGCTAACGCTTGCACGGTCTGCGGCAATTGTCGGCAGATTATCTGGAAATTGCACGGTGAGCATGCGGTTTTGACTTGCTGCGCGCAGCTGCATATCGTCGCTGATCGTATCGTAAATATCCGCGATTGCATCTTCGCGAAGATGTACCTTGAGGTGGCGACGGTCGTAGCGCGATGCGTTGAGAATATTATTGACGTAGCTACTGAGGCGGTTAGCAGAAACAACAAGTCGTTTTAACAGTTCGAGCTGATCTTCGTCGAGTTTCTCCTCTAGTTCGTCGCCCAGAACGTCTAGGTAGCCACGAATAACGGTAATTGGTCCGCGAAGCTCGTGCGCGGCGAACGCGATAAAGTCGAGATCATCGTCTTCGGGCTGGTATTCGGAGGTACGCTCAAAAAGCGCAAGCACAACCTCGGCTTCGCTTCCTTTTTGGTAGGATGCCGTAACGTCGTAGATTCTTCGCCCTTCCTCGCCAGTTACCTTGTTTGCAATACGTTGCCAGCTGTTTTCGGCATGAACCGCGTGGTCTTCGCAGTCCTTTAGCCAATCTTGTAGGGTGGGCTGTTCGTCAAACAGAAGGTCGATTATCCTTTTCCCTTTTGGATCGGTGTGAACTGGCGCCTTGTCGTTGGCGTAAATGACCTCTTGTTTGGTGTTTAGTACGATAAACCCGATCGATGCGTTGTTAAGCGCTGTTGGAAAATCCGTTTCAGGATCATCTTTTTCGGCGACGTCTTCGGCTTTGTCTTTTTTTGCCGCAAGTTCATAGATTAATTGCAAAAGTGGCTTGAATCCGTCGCGTTCAAAATGCTGCGCGTTAGGGTTTGGAGGCGTGACAATTGTCGGCTCGCCGGATACATGCGTGAGAGCGCTTGTAAGATCCTTAAGGGGTGCGGTAAGAATATTGATAAGTAGTAGGTTTATGCCGATCGAGCTAGTGAGGATCGCCAGAAGAATAATCCAAAAAGACGTTGTTGGCACCGTAACGTTGGTTGCAATAAGGGCAAACCCAACAGCGAGCGTGCCCGCTACCTGCATAAGAATGGTTGTTAGTGTGGCGTGCATTTTGAAGCGTGGCCAGTACGAACGGATCATGCCCTGTGCTTTTTCGGCCTGCTTTTTTACTTCCATGAGACGCCTCCACCGCTGGTTGGAACGGCTGCAATCCAGGTTTGTCCTCGTGCAAGAGGCACGTCAACGCCCTTGGAGTCGGTGAATGTAATTTGCGATGCTCGTGATGCCTTGTACCACTTAACCTTTTGGGCGGTTCCATTTTGGAATATAATCGCTTCACCACTACCAGTCGTTTTAATTGCTTCGCGATAGCCATCTTCGAACACGCGTTGCATGCTGACTTTCATGGCGATGACGACCTTTGGTGTAATAGTGCCATCTTCGCGGTCTTTGTGTGGTGCGCCGGCTATGTAGCGAGTGTAGCGGTTATTCTTTTTGTCGTATTTGTAGCTGGTGTTGAATAGCGGTCCACTGAAGTTAATTGTTACCGAATTTGCCGTTACTTTTTCAGCTGGCTTTTCGTCGGTTCGCGAAAACCCTGTAAAGGTAGAGGTTTTGTATCCTTTTGCCTTATTTAATGCGTCGAGTTTTTTGAAGCTGGTGTAGACATTGTGCGGTGCGTAGCGGTCGGTTGAACGCCAGTAGTAAGCGCTGTTGAAGAACTGGTCGATATCACGGTACTTTCCGCTACGGACTTCTTTGAGCGCGGCAGCGCTGCCACCGATATGTGCGACGCTGGCATTGTATGGGGCGAGCCAATCCACATAGTACATGCGGAGACTGCGAACGGGTCCAATAAGTTGAGGCTTATCTTGCTGGTGGAGTGTGAGAAATCGAGTAATACCACCTTCGGCAATGGCTTCGTACACAATACCCGACTTTTTTAACCCAGATTGCGGCCTGGCGTCGGGGCTGTTTTCTATCATGATTGCTGTTACGGGCATTTTTGTTTCAGCCTCGCTGGAAACGGCTAGGCCTGTGAGTGGCGAATAGTAGAGTGGCTTGTCATCGATCTTCGCAATAGGGGTCGGTGTGTAATGCTCGATTTCGGGCATTTTTTGCGACAAAAGCGCAAAAGTAATGCCGGCAGCAATGAGCACCAAAATAGAACCCCCTATCGCCAGCGAAGCGACTCGGTGCGATACAATCCATTGCCGTAGGCGGCGAAAGAATTGACGGATTCGAGACTGCTTAGTTTCGTCCTTCATGCTTGTGGTTATTATAACAGAAGCAGCGTGTGAATAAGAGGGTTTGACTAGCTATTTGTTGCGTGATGAGCGGCTTGTCGAATACGCGCAAGCGCGTTTTCTTTGCCGATAGCGGCAAGCGTGTCGTTTAGTGCCGGGCTAAACGGTGCCCAGCTGACGGCAAGTCGAATAAGACTAAAGAGCGTGCCTGGCTTTTGGCCGGTCGTCTCGAGTAATGTGTTGAGTGTATTTTGCAGCGTTTCAGGCTTGAAATCACTATTCTCGAGGGCATTTGCGGCCTGTGTAAGAAGTGAAGCTACCTCGCTGTTTTCTAGCTTTTTAAGTTGCTTGTTAGTTGCTATCATTTCCCAGTCGATAGTTGGCTCGGCAAAAAAGTACGATGTCATTACAGGCAGGTCGCGAAGGGTTTTTAGGCGATCTTGAACAAGGCTTAGGATCTGCTTTTTATATTCAGAATCGCTTCCATTGGCGCTTTCTGGCCAAAAGCCTTCAACACGCTGGTAAAGATCGTCGAGGCTTAGGCGACGGATCCACTGTCCGTTCATCCATAGAAGGCGTTGTTCGTCAAAACGTGCACCGCTTCGCTGTACCCTGTTGAGCGTAAACTTTTCTATTAGTTCTTCGTGGGTAAAGATTTCTTGTTCGGTGCCATCGTTCCAGCCGAGTGAGGCAATGAAGTTCGTTAACGCTTCGGGTAGAATACCATCGCGAATGTAGTCGAGCACATCTTTCGCTCCGTCGCGCTTGCCAAGTTTTTTACCGCCTGTTTCGCCTAAAATGTGTGGCATTGTCGCGAAGATTGGTGGGGTGATTTGCAGCGCGTCGTAAAGATTGAGGTAATTTGGTTGACTCGAAATAAACTCTTGCCCACGAATAATGTGCGTAATTTCCATTTCGGCATCATCAACGATATGTGCAAAATTATAGGTCGGGTAGCCGTCTGACTTTATAAGAATAAAATCATCGATCACTTCGGGGCCCGTAGAGAGCTCACCCATAACTTCGTCGTGCCAGTTGTAGGCCTTTGGCTCAGACTTAAAACGAAGGGGTTGGGTGCCATCCCAGGCTGGTGGGTTTTCGGGGCGGTGGTGCCGGTATAAAAACGCCTGCTTGTTTGCCTTGGCTTCGTCGCGAAATGTCTGAATCTCATCTGGTGTGTAGGGATCGGCGTAGGCGCGCCCCATGTCGATAAGCTTTTGTGCCCAGACCTTGTATGTTTCAAGGCGGTCGCTCTGTTTGTAGGGCTCGTATGGTCCACCGATTTCGATGCCTTCGTCGTACTGAATGCCAAGGACGTCAAGGCATTTCAAAAGATGGTCAGCGCTTCCCTCTACCTCGCGCTTTTTGTCGGTGTCTTCAAGGCGCAAAATAAACTTGCCGCCATCATGTCGGGCGACAAGGTACGCAAAAAGACCGGTGCGGATGTTGCCAACATGAAGAAAACCTGTTGGACTTGGAGCGAAGCGAGTACGTGTAGTGGTAGGCATATGCTGTTATTATAGCAAATAACAGAGGCAATTACATACTTGTTGCAATACGACGGATCTGATCGTTCGAAAGCGGTGCGTCACCAGTTAGTTTGTAGAGGACGCCGCCGTTAATCCAGGCTGCGTTGTTGTCGTAAATATAAATCTTCAGACCACGTTCGATGTAAGGGTCGATATATCCACCGTTAGATTCTTTGGCAACATAGTTCTCTTCAAGAGCGGCCGAATCCCAGTTGGTTTTGGTTTGGCTTATTGAAAAAGCCTGAGGCCCCCCGTTGGCGGCAAACTTCATAAGAACTTCGCCATCGGTGTACGCTACAGGACCGCGAAGACTGTAGCCATCTGGGCGATATTCTGGGTAGGTTGCATTGACGCCCGCTTGGGCCGCGGCAACCCGAACAGATAGGCTCGGCATATTAATATAGGTAAAGTAGCCACCAAGAAGAAGTAATGCGAGACTGGCTGATGCCAGACTAAGGAATCGCGAAGAGCGTTTTTTAGGCTGTTTGACTTGTTTGTGGTTGGCGCTATGGCTAGGAGCTTTTTGCAGGGCTTCGGCAACAGCCTCTTGTTTAATGACATTCGATGGTTTTGGCATTGGCTGTGCAGTTTGAGCTGGCACATGCGACGACACGACAGGCTTTGCTTGCTGCATTTGTTGGTGAGCCTTTGTGACCATTGGGTGCGATACGGGTCCGATATCCATTGAGCGTGCACGAGGTTTGGCGCTCGTTGGGTGGGGTGCGAATTTGGTAATGGCAGGACTTTTTTGCATGACACGTGGCTGTACAGGAGCGGCTACCTGCATACGTTTAACAGCTTGGCGATTGAGTGTTTGTGATTTTTGGATAACCTGGTGAACGGAATGCGAGTGGTGCTCCTCGGGTTTTGGTGTTTGCGGTGCGGGGTTAATGCCGTGAAGCGGCGTGTTTTTCCGAATCGGCATACCTGTGTGCGCGTCGTACTCTGTGCCGTTGATCGTGACTGTTCGCTGATTCATATTTTTCCCCTTGTTTACCCAAGAATTTATGTGTTCGTTTTTACATAACTTGTTATGTTTTATAGTAGGTAATCTGGCGCAAATATGCAAGAGTTTCCTCTAAAGTTGCTATAATACTAACTGATATGTATCGTCCACCATCTAAACGCAAACAATTGATTCAGCGTACTGCCGTGTATAGTTTTATGACCATCGCAGTGGTCGGTCTTGTTACGGTTCTTGTTCTTGTTATGCTCGGATATCAGTTTAATCGCAACGAAGGTCGTATTGAACAGGGTGGCCTGCTTCAGTTTGATTCCCGTCCTAATGGTGCGAATGTAACGATTGACGGCAATGCTTTTGGCACGCGCACGCCCTCAAAAACAACACTTAGCTCGGGTCAACATTTCATAACAATGACGCGTACCGGTTACCAAACTTGGCAGAAATCGGTTGATATCGTGCCGGGCAGTGTTACGTGGTTAAACTATTCGCGTCTGATTCCCGTCGATCTTCAGCCCGCCTTGGTCGCTGATTTTAGTAAGGTATCCTCGACTGCCGTGTCGCAAGATGCAAAGTGGATGGCGCTGAAAGAAAATGTCGCAGACGCATCTATCCGTCTTGCTAATTTAGCGGGTGACGACGTTGCGCTTAAGACAATTGAAATACCAACAACGGTATACACAAAAGCTAAAAAGCACATCTTTACTATCGAAAAGTGGGATCCAGACAGTCGTTATATTCTTGTGCAGCATACCTACGACGGCAAGCGTGAGTGGCTTGTTGTTGACGCAGAAAATGTCGGTGCGTCACAGAACGTGAGCCGACTGCTCGATATCGATGCATCAAAGGTTGTTTTTAGTGATGGAGATAGCCGTATTTTGTATGTTCAGATTGGCACGGATATACGTCGTATAAATCTGAACGAGGCAACTATGTCGCGTCCGCTTGTCGACAACGCGGCTGATTTTTCGCTATATAAGGCATCGACAATCGTGTTTACGACAACTCAGGATACTTCGACAAAGCAAAGAAGTGTCGGTTTTTATAAAGAAGGAAGCGAAAAGCCTCAGATCGTTCGCTCGTATGATAGTAATAAGAACGTTTCTCTTCATCTAGCACTTGGCGAGTATTTTGGTGATACCTATTTTGCAATAAGTCACGGTAAAAATATCGACGTGCTTGAGGGGGATCTTAACAACGTGGCAAATGTTAAGTCTGTCGCAAGCTTTGCGGCAACCGCGGCTGTTGATCACTTATCTATCGTGACGAATGGTCGCTTTATTATTGCTCAGCACGGGGCTGCCTATACTACCTATGATCTTGAATTTAAAAAATCAACGAGTACTTCACTAAAAGGTGCTGCCGTGGTTAGCGATGAACTTCGCTGGCTCGACGATTACACTGTTTGGAGCGATCGTGACGGCACGGTGCGATTGTATGAATTCGACGGCGCTAATCAGCATGATATTATGACCGTCGTGCCAGGTCTAAGTGTGACGCTCAGCCCTAACGCAGAGTATCTTTACGGTGTTAACAAATCAGATAATGGCGCGTATCATTTACAGCGCGTACGCTTGATACTTCCCTAGTTCTTAGCTCTCGCCACCGCCGAATATCCGCTCAAGGAATGTTGGCGAATTGCCTGGAATGCTTGCGGGTTCGCTGGTCGTATCCGTTACAGGGGCGGCTGAGGCATCTTTTGGACTTGGGCTGACTTGTTCGGCGGTAACAAGTAACCGGTTAAGAGAGGTCCCGATTGGCGTACAGGTAATAAGTGTAAGAATAGGCTTATCTGTTGCGTAGACAAGCTTATTAACCTCTGTTGGCTTTACTACTTCCTTTTTTGTAATCGTATAAGTGTAGCGTTTGGATTGGTAATTAACAAAAATCGTGTCACCCTTTTGAAGGTGTTCAAGGCGCGCAAAAATAAACTTGTAATTACCGGCGTCGATAACATCGTTACTGGAGTGCCCTGAAATCACAGTGTTTCCTATCTGCCCAGGTCTGCTGTTTGCCCCAGGTATACCAAACCACGCCACACCGTTTTCCATGGCTTTCATTTGCGAGGCGTAGTCTGGTTTTGTATTGTATTCTACTGGCACGTCGACATTAATTTTTGGAATAATCAGTTTTGGTTCGGCGCTCACAACGACATCCGTTGTTGGGTCGATAATGATATTGGCGGGGTCGATATTTCCCGGGCTAATATATGCCTGGACATTGGCAAAAAGCACACGGTTGTATTGTAGAAAGAGGAATACGAATACAACACACAGTGCTGCGGCAATCGGCATAAAGTGACGGCTCTTGCGCGCTTTTTTAGCTGTTTCTTGAATGTTCCCAATAACCTTACGGCGGAGGTCATAGAGTGCTTCGTCGCGTGAGAGAGTCTCTGGCTCTTGAGGTGTTGGCGTAATGCTGCTTGCCGGTTGCGGTGCCGAAGATTGTTGATTCGCTTCTGCTGCTCGGGCTTCAAGCGCTTGTTTGGTGCGGTATACCTGGCCAACGTAATAGCGTTCGTAGTATTTTTGGTAGTAATCCTGCCACGCGCTATGATATTGCTTCCACTGATCGGCTTGAACTTCGGCGGTGTTCGTTTGTGTTCGTTCGTAAGGGCTCTCTGCTTCTAGTGATTGTTGCGTGGCTGGCGGTGTGGCTGTGGCGACTGGTGTTGTTTGCGGCGTTGGAGTTGTTGTGTTGCCGCTGTAGATGCTTTCTAGCTGATTGCGTGCGATATTTGCCGCGGCATCGATATGTGCGGGCGTATTAACGTGCTCGTTTGCTGTCTCTGGGGTATGAAGAAGTGATCGCTGTGGTACCAGCGGCGTGCCCACTCGCCTGCTTGTATTATTTTGATCTTCTGGTCTCATCTATGGATTCCTGCTGTCATCTATTGTACAATACATTGGTAGCAACCGCTATCCACACGCCGCGGTGGTGGAATCGGTAGACACGCTAGACTCAAAATCTGGTGAGCATTAGCTCGTGCCGGTTCAAGTCCGGCTCGCGGTACCAAAGTAAAACACCTCTGTAATAAGAGGTGTTTTACTTTTGCGGAGTAATCATCCCTGACTTTCGTGCCCCGCCGCCAAAAAGCTGCCTTGCGCCAACCGGCGCCGAAGCTGCTCGTGCCGTTCGCTCGCGCTATCTGGCGCCATGATTTTATCGAATAATACCTTTGAGGCATAAGCAAGTCGCGCTCTGTCATCGGCTGTGTGTGATCCCTCGAGCTCGCGGAGAATACTTCTGGCCACCGAGTCGGGATTTTCGGGTTTTCCTGCGTGTTCGTCGAACTCGTTAACTCCGATAGGGATAACCCCCTCTTTTCTACTATTCTCAGCGTCAACGGGTCGTAGGATAGTCTTTACTTGCAGAGGGAGGCCATCGGTTATACTTGCGGTTGCAAGCGGCGTTATTTTAAGATCTATCCCCTTGGAGATATCCTCTTGCCTTGTTGAGGGAATGACGGTGGCGACGGAACTTTCATCGAACGCATCATGAAGCATGACTCCTATAACTGCCAGCTCACTTAATCGCCCGACGCGGCGCCTGCGAATGAGAGCCTTATTTGAAAGTTCTCTATCGATCATCTCGGCAATGAGTCCGTATGTGTCGTTGGCTGCCGTTAGGCGTTCAGGGGTGGTTGGATGAAATGCGATGTCATATAGCGGAAGTGAGCGTATCTTTAGGTCTGCGTAAAAAGAGCCAAAGTGGCCTTTTGATGATCTGAGATTTTCTAGGGCGTCGCGGGCATCAGTAATATTACCCCGCAAAAGATGTTCATCGGCGAGATCTTCGTGGGTTGTGTTTGGGTGGGAAAGCCACGTCTCACGGCGATTCATTATATAATTTTGACATATATATGACACGAAGTAAATATTTTCGTGAAGCTATCTATTTTAGCGCAATACTTGCCGTAACAGCCTTTTGTAGCGAAGTGGGATTCCAAAGCCAGTAGCATGCGGCGTTTGTAGCGACACTTCCGCGCCAGATAGCCATAGGATTTTCCCATGCCATTGTTGTGACTGTGCCGTTTTCGGCGACTAAAAGATGGTCTTTATGTAAAACGAGGATTCCGACCGGATACGTAATGGTAAATTTGTGCAGCGCCTCAACAAGGCTGGCAAGCTGCATACTAAATGTAAGAATCTTTGGGTAATATACGCTTTGGAATAGCTTTTGTAGTTGCGCAAACGACACGACAAGCAGTGTATTGGGCCGCTCGACAATAGTAGAAGCACTGTTTTTTATAAGATCAACAGCGTCGCGGGTTATAGTGAGCTGCCCCTTATAATCTTGCAGAAAATCTTCGTAAAGGATAGCGGTTTCGCTGTTGCGGCCGGCATCACCAATCATAAGTATGTGATTTGCCCATGCGCCAAGAGCGTGCATTTCAGTGCTTGCCTCGCGTGCCAGGCTTCCCGAAGGGTTCGTGGCGCCAAAAATCGTATCGGTGATGGTTGGTGGGATTGTTTTACGCAGAACATCTGGCAAAAGTACGCGAACCTCACCTACTCCGGCATTTAGTGCGCTACCGTAACTTTCGGCAACGGCCGCGAACCCTAATTTATTGCCTCCAATAATCCCCAGCTTTCCCGCTAGAGACTTTTGTTCGGGTTTGTTCCATTCGATATCTGGGTAGAGTGGTTTATCGGTCTGTTGCTGCCAATATGGGCGTATTTCCATGGAGTAGCTCCTCTACTTCTTTAATGTCGTGAGTAAGCATATTTTCGGCTTCGTCGAAAGTAAAATTAGCGATAAGTTTTTTGCCGGCAAGCGCTTGTGGCAGCCAGTATTTGTCATCTTGCCACATGTTATCGTAAGGAATATCCTTTATTGCAAACCATTCTGGTGCCATTTCTTCGGTCTCGACAGGTTCGCCTTCCCACGTATCGCAGAGGTACGCATGCACGTACATGCGCCAAGGATCGCTACCCTTATCTTGAATAAAATCGTGTTCTGCTATTTTCCAGTAGTTAAGCGGAGTGACGCCGATTTCTTCTTGGCATTCACGCACAAGCGTTTGCTCGATAGTCTCGCCTGGATCAATCTTGCCGCCGATACCGTTGTAGCGGTCCGATCCAAAGCCGCGCTTTTTCATTGCAAGGAGTACTTCGTCGCCGCGAACAAGAAAAAGCAGTGTACATTCTTTGGTTGTCATTTATATCCTCCTAGTAGTAATTTCGCACAAGTTCGAGGATTTGTTGTGCATATTCTTTTGCCTGCGCCTCCTCTTGTTTACTATATTTTACAATATTAATAATATCTTGGGTAGTAGCATCGGGGTTATTAGGTGAATTAACCACCCACCGAACAAATGTTTCATGCTCGGGGTGTAAAAGCCATTCAAGCGACAACGCAGCTTCGCTCAGCCGTTTAGTTTTCTCTTCGCTTGCGGTGGGGTATCGCATCTCGAACCATGTTCGCCATGTATCTGGGTGGGTGCTAAGCCCTATGACAATCGTTTCACTAAATGGCAGGCGTCGCATAGGATCGACAACGTTAGAAAGTGTCGCTAGCATATTGTATTTATGGGCATAGTGCCGCGGCAGAGACCCATAAACACGCCCCGTCGTAGGGTGAATCGCATACTGAACGACGTTTTGTGCTTCGATATCGCTAAGTAGTTTGCCGAGAGATTCATCGGAATGGGGCTGGGTTTCGAACATGCCTGGTTCGTCGTCGGGGCGGGCGTCGCGCGTCGTAAAAACTGGCACGCGACCAAACGCAGTATCCGAAAGCGCAAGATGATTCATGACGTAACTTTTGCCAATAGCAACAGGCCCCACGAACATAATGAGGGTTTTGTCTTTTATGCTGCCTGCAACTTGAGCGTTGGGAGTGTAGGTGCTTTCTGCCCTGCGCGCGGCATCCAGTTTGGCTTGAATGTCGGGCGAAACCATAATTAAGCGTCTACCTGAATACTCACTGGGCAATGGTCCGAGCCCATGATGTCCGTATGAATGGCGGCGCTTTTTACCATATCTTTGCCTTTTTTGCTGGCAAGAAAGTAATCGATGCGCCACCCAACATTTCGTGCGCGCGCATTTGCCCAGTGTGTCCACCAGCTATAGTTTCCACCCTCTTTATTAAACAGGCGGAATGTGTCGGAATACCCCGCTTCGATAAGCTTGTCGAAACCTTCGCGCTCTTCGTAAGTAAACCCGTGCTTGCCGATGTTTGGCTTTGGGTTGGCAAGATCGATTTCAGTATGCGCGACATTTAAATCGCCGCAAAAAAATACAGGTTTCGTTTTTTCGAGCTGTTGAATGTGCTCAAGAAATGCTGGGTCCCACTGTTTGTGGCGCAACCCGAGGCGGCTAAGATCGCCTTTTGAGTTTGGCGTGTAAACGGTAACTACCCAGAACTTTTCAAACTCTGCCGAAAGAACGCGGCCCTCTTTCGATGGATCGCCGTAGCTGTCACCAGCTAGATTATATTTTTCGGCAATACCATCGGCGAACCCTTTTTGAACAGAGATAGGCTCGTGTTTGCTAAAGATAGCAACGCCACTATAGCCCGCCTTGTCGGCACTGTTCCAGTATTCGTGGTAATCTGGCAAATCAATAACAGCCTGGCCTTCTTTTGCCTTTGTTTCTTGCAGACACAAGATATCTGGCTGTTCTTTGGCGATAAATTCCTGAAACAATCCTTTGTTTATAACTGCGCGGATTCCGTTGACATTCCATGAATAAATTCTAAGCATAGTTCAGATTATATCATTTTATACGGGGATAGAGTTGCGATATACTGATACGGTCAGTGAACCGGATGCATGGATGGAGTGCAGATGTCTCAGTCTAGTTTGGCAGGGGTTCGTGCTGCTGTGTTGGCAGCCTACCGCTCGGGTACGAAACCCCTCTTTCACTACATCGTCGCAGAGGTGGGCGACTGTTCCGATGCGGAGGTCGGACGGTTCCTCGCCGAACTGAAGCGTCGCTTCAGTGGTGCGGACGCGGCCGCCGATGCGGCCGCTGCGTCATCGTGCATGGATCGCCTCGCCTACGGGCTGCAGGCGGAGATTCTGGCCAACGAGTCAGATGTCCGTGCGTCGAACGAAGGAAGAAAGGGCCGACGCTGACGACCCAGGGTGCGCCAGGACTCTTCGTGAGCCGGGCGCACCCTCGGGTGTTTTACTAGTTTTTCAAAAGGCGTTTATGGTCGCGTTCGATGTCGCGGCGTTTTATTGTCTCGCGCTTGTCGTAGTTCTTTTTGCCCTTGCCTAGCGCAATAACGATTTTAATAAATCGGCCTGTGGTAAGAAGTTTTGTTGGAACAATGCTCATCCCCTCTTTACGGCGAGCGGCTAAAACGTCGATTTGTTTGCGGCTAGCAAGAAGTTTGCGAGGTTCGGTATCGATAGTACGCGCGCCAACCTGCCCTTTTTGATTGAGTTTTATGCTAAAGCTGGCATTGTTGAGCCATAGTTCGTTATTTCGAATTGTCACGAACGAACCTTTTAGCTGTATATGGCCGTCGCGAGCGGCGCGGACTTCTGGTCCGGTAAGTGCTAGGCCTGCAATAATTTCATCGCCGAGTTCGTAGTCAAAGCGGGCCCTACGGTTGAGTATGGCTTTTGGTTGATCTGACTTCTTTTTCTTTTGCGGCATCGTACTACAAGTATACCTTATTCAACAGGGGTGTAAATAAGCGTCTAAAAAGAAAACAGGGCGGCCGCGGTTGCGGTCGCCCATGTCTCCTTCGTGCGTTGACGCCGGATCGGGTTGGACTCAGGCGAAGCGCCCGTTCCACCAGAGCAGCACCTTGTCGCGCTGGTAGACGGTGATCGCGACGAGCGCATTGACGGCCACCGCGAAGGCGAAGCCGTACCCGAACGCCATGTACGTGAACCAGAGCATCACGGCGACGATCTGAACGCCGCCGTGCATGACGATCATGTTGATGGCGATGACCCAGCGGTTCAGCGGGGTCACGGGGTTGTTCATGATCGCCACCATCCAGCCACCGAGTGCCACGGTCGCCACGAAGACGATCATGAGGGTGATGGACGGTGCGCTGAGCCACCCGGTGTGGTGGATGGCGTAGCCGATCGGAACGAGCGACGAGCCGAACGCGAGCGCCGAGTCGGCCAGGCCGTCGGCGTCGAAGTTCGGATGCGTGTCGCGGTAGCAGCCGTACTTGCGCGCGGCCAGGCCGTCGAACAGGTCGGTTGCCCAGCCGAGAGCGAGGAGTACGAGTGCTGTCTTCCACATTCCCGCGAGCGAGAATGTGATGACGCCCAGTACGCTCACAGCACGAAGGAGCGACAGCGTGTCTGCGAGGTAGATCGTGCGGCGGTCCATAGTGGTCCTTCCGAGGTCGTGCGCGGATATGCTGTACTCTTTAATTTAAGCATAAAATATATAGATTGTCAATACTCCACCTCTGTAAGGAATATTGATAAACTCGTAATAATATGATAAAAATAGTGGAGTTTACCTCGTAAACTACCCTTGTCGAACCGACGGAAGGTGCGTCATGCGTGACCTGCTTCTCCCCCTTCAGTGGGTGGTGAGCGGTGGATTTTGGAGCACGCTCCTGATCTGCCTCATCATCTGCCCGATCATCCCGCAGGTTGTGGGGATGCTGTTCGCGAGTTACTGGGCGCCGTGGAGTCCGCGGTATCAGTTCCTCTCGTACATCCCCGGAAACCCGTTTCTGGCACTGTTCATCGCGGGCATGTCGACGACGCTCCCCGGTGGGCACGTTGACCTCAGTCCCAAGCTGAACTACGCCGCCCTCTCCGGGGCGTTCGTTGCCTTTCTGGTGATGGAGTGGATGGACATGAGCGCGTACCGCGTCGATCAGATGCGTTCCGCCAACAAGCGCTACCACAACGCCCTGTACTTCTGGTACGGGTACCTCGCGGTCGCCTGCTTCATCACGATGCTCGGAACCGACGTGTCGGACGGTCGCAAGTGGCTGGTGACGGCGCCCGGGATTTTCTGGGTGCTTTGCCTCATTGCCGACAACTTCATGTCGGCCGGGGCGAAGCGGCGCAAGCTGGCGTTCGCACACACCAACAACCTGCCGCTCTGGCGGACGGGTTGGCGGCTGCGGCGTCGAACGCACACTGGCTACGAACTGATCGGCTGATCGCGACAAGGGAACGCCGCCCTAGTACCCACTGCAGTCTGCGGTGTGGGAACGGGCGGCTTTCTCTTTTGTTTATCTTCCACAGAGGTGGAAAAAGGAATGCTCGGACTGTATACTGAAGGGTGGATCATTTCCAATCAGAGAGAGGACGCCATGTCTAACACGGCGGTCTTACTGGAAGACATCGACCTCGCTACGCTTCGGCGTGAGGTCGACGCGAAGATTCAGCGATTCACTGCAGATGCGCAGTCAGCGCCCCCCGCGGGCGGTGAGCGGAAGTCGAACAACTTCCGTGCGCTTCAGCAGTCGATCAGCGGTCTCGCGGGTCAGCAGGAGGTTCTCGTTGCGGTCAACGGGGACGGTGGTATTGAGGTCGGCGAGCTGTCGGCGGTGTGTTTCGTGGGTGCGCAGGACACTATCCTCCTGCGTATCTTCTACCGCGTCGAACAGCGAGTACTGCTTCAGTACGAGTACGCCCTGTGCGTACAGCGGCGTGGTCAATCACCGGTCAAGTGGACGGACGCCAAGGCGTTCCTCCGCGAGTATGCCCGGCGAACCACCGTGCGAGTTCCCGTGGGGATCGACATGGGCCGCACACGCTCCAGCGCCACGGAACTGCTCGAGACGCTCCGCACCGGAGGTCCCAAGAAGGTTCTGTTCCGGGGTGCGGAGCTGACGGCGGCCGAGGTCGAACACCAGATCAAGGGGCTGCGCCCTCTGTTCGTGCTCGGCGATAACGCGGCGACGCTGGATGTGGGTAGCTACAAGGCCGCATGCTTCCTGTCGGACGGCAGCGTCCTGAAGCTGCGGGTATTCCGCTCGGATCCGAGCGGTTGGCTGCACGCCACCTACCAGCTGTCGGTCGAACCGAACCGGCCGGCGGCACATCGTCGGCTGCGCGGTGCCGGCGGCACGAAGATCCGCTACAACTGGCGCAGCGCGTAACAGCGCAGCCCGGCTCTGAAGTAGAACGCCCAACAACGGCCACCTACTGGAAAAAGATTCCACCCTTCCGCCCGTGCGATCCACGGCGGGAGGGCTTTTCCATTTATGAGGTTTTTACTGGTATACTATTGCCATGTATAAGCGTATTCTTTTGAAATTATCGGGTGAACAACTTCAGGGAAAATTTGACGGAGGGTTCGACGCCGAGCGGGCAACGTGGATCGCGGCAGAAATTAGCAAGATCCAGAACGCAGAAGTAGTGGTTATGATAGGTGGTGGAAACTTTATTCGCGGCGCACAGCTTGCGGGTAACGGTATCGGCCGCGTGACGGCCGATAATATTGGCATGCTCGCAACGACTATGAACGCATTGGCATTAACCGACGTATTTAACGCAAATGGTGTCGAGGCGCGCGTTCTTACGAATATCAAAGCCGACCAAATTGCCGACCAGTTTACGCATCGTCGCGCACTGAGTCATCTTCGCAAAAACCGCGTCGTTGTGGTTGCTGGTGGTATTGGCCGGCCATATCTTACAACCGATACCGCGGCAGTCAACCTAGCACTCGAACTTGAATGCGATGCTATTTTGAAGGCAACAAAGGTCGACGGTGTGTACGATAGCGACCCGGCAAATAACCCGGCAGCCGTAAAGTTTGATACGCTTACCCTGCAACAAGCGGTCGAACAGCCCGACATACGGGTTATGGATAAGGCAGCGATTGCGCTTGCCTACGACCACGATCAATCAATTGTCGTTTTTGAGCTGCTAAAAGAAGGTAATATTGCGCGTGCTTGTGCTGGAGAACCAATCGGTACCACGATTACCGCTGGAGAATAATATGGAATATGCCGCGTGGAGCCAGACACAATTGAAGCGGATTTCTATTCGCGACGGCCGTCAGGTGACGAGCGTCTGGTGCAGCTCGCCAAGCGACTTGCCGCTTATTGTGCTGGTGCATGGAATCAGTGGTGATCATGCAGGTTTAGTGGCGCTTGCTCACGACCTAGTGAAAACCCATCGCGTGGCAATCGTTGATCTACCGGGCCACGGCAAAAGCAGCGCCTTCCCTCTTCCGGATGCCACGGCGCTTCAGCAATGGTTTAATCGAACTATCGACGCTATAGAGCAGAAAATTGGTCCAATTGCCGCAATCTGTGCTCATTCATTTGGCTGCTCTGCTGTGCTCGACGAGGAGATGATTCGGCGGCATAAAATCATTCTTCTTAACCCGGTTCCGACACCTAGTGCCATGTATGCTCGGTATTCCCGAATGATTATGGATTCGGCTCACTTTTGGGCGCATATTTACAATTGGCGAGGGTTTATTTTGCTTCGCGGCATGACACTCGCAAAAGTGCGCACCCGCGAGGCGATGCGCCGCGTTCGCTGGGTGGGCTGGAACTCACGAGCTACCTATTCGCAAATTGTGTTCCAGTCGCGGCTTGTTGATATTATTCTCGACGCAGGCGCCTACAAGCATGCTCGCAGCGGGGTTGCGCTAGTGGTGTGTGGTATGTTTGACACCACTGCACTTGAACGCGATTCACTGGACATGGAAGAAGTTTTTGGCGATACGCGCGTGGTGTTTCTGCGCGGTGGCCACCTGTTGCCTATTGAATCACCCGGTCGCGTTGCCTCACTCATTCGCGAGGTCGTGGTAAACTAAGGAGCATATGAAAACAATTCGCATTAATATGGTCTCGGAAAGTGACATTACTGTCCAGGGTCACGGTGTTCACACTGCCTATGTAGAGATGGCCGAGGCATTAGAGAAACGTAAAGATACAAAAGTAATTCGCGGCGCTTTCGGCAAGATTGTTGATTGTGATATCGTTCACGCGCACACGTTCGGTCCACGAACATGGCGAAAACTTATGCATAAGGGTCCTGCAAAGGTGATTTCGGCGCATGTTGTGCCAGATTCGTTGATTGGGTCAATTGTTCTTGCAAAATACTGGATGCCGCTTATGCGACGCTACATGCGCTGGTACTATAACCGTGCCGATAAGGTGTTGGCTGTTTCGGGAACGGTTGCCAAGGTACTGCACGACGACCTGCGTGTTCCAAAAGACAAAATCGAAGTGTTTTACAACACCATTGATATGAGTCGCTATTCGTTCACGGCTGCAGATAAAAAAGCCGCACGAACTCGCCTTGATATCTCGCCAGATGTTTTTATGGTGCTTGGTAATGGCCAGGTGCAGCCACGCAAACGGCTTGATATTTTTGTAAAAATGGCAAAAGAATTGCCAGATGTTGAATTTGTTTGGGTGGGCGGCATTCCGTTTAAAAAACTAGGTGCCGATTACGCGAAAATGCAAAACCTTATGGATAATGTGCCGCCAAACCTTACGATTACCGGTGTTATTCCTCACGAAAAAGTAAGCGATTACCTTGCTGCCGCAGATGTCTTTTGTTTACCTGCCGAGCAAGAAAACCACCCAATGTGCGTGCTTGAGGCGGCTGGTGCCAACCTCCCAATCATTCTGCGCGATATCCCGGAATACAACGATACATTCGCAAACGACGCCATACGTTGTAGTGACGACGACTTTACCGCTGCAGTGGTTAAGCTGCGCGACAGTAAAACTGCGTATGCTGAGCAAAAAAAGAAAACGAAGGCAATCGCAGCTCGTTTTGACAGTAGTGCGGCCGCGGAACGTCTCGTCAAACTGTATCGGCAGCTGGTATAATAGAAAACAATTATGCGTATAGGCCTTTTTACAGACACGTATCGACCCTCGATAAACGGTATCGTTTTCGTGGTCGAATCATTAAAAAAACATCTTGAAGAACAAGGACACGAGGTATTTATTTTTTGTCCGGGCAGTTCGATTCGCCCCAGCCAGCAATCGGTGCGGCTCGACGAAGACGAATATGTGATTCGCTTTCCAAGTATTAAGGGCGCGTTTTACGACGATTACGACACGAGCCTGTTCTTCCCTCCGTATGTTCTTTCAAAAATAAAAGATCTTGATCTCGATGTCATTCATATCTTTACACCGGGTCAGGTGGGTATGATGGGAACCTACGCTGCGTTCAAAACGAACACGCCAATCGTTGCTCAGCATTGTACCGATCTTCGCCAATATGTCGAACATTACCGTGACGGATTACTCCTCCCTGGCCTTCTGCTGCTTATTTCGTTGCTGCCATTTGTGGTAAAGGTAGATGGTAAGGATGTCCGCGAAATTATGAAGCTCTACCGTCCGCGTCGTGGCCGTGTTCAGTGGAATATCGATATTGTCGAGCACGCTATTACGCTTATTTACAGCAAGTGTGACGCAGTCATTGCCCTAAGCCGCAAAAGCAAAAACCAACTCGAAAGCTGGCAAGAAAAAGACGATTACAAATACGAAGTGACGCTTATGCCAAACGGCGTCGATCGCCTTCGCCCACCCACCGAGGCGCAGTTAAAGGAGTTCCGCGAGAAATGGGGTATCGATCCGAAAGACGAAGTTTTTGGGTTTGTTGGGCGTCTTGGTGCCGAGAAAAATCTGGACATGCTTATTCCTACACTAGAACTTGTGGCTGAAAAGCGACCAAGGGCGCGCATGCTGTTTATCGGCGACTTCGATCATAAAGAGGTGCTAGAAGAAGCGGCTGCAAAATCAAAATATCCGGACCGTTTTACGTTTACTGGCGCAATCCAGCGCGAAAACCTTGGCGTCGGATACGCGGCTATGGATGTGTTTGTATTCCCTTCTCTTACGGATACGCAGGGCTGGGCGGTTCACGAAGCGGCGCTTGCCGGCCTTCCGATGGTGCTTGTTGATACCGAGGTCTCAGAGGTGCTAGAGTCTGGTGTTAATGGTGCATATGCTGAAAATACACCAGAGGCGCTGGCTGCGATTGTGGCAGATTTATTGGCGCACCCTAAAAAACGCGTCGAATACGGCGAAGCAAGCCAGAGATTAGCGCGTCGCTTTACCGAAAAGCGTCAGGTGGGCAAACTTTCAAAGCTCTACGAAGAAGTCATTACCGAATATCATAAAAAATAGCTATGAAAAGTGCGCCGTGACCCGCGGGCACTTTTCATGAACAGGCTTGTTCTGAGAAGCGTCATCTTGAGGTCAGGGCGCGCCGGTAGGTTGTGCCTCTGGGAAGCGCTGTGCGCATCCGCTGGAGGTCTTGCCATTGTTCAGGTGTCATTACCCAGTACTCCGTAACGTGACGCTGAACGGCTCGCTGTGGCGACGTGACTTCTGCCGCCACCATCCGGCCAGAATTGATTTCATTCCGAATGATGGCGGTCAGCAGGTCCTTAGTCGTCTTGCGAGCGCTTTGCGAGTGAAACGGGAGGAGCGCCGTAAGTACGGCAATATCCTCTAGGTCGAGCTGCTCCGGAAATCGGGTCGTTCCTCGCAGCGCCGTTTCCGTGATGCGGAATGCTAACGAGGCTGCAATTTGCTGCTTCGGCCCGGCGACATGGATGCCGTGTGTCCGGGTTCTGAGGAGCAGATTGATGCCGGCGATGATGGCGGCAGTCTGCTGCTGTGCAGATGGCTCGACTCGTAACATGATATTCACCCCCTGGTGATGACATGGACAAGAACAGTAGAAGAATACAATAAAAATGATAAATTAGCAATGAGTTGCAGAAATGAAAGGTGCGCCAAGTTTCGGCGCACCTTTCATTTTCAGGTGATCGAAGCTCAGCGCACGTGATCTTTGTGGAGCAGGTTGTGACGCGGGATTGTTCCCTCTCCTGGTATGCACAGTCCACGACCGTCAGGAACGAGAATAATCTCACCCGAGCGTAACCGTGGCGCGAGAGCTTTTGCGAGCGTTCTTGCCGAGCGTTCGAGCTCTTGTCGCGTGCCCATCGGAAGTCGTTCGAGGAACGCGACGCACTGCCGCGTAAGCTGCGATTCCTTCATGACGGGCAGAAGCCGGTTGTGTTTGCGCAGTAAGAGCAGGCTGATTGCCAGCTCGTATGCGACGTGTCGGGCCGAGGCGAAAACGGCGACCTTGCCGTGTTCGCGCTGAATCAGCTCGACAATCTGGGCGGCGATTTGCTGCTGCTGACTCTTGTTGAGTAGCGGTCGTCGCCCGAAAAGCAAACCAGATAGCACGCACTCTCCTTCGGTAGATCCTGATAAATATAATACCATATAATCAATAATTAAACAAATGAAAAGTGCGCCGAGCTCCGGCGCACTCCTCATGGAAGTGCTGCGCGTGGAACTCAGCGCAGGTTTTGCCGCGTCGCGATGACGTGGACGGGGATCTCTCCTCCTCTGGGGATGAGGAGAGAGGTGTAGTTGTACGCCACCACCAGCGTTCCGGCACCGATCTGCTGTGCGATGGTGTTGCGGAGGATGGCGGTGGACTTGCGGGTGTTGCGCGCGTTGTCGAACGGAAGGTCGTCGAGGAACGCGACGGCCTCGGTGGTGAGGTTCGCGGGCCGCATGATGCTGGTCAGTTCGTCGCGAAGGTAGAACGCGACCAGCTGCTCGGCCAGTGCCTGCGGAACGTCCGTCTCGCGTGCGAACACGGCGACGGTCTTTCCACGGGTGGCGATCAGGTCGGTCAGGGCGTGGTTGAAGCGCTGTGCGATCTCCTTGATCTCCTCATCGTCGTCGATGAGGCCCTGGGACAGCTCGATGTTGAGTCGCGCCGTCTCCGCGATCTTGTTCAGGAACGAGCGTGCATCGGCGATAGCACTTTCGAGTTCGCGGTCACTTCCCTGGGTGGGGAGCGCTCGCAGACCCTCGGTGCGGGCGTTCTCGGCGATGATGACGCATGCGTCCTGGACCGTGTTGATGTGCGTCTGACGCAGTTGCTGGTCGATCAGTGCGAGGTCGTGCTCGGCCTCCTCCAGCTGACGCTGGGCGGTGGCAAGGTCCTCGCGCGGGTCGACGTTGTCCGGGCGGCGACGTGCCGCTCGGACGATCAGGCAGATCAGCCCAACCGCAAGGATGGAAAGAACGAGAATCTTGAGCGTGTCCACGAGAAGACATCTCCTTCGTAGGTGAGCAGTGCGATTTCTTAGTATAAATTATAGCATATATTCTATAAAATGTCCAGGTTGTGCTATACTGCTACAGATATGATCGCCGATATAACAGTGACGGAAAAAAGTTTTGGCCCCAAGGTTTTAATGCATGGGATTCGTTTTAGTATCGACGACGGTGAAAAGGTTGGTGTTGTTGGGCGTAATGGTGTTGGCAAGTCTACCCTCTTTAGCCTTCTTGCGGGTACCGACAAAGATTTTACCGGTGACATTATTTACCGACGCGGAACAGTGGTCGTGGCAACTGCTCAGGAGCATCACGATATGGGCGATACTACAGTGTTGCAATATATTCTTTCTGGACTACCGGAATACACGGGGTTGAGCCACATTATCGAGACCTACCCCGAAACTATGGGCGACGACATGCAAAAGATTAACGAATACACCGATGCGCTGATGCGTTTCGATGACAAGGGCTTTTATCAGATCGAAGAGCAAATCGAGCGCGAGCTGAATAATTTTCAGCTGCCAGATGTCGCGCATAGGCCGTTTAGTTCCCTTTCGGGTGGGCAGAAGCGCCTTGTCGAAGTGGTAAAAATCATGCATTCCGATGCACACTTGGCGCTTGTCGACGAACCGACGAACCATATGGACTACGTGGCAAAAGCGCAGTTTATCGACTGGATGCGTGATGCGCGCGAGGCTATGCTAGTGATTACTCACGACCGCGACGTCCTCAACGAAGTTGACCGTATTATCGAGTTAAAAGACGGTGAAAGTGTCAGCTATAAGGGAAACTACGACGCGTACTTAAAGCAAAATGCTGTCAGCACCGGCTCGCAAATGAACGAATTTGAGATGATCGAAAAGCGTATTGCCAATCTTAAGGTTAAAGTGCTTGACTATCAGCGCCTCAAGGAAAAGTCGCGCAACCCAGGTACGATCCAAAAGTTCAAACGTCTAGAAGAAGTTTCTCGCAAGGAGTTGGCCGAACTTCAGGCAAAAGAAAAGCCGACATTTTGGATCGATAAAGAATCTGCGGCAAATCTTAACTACAAGGTAGCTAACCAGTACGATAAGTTCAAGGCAAAAAATATCCGCATGAATCTTAAAAGCGAAGAATCGCGCAGCAAGCATGTGCTTGTGAACGTTAAGGATTTGTCGCTTGGATATGGTGACGCACCACTATTTAAGGGTATTAATATCGACCTTCGTGAGGGCGAGGCGCTGGAAATTCGTGGGCGAAACGGTGCGGGTAAAACAACGCTTATCAAGGCGCTGCTTGCGGCACCTACAGAAAACGGCATTGTTAAATTTTCTGGCGATATCACGCTCGATAAAAACATCCGTATTGGTGTTTACGAGCAAGAAGTTCGCCCTACTTACTTTGCCCTGACGCTTCAAGATGCAATCGAGAAAATGTACCTCGACCGCGGGTTGTCTATTAGTACATCAAAAATCAGAAGTCTGTTAAGCGACTATTTGTTTACCGAGGGTGATGGTCATGTTCCCCTTTCGAAACTAAGCGGGGGCCAGAAAGCGCGTTTTCAGGTGATTTCGATGTTGGCAGATGATCCCCAGCTTCTTATTCTTGACGAACCAACAAACCACCTCGACCTTCCAAGTATTGAAGAACTTGAGACGGCGCTTACTAAGTACTCGGGGGCGATTGTATTCGTAAGTCACGATGGCTACTTTAGGGATGCTATTGGCGGCGATGTTGTGCAAATTGGTGCTAAATAACTATACGCACATTGTGTGTTAAAATGAGTCCATACGACCGCGTTATACCCGCGACGTCACAAAAAAGACAGTACGTCGTTGTACTGTCTTTTTTAATTTTTCTAAAAACTACGCTGCTGGTACGAGGTTTTTCTCTTTTAGTACGCTGTCGATTTTGTGGCGGTCGAACCCTAGGATCATTGTGCCTGCGATGTCGGTAACGGGAACGCCCTGGTAGGCGCCGCCATTCTTTTGCATTAATTCCTCGTAGGCTTCTTTGTCCTCTTCGACGTCTTTTTCTATGTACGCAACGCCAAGTTTTGAAAGATATTGTTTTTCAGTTTTGCAAAACGCGCACCAGGTAGTGCTATAGATAATAACCTTGGCGTCGTCGGCTGGCGTGTTGGTTGTTGCTTGTGTTTCGTCGTTCATGGGACTCCCTCATCCTTTACTATATACTGTATAGTATACACGAAATAGATTGATTATGTAATGCTTATGCTCTATAAATAGAGTAAATGATTCGTTTATCAGGCAGTAAAAACGGTTTTGCGCTTCCGACTATTCTTATTGCGTCGGTTATCATGCTGACAGTTCTTGTTTCTGCCGTCAGTGCCACTTCTAGTATACGCTCTGCGCTTGATAGTCAATATTATACACAACTTGCCCGCGAAGCTGCCGAATCGGGCCTGGCGCGCGCAAATGGCTGCCTGCGTAACAACGCTTATGTGCCGGAATGGTCGGCAAGCAACCTCTACCCTAATACGACATGTAGCGGTGGTACTCCCTGCACCAACGCTGCGAGCTGTTTTGTCATGCAATATCCTACGAGCCAGCCAACCGTGAGAGCGACATTTACTGTCGAGCCGCCCGAGGACATGGAGGTTTCGCAGCTGGTGCGCTCTACGGGTAAGGTTGAATTGCTTCGAAAATCGAACGGCGAAGTGTGGCGTACATTCACCTACTCTGCCAGTGCGCGTATCGGTGTCGACCTAAGCCTTAATACCATTGCGTTTAGTTATGCCGGTGGGTACGGTGCGTCGTTTGCAACAATTGCCGCCGACGGAAAAGTGCGAGCAGTCGGCTATAACGGTTGGGGGCAGCTTGGTAACGGCACGTACTCGGATAGTCTGACGCCGACTGTTTACGAGCTGAATGAATCGGAACGTGCGGTCGCGGCGTTTACGAACTTTGTTTCGGGTGGCTACAATATGTTTGTCTTAACTCATACGGGAAAGATCTTTGGAACGGGATACAACGGCTACGGTATGCTTGGAGACGGCTCGACCTCTTATAGAACAATTCCATCTCAGGTTGTGTTGCCAATCGGTGAAGAAGGAAAAGTTGTTAGCCCGGCGGGCTTTGTTACCTACTTTGTTACCGAAAGCGGCAACGTTTATGCGGCAGGGCTTTGTGACAATGGCCGCCTTGGTACGAACTATACTATTAGCGGCTGTTCAAACGCCTCGACGCCTGCGCGCGTGGCACTGCCAACAGTAACGGGTGATCAAAATACGGTCCCATCGACAAATATCGCAAGCGACTACCAAGGCGCAGTGCTGCGAATGGCCGGCGGACGTGTTTACTCGTGGGGCGGTAATTCTCATGGGCAGTTCGCAAACGGCACTACAACCGATTCCTCCACTCCTGTTCAGTTTAGTACTTACGGAAACTCGGGCCAGCCGAAGGCTATCCAGATAGCGTTCGACGGTATTACGACCCATGTTCTGGATAACACGGGCGTTGTAAAGTCGGCTGGTGCTAACTTTAACGGGCAACTTGGTGGTGTCGATATTACCATTAGTAACGACGGGTCGGGTAAATGTATCGACAACCCAAGCGGTAACGGAACGGGCATCCAGGTGTATACCTGTAATGATACTGCTCCGCAGCGCTTTACTTTCCGTACTGATCTGAGTATCTATAACTCTAATACAAATACGTGTCTTGATAATAACGGTGGTGACGGTGTAACTCTTCAATTGTATACATGCAACGGTACGGCGGCGCAGCGGTTTGAATTCAACAACGACAAAACGATTCGCAATCCGCAAACCGGTAAATGTCTCAATAACCCAAGCGCCGCAACCTTGCAGCTGGCGACGTGTACGACATCATCTACTATGAAGTTCTCCCTTCCTGATGTCAGGGCGCGCACAGTGCAGTGGAACATTCCTTCTTCGGCGGGAACGATTACGAAGGTGGCGACAGACCAGTGGTTTACATCTGTGCTTACAAGTAACGGCGAGGTGTGGAGTTCGGGAAACAACAACATCGGGCAACTTGGCAATGGCACGACCGATCTTTATCAGCCCTACCCTGTAAAATTCATATTGCCCTCTGGCGTGACGGCGACAGATGTCTATGTAACGGCGTATGGTACGGCAACGAATACCGACTACAATAACGTTTTTGTAACGGGAAGCGACGGCAAAGTATATGGTGCAGGCGCCAATAGCTTTGGTCAGCTTGGCGATGGTACAACGACCGCACGCTCCACCCCTGTTGCTATGCAGGCGATAAATGGATCAACAGTTAAGGCAAAAGATGTCGTGAGCGGCTATGGGACTACGGTCGTTCTAACAGAAGACGGAAAAGTCTATACGGTCGGCAATAACGGCAACGGTCAGCTTGGCGATGGTACAACCACAAACAGCTCTACTCCAAAAGCAAACCGCTACACGAACGTTCTGCCGGTTACTTCGTTCTAGTTTGGCGGGTTAAGTGCCAGCCGCGACATTGGTCGCAGTGATAGATCGACAGTTCTAAACTAAGATGCTGTAGCATTTGTATCTCTGCGACGTGCTTTGCCTCGCTTTCGGTGGCGTACCGCCGCTTATCAAGGCAGCTGTTGGCTACCTGAACAAAAGGACGGTGCTGGGGTGAGTTATTTCGTCGTGGCATCTCTATACAAATACTTTCTCTGCTGTTATAGTGTATACGTACATGGGCACATCACCAAATAGCGGAGATGACAAAAATGTACCGCCGGATTCCTCGACGGTTATTTTATTGCTACTTACGATGGCTGACACGACTTGGCGGCTATTTATCCCAACGATCGGTTTACTGATTGCGGGACTGCTGCTTGACAAGCAAATGCACACGGCGCCCTGGTTTATGATAGCGGGCACGGTAATCGGTGGAACAATTGCAGTCCTTCTAGTGCGCTCACAAATGAAAAAGGTAGGAAAAAGATGATTCAATTAACACAATTCGCATCCGAAAACTCTCCCCATGTCTCTCTTGCGGCAGATCATATTTTTAGTGTTTGGGGTATTCCTATCACCAATTCTATTCTTATGGGAGTTATGGGATACGCGCTTCTTATCTGGATGTTCGTTTATACGGCCTATGTCGTTAAGAACAACAAAAAGCGAAATACGTTTGTAAAACTTATCGTATGGGCCTACGAAGGGCTATATAACACCGTACTTCAGGTGGTTGGCGACAAAGAGATCGCGAAAAAGTTCGCACCTCTTCCTATCGCCATGTTCTTTTTCGTTATCGTGCAGTACTACCTGGGCATCCTTCCCTTCGTTGGTCCTATCACTATCGATGGCGTCCCTCTCTTCCGTGGATTCGCCGCCGATCTCAACACGACATTTGGTCTTGCTATTCTTATGCTTGTTACGGCGCAGATTTACGCAATTAAGGTTCATGGCTTTTTTGGTAATGCCGGTCGCTATCTTCGCAATCCATTTAAAGATCCTGCTGGCGCGTTCGAGGGAATTCTTGAGATTTTTGCAGAGTTTTCGCGAACAATCGCGCTTAGTATGCGTCTTTTCGGTAACGTGTTTGCCGGCGAGGTTCTATTGGTAATGGTTGCGTTTCTTACAGATTACTTCTCTGTTGCCGCACTTCCTCCGTTCTATATATTCGAGCTGTTTATTGGTGGCATTCAGGCGTACATTTTCTTCATGCTGACGACCGTTTTTGTATCGCTCGGTCTTATGTCCCACGGCCCGCACGAAAGTGCAGATTCACACGCTCATTCCTCTTCTGCTAATGCCCAGGCACCTGCCCCGGCTAGGGAATGATATAATTTAAGGTAATAAATAAAAGGAGAAAATAATATTATGGAACAACTCGCATTTGGTTTGACTTACGCTATCCCTGCTGCTTTTGCTGCACTTGGTGCTGGTCTTGTTGGTAGCGCTGCGGTAAACGCACTTGGCCGCAACCCAGAAAAAGTCAACGAAATCCGAACCATGATGATCTTGGGTATCTCGTTCATCGACGCCCTTGCTATCATCGGTATCATCGTTGCTATTATCGCGAAGTTTATCTAGGAATATAATCCCAGATGAATACGATACTAACAATTATGGCATCGAGCGAAGCTGCAGCCGAAGAGAGCAATCTGTTCACCGCGCTTGGTATCGACTGGAAACTGCTGATTCTTCAGACGGTCGCTTTCTTGATTTTGCTATGGTTCTTGTCGAAGTTCGTCTTTCCGCCGCTGACACGTATGCTCGAAAAGCGTGATGCTGATATTGAGGCTGGCGTTCAAGCGGCTCAAGCTGCCGAAAAGAAAGCAGATGCCGCTAAGACCGAAGTTGAAAAGCTTCTAAAAGAAGCTCGCCGTGAAGCCAGCGAAATCGTTTCGACTGCCAAAGAAGAAGCCGCTGCTGCCGTGAGTCTTGCTGACACGAAAGCAAAAGAACGCGCCGAACGAACGATTGCCGACGCTAAAGATCAAATCGATAAAGAAGTTTTAAGCGCTCGTAAAGCACTGCACAACGAAACGATCGAACTTGTTGCTCAGGCAACCGAAAAAGTTGTTGGTAAAGCGGTTTCGTCTCAGGTAGATGAAAAAGTGATCGCCGCAGCAGTTCGGGAGGCGAAGTAATTTAATGGCCGCACGTTTGTCCCGCCGAAAAATTGCCGCGCATGTTGCGGATAGCCTGGTAAGTGGCAAAAAGCCTGGCGATGTTATGCGCACGGTTGCCGCGTACCTTGTTGATACGAGACGAACACGCGAGCTAGAGTTACTTGTCCGCGATATCGAAACCGCCCTTTCAGAACGTGGTGTTACGGTAGCCGATGTCGCAAGCGCGCATCCACTATCCGCTACGCTAAAGACCGAGGTTGCCAAGATGATCGGCGGAAAATCAGTCCAACTACGCGAAACGATCGACCCAACCCTTCTTGGCGGAATTCGGATAGATATTCCAGGTAAGCGTTTCGATGGAACGGTGCGACGAAAACTAACTGCCCTACGGGCGAAACAACTGTAAGGAAAAAGAGGAATTATGGCTGATATAGCAGTAACAGAATTGTCAAAGGATCTCCGCGACGCAATCGCGGCTCTTGACACGTCCGAAAACCTCGAAAGCGTTGGAATTGTCACCCGAATTGGTGACGGTGTTGCATGGGTTCATGGCCTTCGCAGTGCTGGATTCTCTGAAATGCTCGAGATCGAGACGAAAAACGGAACAGTTGAGGCGTTTGCCCTCAACCTTATGGAAGACGAAATTGGTGCGGTACTTTTAGGTAGCGATGCCGATGTTTCTGCTGGAAACACGGTTCGTTTAAAGGGTACGCAGCTTGAGGTTCCGGTTGGCCCTGAACTTCTTGGCCGTATCGTTGACCCACTCGGTCGCCCTCTTGATGGTGGACCGGCTATCAAAACGAAGCTCACTGGTCTTGTCGAGCGCGAAGCGGTCGGTGTTCTTGGCCGAAAGCACGTGCACGAGCCACTTATGACCGGTATCATGGCAATCGACGCTATGTTCCCTGTTGGTCGTGGCCAGCGAGAGCTTATCATCGGTGACCGCCAAACTGGTAAAACAGCAATTGCGATTGACACCATGATTAACCAGGCAAAGCAAAAAACTGGTGTGGTAAACGTGTATGTTGCTATTGGTCAAAAGCTTTCGAAGATCGCTCGTCTTGTTGATCGTCTCAAGCAAGAGGGCGTTATGGATCAAACGATTATCGTTGCGACTGGTCCTAGCGATCCTGCGTCTATGCTGTATCTTGCGCCATATGCCGCTACCGCTATGGGCGAATACTTCCGCGACAACAAACAGCACGCGCTTATGATCTACGACGACCTTACTAAGCACGCTGTTGCCTACCGACAGATGTCATTGCTTCTTCGTCGCCCACCAGGACGCGAAGCCTACCCGGGTGACGTTTTCTATCTTCACTCTCGTCTTCTTGAACGATCAGCTAAGCTTTCCGATGATCTTGGCGCCGGTAGTCTTACTGCCTTGCCTATTATCGAAACGCAAGCTGGTGATATCTCGGCATATATTCCAACTAACGTGATTTCTATCACCGATGGTCAGATCTTTATGGAGACCGACCTCTTTTACCAGGGTATCCGACCAGCTATTTCGGCAGGTCTTTCGGTTTCTCGTGTGGGTGGTGACGCTCAAACCAAAGCGGTTAAGAGCGTTAGTGGGCACCTAAAGCTGGGCCTTAGCCAGTTCCGCGAGCTTGCAAGCTTTGCGCAGTTTGGTAGCGACCTCGATGCCGAGACGAAATCTCAGATCGACCGCGGTATGCGCCTTACCGAGCTTTTGAAACAGCCACAATACCAGCCAATGAGTATTTGGGAACAAGTTGCGAGCCTTACGGCAGCAAACGGCGGCTTCTTTGATAACGTTCCGGTCGCGAAGATCAAAGATGCGCAGGCTGCGCTTTTGACTCGCCTATGGACCGATCACAAAGACGTTATGCGCGATATCAACAAGGGTGATAAGCCAACCGAAGACACGATAAAACTTTTGCAAAAAACCGCCAAGGCTGTCGCCAAAGGGTTTGAGGAGTAAAACGTGGCTTCAACACAACAACTAAAATCGCGAATCCGCTCGGTTAAAAATACCAAGCAGATTACAAAAGCGATGCAGATGGTCGCGGCGAGCAAAATGCGCCGCGCTCAAGAGGCCGACAAGGCTGCTGCACCGTATACGCGCGCTGCTAGCGAGTTGTTGACGTTTCTAGCAAGCCAGGGCGTCACCGACGATCACCCATTGTTTGCAAAGCGTGAGGTAAAAAAGCGCCTTTTGGTTGTGATTGCCGCCGATAAAGGGTTGGTAGGAGCCTACAACAGTAACGTATTTAAGGCCTACCTGCGTGAGCTTCGCGACGACGATAAAAAAGGCATCGCCAACGCCACTATTACTGTAGGGCGTAAGGTTTCGCAGTTTGCCGCCCGCCTTAAGGATACGTCGATTATCGGTGTTTACGAGCACCTTCCCGATCGTCCAGACGGCAGTGAATTGCGCTCGGTGCTTGATACGGCGCGTGACCAGTTTATCTCGGGCGACGTCGATGCAGTGGATATCGTTTATACCGAATTTGTCAGTAGCATTAACCAAAAAGCTACAGTAAAGCGAATCTTGCCTGCTGGTTTTGACGAAACAGAAGTAACCGATGCTGTCCGCGACGCATTGTACGAGCCGAATATCCAAGAAGTGCTCGACGGTGTCGCTTACCGGCTTGTCGAGGCACAGCTGTTCCAAGCGCTACTCGATGCAAAAGCCAGCGAATACAGTATGCAGATGATTGCCATGAAAAACGCAACCGACAACGCATCAGATCTAGTAGACGATTTGACCCTTGCCATGAACAAAGTTCGCCAAGGTGCGATTACCCAAGAATTAGCAGAAATATCAGGCGGCGTGGAAGCCCTTAGTGAATAAAGGAGAATATGATGAGTAAAGAACAAACCGTTCTAGGCCGCGTTACCCAGGTTGTGGGTGTGGTTGTGGACGTAGAATTTGATAACAACCTTCCGGGCATGTACGAAGCCCTAGAGATTGAGCTTGGTGGCAAAACCATTACGCTCGAAACCGCGCAGCACCTAGACGAACGCACCGTTCGTGCTATCTCTATGTCGTCGACCGACGGCCTAAAGCGCGGCGACGCAGTAAAAGCCACTGGCGGCGCAATTAGTGTACCTGTTGGCGAGCAGACCCAGGGTCGAATGTTCAACGTTGTTGGTGATGTAATCGACGGCGGCAAGGCTGTTACGGGCAAGCGCGCGTCTATCCACCGTGAACCACCTGCTCTTGCCGAGCAGTCAAACAAAACCGAAATCCTTGAAACCGGTATTAAAGTTATCGACCTTATCGCTCCTCTTACCAAGGGTGGTAAAGCTGGTCTGTTTGCCGGTGCTGGTGTTGGTAAAACCGTGCTTATTCAAGAACTTATCAACAATATCGCTAAATTCCACAGTGGTAACTCGGTATTTGCTGGTGTTGGTGAGCGTACTCGTGAAGGTAACGACCTTTACTACGAAATGGAAGAAGCCGGCGTGCTTGGCAAAACAAGCCTCGTATTCGGCCAGATGAACGAGCCGCCTGGAGCACGTCTTCGCGTTGCGCTTGCTGGTCTTGCTATGGCCGAGAGCTTCCGTGACGATGGAAAAGACGTCCTTCTTTTCATTGACAACATCTACCGCTACACCCAGGCCGGTGCCGAAGTTTCAGCACTGCTTGGCCGTTTGCCATCTGCCGTTGGATACCAGCCTAACCTTCAGCAAGAAATGGGTGCATTGCAAGAGCGAATCACCTCTACGAAAAAGGGCTCGATTACCTCTGTACAGGCCGTTTACGTGCCAGCCGACGACCTTACCGACCCAGCGCCTGCAACGACCTTTGCTCACCTCGACGCAACGATCGTTATGAACCGTGCGCTGACCGAAATTGGTATCTACCCTGCCGTTGATGTCCTCGATAGTAGCTCGAACAGCCTCGACCCAGAAGTTGTGGGCGAAGAGCACTACAAGGTAGCGCGCGAGGTACAGCGTGTACTTCAGCAGTACAAAGAATTGCAGGATATTATTGCGATCCTTGGTATGGAGGAGCTTTCCGACGACCAGAAACAAATCGTTGGTCGCGCTCGCCGCTTGCAGCGATTCTTTGCTCAGCCGTTCTATGTTGCCGAGCAGTTTACGGGTAACCCAGGCGTCTACATCAAGCTAGAAGACACTATTCGCGATGCGAAAGACATCCTTGCTGGCAAGTACGACGATAAGCCTGAAAGCTGGTTCTACATGGCTGCCGGAAGTCTTAGCGAAAAGAAAGACTAGTCAGTTTTCTACTAAAACAACCCGCCTATGCAGGCGGGTTGTTTTTAGATTATTGCTTTTTACAGTAATTTATGATATAATTATGGTGAACAATCGTTCAACCGATAGATAGTTCCCGCAACCTGGAGGCACAATGCCCAGCGACTCGCGACCGCGACGTCCCAACCCCTACGACCCGCCCGTGTTTCAGGAGGAGCCCACGAAGCAGCCCAAGGGCAACTTCGTTCCACTGCTCATCGGCATTCCGGTCACCTTGCTGGTGCTCTGGATCTGCTGGTGGGGTGGTCTGGTTCCGCTCACGGTGCAGATGTACTTCATGTTCGGCGCGCCGATCCTGACCATCGCCTGGGTGGTTCGACGTTTCCGAGGCAAGCACTTCTCGCTCCTCTGGTTCGTCGTTCTGCTCATCTCGGTGGTCGGGTCGGTCCTCTTCTGGACATACTTCATGTCCACGAAGTGAGCGAACGGGCGGAGGCAGGTCGCTACGCGACCTCGTCTCCGCCCACGCTGGGGACTATCTATCACTTCCCCATATCACCTCTCGCCATGTGCGAGTTTTTTTGCTACTATAGGAGTTGATATGAATTTAGAACTTATTACTCTTCTTGGCAAAAAAGTTGACCAAGAAGTATACGAAGTCATGATTCCGACTGCTGCTGGTGAAATTGCAGTATTCCCTGATCATGAGCCACTTGTTACTATCGCTGTTCCTGGCGCCATTGCCGTTCGCTATAAAAAGGGCGATCCAGACTCTCAGCTAGATTTCTTTGCGATTAGTGGCGGAGTTGTTGAAGTTTCGCAAAAGCGCGTTCGTGTTCTTGTAGATGAGGCTGATCACGGTGAAGATATTATTGAATCTGAAAGCCGTGCAGCACTCGAACGTGCAATGGAAATGCGTGAGAACGCTAAAGACCAAGTCGAGCTCGAGAAAGCGCATCAGCTTGTTGATCGCCACTCGGTACGACTTAAAGTTGCCGATCTTCGCCGCCGTCACCGCCGATCGTAACAGATGACCGACGTAGCTTTGCTTTGTGAATAACACATATAGCGTAAGGCTCTAGCAGTAGGGTTACATATATTGTGTGTTTACAAAATCGCGAATAGGAGTAGAATAAGGCAGTAGCAAAGACTGCAAATCTTGTTGATTATCAGTAGACGCCTCTGCGTTGGTTTTGTCACGAGTTAAATTCAAAAGAATACAGCATTGACTGGATGCAAGTTTAATTATGTTTGAAAAAAATAATCATCATTTCGACGAGTCACATCTTCTCCATACACTAAAACATTATCTTCCTACCCAAGGGCCGTTAAAAGATTTTGTTCATCACAATACGCTACATGCGTTTCAAGACATGAAATTCTACGATGCAATTTATAAGGCATCTGCAATTTTTGGGTATCAAACCACTCTTACGCTTACCGAGTATAGAGACCTTTATGCAATTAGGCGGATCACGCCAAAGACGCTAGCCAGAGTTATACGAGAGCGTAAGGGCGACGCTGCTTTTGATACATGGCATGAGCGAGCTTTGTATAAGGAATACGACTGGACACGTCAACCCCGCATAGGAAGGCTTCGCGAGGAGTGGAGACAGCGATACTTTATCGATATGGATAATGCCGTGCAGCCGCTTCTTTTTCGTATTATTTGTAGCTATATCGATCAAGGTATCGCTATTTCGCCCTTTCCGTTCGAAGATAAAGGCCTTTTAAACGCTCTAAGGGATCTAGAGCGTCATAGCTTAATAAGTTTTTTCAAAACAAAAAAAGCACGCGATCTTTTATATGACAAATCATGCACTATAACAAAGCTTCTCGAGATGCTGGTTGGCGACAAATCATATTTTGAACAGTATATCTATGATCAGCAGTTTGCGCACCGAGGCTGGTCTGGTATCGTATCGACGCTCGAAGATAAGCCAGAATCGCTTTTGTATTCAAAAAAGATATCTCTTGAAGACATGATAATTCTCGAGCTTCTACTCGAGATTGATACACTGACCGAACGGCTAGCAGATACCTGGATGCCGCTAGGCAGTGGAATAACACAGCCACCAGTAGATATGTTCGCCGATGAACCATCTACGGAGTTAGAAGAAGTTATTAAGATATGGCAGGACGCTTTTGAGTGGAGTTATTACGACACGGTGCTTTCAGGAGTGTTGCTGACACTCCCTGCTCAGTCTATAAAAAATGAAGATATGGCGCCAAAGAGCTTTCAGTCGATCTTTTGTATTGATGACCGAGAGTATTCGTTACGTACGTATGTCGAGAGCTTAGATGATCAAACCGAGACATTCGGTGCTCCTGGCTTTTTTGGCGTGGAGTTCTATTTTCACCCAGCTGGCGCAAAGTTCTACGATAAGCTTTGCCCCGCTCCGGTTACTCCAAAATATCTTATTAAAGAGATTCCAAAAGACGGCAAGCACGCACACGAAAAAGAGATCATGTACAGTAAGCACTCTCACAAACTGGTGCGAGGCCTGTTTTTCTCGTACTTGTTAGGAATTCCGGCAATGGGCAAACTGATCGCTAACCTTATAAACCCTGCTATGAGTCCTGCTATTGCTGATGCATCTGCGCATATGGATCCGAATGCTGACCTGACAATCCTTCATACCGGAGAAAAGGATCACGAAAAAGGCCTGCAGGTAGGATTTACTGTGCAAGAGATGGCGGATCGTGTTGAAAAAACGCTTCGATGCATCGGCTTTACTAAGAATTTTTCTTCGATTGTGTATGTTATAGGCCACGGCTCGAGCAGCGCTAACAATCCTCATCATGGCGCGCATGATTGTGGTGCGTGTAGTGGAAGGCCTGGTATGGTTAATGCGCGAGTTTTTGCGTATATGGCAAACTATGCGCCTGTACGAGAGGTACTTAAGACGCGCGGGCTAGACATTCCCCATTCTACGCAGTTCCTGAGTGCCTTGCACGATACGGCGTCTGACGAAATCCAGTTTTACGACGCAGATATCCTGAGCGAGGAAAATAAAGAGCGACACAGTAAGAATGCGCGCTTATTTGAAGAAGCGCTCGACCTTGATGCGAAGGAACGTTCGCGCCGATTTATGTCTATTAGCACCAAGCAGCACATAAAAAAGATTAGAAAAGACATTAAAAAACGATCTGTGTCTTACTTTGAACCGCGTCCAGAGCTTGGTCATGGGACGAATGCGCTATGTATTGTGGGGCGACGAAGTCTTACGAAACGTCTGTTTCTTGATCGAAGGGCCTTCTTGAACTCTTACGACTATACGACCGATCCTGATGGCACACTACTCCTAAATGTTCTTTCTCCCCTTGGTGTTGTTTGTGGTGGCATTAACTTGGAGTATTACTTTTCGCGAACGGATAACTACAAACTTGGTGCGGGCACAAAGCTGCCTCACAATGTTATGGGGCTTGTCGGTGTGGCAAACAGTAGCGATGGCGATCTTCGTTCCGGGCTTCCGCTACAGATGGTTGAGGTCCACGACCCCGTACGTCTACTCATGGTAGTGGAGCATCACCCTGCGGTCATTAAGAAAGTGATACAGTCAAACCCAGCGTTGTACGAGTGGTTTGCAAACGAATGGATTCATCTGGTTGCGTTGGATCCAGACAAAAAAACGTTGCATGTTCTGAAAGACGATAAATTTGTGCCATATGATCCCCTAACAAAGAGTATTCCGACTATGCGCAGCCTTTCACATACAATTGAATCTGCAAAGAAAATGAAAACGAACCACATTTTGGATGCCACGGAAGAGAATTTGCCCGTGCATATAATAAAGTAAGGATAAAATATGTTAATACAATTTCTCACCGCATTGCTGCTTGTTCCGATTCTTGGCTTTATTGTCTGTATTTTTACGCCACGAAAATGGGAACGCACGATTTTTGGAGTTGCGATTACGGCGGTGCTTTTAGAGCTCGTTATCTTTGTCTTGTTTGGCTTTCAGTGGCTTAGTGCCGGCGGTTCCCCGGCGTTAGCAAGCGTCGGGTCGCTGCTGATAGGTCATGAATATGTGTTTAATCTCGACTTCTATTTTGATAGTCTGGCGGCAACATTCTTAGGCGTGGCCCTTGTTATGACTACCCTTATCTTCATTTTTAGCAAGTATTATTTGCACCGCGAACAAGGGTTTAAGAGATTCTATAGTACCATCCTTCTCTTTTTTATCGGATTGTCTCTTATAATTCTTGCTGGCAATTTTGAAGTCCTTTTTGTTGGTTGGGAACTTATCGGAATTAGCACGGTACTGCTCATTGCCTTTTATAGGGATCGCTTTTTGCCAACGCGAAACGCATTAAAAGTCTTTTCTGTGTATCGAATTGGCGACGCTTTTTTGCTTGCGGCCATATGGTATGCGCATCATATCTTCGAGAAAAGTGCGAACTTTTCAGAGTTTTCTGAGCTTGCGGCGCATCATGGAGACAGTATTCTTATCCTCGGCCTTCTGCTATTAATGGTGGCTATGATAAAGTCGGCGCAATTTCCGTTTTCGTACTGGTTGCCGCGCGCCATGGAAGGACCTACATCGTCGAGTGCGATTTTTTATGGCGCACTTTCGGTGCATATGGGGCTTTTCCTACTCCTACGAACATTCCCTCTATGGGAAGATAACATGTGGCTCCGAATCGCGGTTGCGGTTGTTGGTCTTGTTACTGCAGTTGTCGCATCGTCTATCGCGAGGGTTCAATCATCTGTGAAAACGCAGATTGCCTACGCTTCAATTACGCAGATTGGCATAATGTTTATAGAACTTGCCGCCGGACTTCACTGGCTCGCCCTACTTCATTTTGTAAGTAACGCTTCACTTCGAACGTATCAGCTGCTTATTTCGCCATCAGTCGTTGGCTATCTTGTTCACGACCAGTTCTTTCACTTTGTGGCCCCTGTCCAAAAAATCAAGAACACGTTTTTGGGAAAGCTGCGTGCTGCATTGTATGTTTTGGGTATCAAGGAATGGAACATGAACGCTACCGTTAGCTACTACGTATGGAAGCCGTTGAAGTTCGTTGGCCGGACATTAGCCGTTCTTGATACAGCCCCAGCTCAGATTATATCGGTGATTGTATTTCTGGCTGTTCTTGCTAGTGCTGCGCTTGCTCATTTTTCCGCTGGCTGGCTGCTTGTCGTTTCTACAATCGCCGCGGTCGTTAGTTGTGGCTTTTATATACGGGCGTATACAACAAAAAATGCAGCAAAAATATGTTGGAATCTTATAATGTTAGGAAATCTATTCAGTATATTATTCTTAGTCTTAGCGTCTGCTGGAAGCTGGGAGTATCTAGCTATGTATGGTGTCGGGGTACTGGCGGCATTTATAGTAGGTCATGCATGCCTTTGGTATCTAGAAGCGAAAGGCGAACAAACCGCACTGCGTGATTACCATGGTTCTATATATGCATTTACAAAGCTAGGCAACATCTTCTTTATTGTTGCGCTTCTCTTTATGGCGTTTCCTATTAGCCCATCGTTCTTAGCGCAGGATGTCCTTTTAAGCTCGATTCCCGAGAGTCAAGCGTTTCTAGTGGTGCTCTTCTGCTTCTCATATTTACTTGTGGGGGTAAGTACCATACGGCTTTACACCAAGGTATTCTTTGGTCCACACAAAACAAGCCACCACGAAATAGCCTACCGGTCGTCATAACAGCTAAAGAGACGGCTGCTTGCTAATCAAAGCACGGGCTTCGTCCGTGCTTTTTGTGTGCATTAGCTGCTCACGTAGCTCACTTGCGCCAGGAAAGTCACGAATATAAATCTTGAAAAAGCGTTTTAGGGGTTCGAAGTTACGTGGCTCGAGTTCGCGTGAGTATTTATCGAACAAGTCGAGGTGGTGTTGAAGTAGCCGCACAAGCTCTTCTCTTGAATGTTCTTTTTGCTCGGTTTCGAACGCAAATGGGTTTGTAAAAATGCCACGACCAATCATAATACCATCGACGCCATATGTTTGCACAAGCTCTTCGCCGTGCTGACGGTTGTGGATGTCGCCGTTGATCGTAAGGAGTGTTTGCGGCGCTATCTTGTCGCGGAGCGCTTTGATCTCGGGAATCATCTCGTAGTGGGCGTCTACTTTGCTCATCTCTTTTCGGGTGCGCAGGTGAATCGTAAGGTTAACGATATCTTGCTTTAAAATGTGTGTTAGCCACTCAAGCCATTCATCTTTCGAGCTATAGCCTAGGCGGGTTTTAACACTTACTGGCAATCCACCTTGTTTTGCGGCTGCAATAAGTTCGGCGGCAAGCTCGGGATTTTTGATAAGCGCGCTTCCTGCCCCGCCCTTAACGACAGACTTATCGGGGCAGCCCATGTTTATATCAATGCCGCTATATCCCATGTCGGCTAGCCCGTGGGCCATTTGCGCGAATTCATGAGGACGACTCCCCCATATTTGGGCGACCATTGGCTGTTCATCGCTTGTAAACGCTAGGCGTCCGCGAGTGCTGTGAATCCCCTTTGGGCTACAATAACTGCTGGCGTTGGTGAACTCTGTAAAAAATATGTCGGGACGCGCTGCGCTGGCAACAACGTGGCGAAAAACGACGTCAGTCACTGCCTCCATAGGAGCCAGAATAAAAAATGGTCGCGGTAATTCGTTCCAAAAGTTGTGCATAGTATCGATTTATTATATCACAATATATTTTCAATATAAATCAAAGGCGTTCCCAGGTACCCGTGTCTAAATTGGCGATAACACCAAGGTCGGGAGCTTGTACTTGGGTCCAGGTGTTGTTTAGCCAATAGGTTGCGGTTGGCCTAAATGGAAGCGGTCCAAATGTCGACCTGCGGGGCGCAAGACGCCCAATATCGTTGCCTGTAGACGAGAAATTGCTTGGCATGAGCCCGGAGCCATCGAGCCGGAATGCGCGCGCGAATGCTTCGCTGACGCCGTAATAATTATCAAGTTCTTGTGTTGTTGCCCCATTGTGTTCGAAGATATTTACCGCGTAGATACGAATGCCAAGGCTGGTGCGATATGCCCTTGCCTTATCGCCACGGGTTTTTATGTCTGACATGGTGGCAAAATGAGGAGCCGAGTAAGCGTCGCTGTTACATATCCACGATTCTAGCAATACGACATCGCCAGAGTTTGCTGTAGTGGCGATACCACTTGGATTGTAGGTGACATTCACTGCCGAACTAAACGCGTCATCCATGTTCCATACGTTTATAAAGGCATGGCAGTTTTGGGCATGAATATAATCAAGAATTGCGTTTTGGCGTGCCCTGGTAACCCCATAATCGTAGCCAAACAGATCGATAAAAATATTCGTCACGCCGATATCTATCCATTGGTCGATAAGCACTTGAAGTGCGGGTAGAGATAAATTGCTCGTGGTGACGCCGGCATCGATATATCCCCAAATAACAGTATCTGTTCCGATATCGGCAATCTTTTGAAGAATAGCAACCGAACTCGCGTAGTATTGATGCCCTGGGTCCTGCAGTCCGTTGCCGAGAACGACATCGTTAAAGCGTGATAAGTAACCCGCAGCGTAATCATCGCTGTAGGCGGCATTTGCAATGTTTGGCGCAGAATAAAAAATACAAAGCGAACGAAGGCCGTCGCTAGTATCTGGTATAATGCCGCTTGCGAGCTTTGCACTGGTGACAGATCCATCGGCAATTTGCGTGCCAGTAACTGCGCCCGCGGCTATTTTGCCTGTCGTGACGGCATTAGCTGTCAAATGATCTGCTGTTACGCTGTTATCTTGTAACTTTGTACCGTCTACGGAATTATCAGTCAGCTGGGTTGTGTCTACCGTTCCGGCTTTTAGTAGACCGGCACCAGTAAGGGATTGCGACAAAAAATCGTTTAATACGTCGCCCCATACGTTCTCGTCTTGCCCAGGTTGCGGAAGTCGTGCCATAATTTCTTCTATCATATCACACCATAAGCACCTAGGGCATTCGTTCGCTTTCCTCCGAGACAACATCTCGAGGAGGAAAGCGAACGCCGCCGCGGTTGCCTATTTGGGATTGACTTTGCATTTGACGATTGTGCATTTGGCCCCTCGGCAAGTCTGGCACTTGCTGAAGGTGGTGTATCGTTTTTGACAGCAGGGACATAGCTTTACCTCCGGATCGGGTAACCGCGATCCAGACGTGGACTCACTCATGTCTCCTCCTCGGTTTTCGGTCGTTCGTGAGGGGGCAGCGCCCTTGTGGCGGCTCGCCCCATTTCGTCATCGCGCTTGCACACTTCTCGGACGATCTCGCGATCCTCCTCGTTGCCAACGCCATGGCGCACGGCGGAAATAGCCGCCCATATCTGGTTGTCGTTTGATTTTGGCATGCTCTTCCCCTATCCAAGGTCCGCTTGCGGCACTCCAAAAAAGGAGCATACTTGTTAGTATACGCCGACCATGTGTATATACAACGTCTCCCGCTATTCACAATGTCGTATTATGAACAATGAGAGACGGACAGGAATAGTCCGATTTTGCGAATGGACAGGGGTGTCCAGACGTCTCAAGCACCGCTAGGTGCGGGTGGCGCAGCTCGGCTTGTGGCCGGTGTTGCTGCACGCGTTGCACGTCAGGGCGCCTGCGATTCCCCGGTGGGTGTTGTCGCAGCACCACTGGCAGTCGGATGTCAGCTTCTTGCTGGCATCGACATTAGCCGGCTTCGTGCGCGGTTTCGCGGACATGCCGCTCACCGTCCTCTCGAAATGTAGCGCACGCAATGAGTATGCGTACTATTCCTGTCGGGCCCGTGAGTATTCGCTCGACCGAAGTCAAAAAAAGCTCAGAGCACTATCTATAATAGAATAAAATCTAGTATTAGTCAATAAGCTCTATGATTCGAGAAGATCAGCTTCAAACTGTAGCATACCTTTGTATGACGGCTCGTAGTGGCTTGTATCCGGGAGGTCGAGAGTAATGATATGTTGCCAGATTTTTTGAATAAGTAGTGCGAACTGATCAAGATCGTCGCTACTAAACTGCGCTTCGAGTGCAATGATTTCGCCGGATTGTGTTGGCTCGACAAATTGCAAAATCCCCTTTTCGTGCGTGTATTTATTGAAATCACGCGAATGTTTAATAAGAAGGTTGTAGAACATGAGCTGCTGTTTGTACTTGTGAAGTTTAATTTTTTCGTAGTCGGTTTTGCCGGTCCAGCTACGAAGCGGTTTGCCTGTTTTGTAGTCGGTAACGATAATCGAATCACCGTTAAAATCAACAAGGTCAAGTGAGCCCGTGAGGTGCGCTTCGCCTAGGAACACGCCTTGGTTTGCAAAACTTAGCTCGGTTTTTTGGGTAGGTGCGAACTCTTTTAGCTTGGCATCGAGGAACACCGATAATGTGTCGCTGCCCTTTTGTGAATAGGTTTGGAAGTCTTTGTCGTCGAGCCGCTGCGCTTTTAAGTTCTCTTCGAAATCATGAAGAATGTCTTCTATTGGCCGGTGTTTGCCGGTGGCGGTAAGATGCGAATGTGCCTGCTGAAGCGTAGCGTGAATTGCCGAACCGTACGCGGCGCTTGGGCTAATCGCCTGCGGAAAACGCAAAAGATTATTCATAAGGAACGCTTCTGGTCCGCCGCGCGACACATCAAGAAAATTGTTTAAGTGGGTGCTGCTAAGTTTGTAGTTTTCGAGGACTGGCGCCAAAAGCTCGCGCATCGTGGGCTTAATCGGCGAAACAAGTGGCTGATACCAGGCGATTTCGGCGTCGTGCACGAGTGTTTCGATAGACGAATGAAGATGTGGCTCTGAAGCAATCCATAGGTCGCCTGTTAAAAAACTACCGCGAAGCGTCGATTTATTACTGCTGTCGGTAAGGCTATAGCTTATAACAAGCCGTGCGCGGGCACGTGTCATGGCAACAAAGAACAGGCGCAGGCGCTCGTCGAACGTATCGCCCGACGGTGCCAGTGGAAGGTTTTCGGGGTAGCCAATAAGCCGGCTACGTGTGCGAACGCGCTCGCCCCAGGCGTTATCGACAGCACCCACGATATACACCGTATCAAATTCGAGCCCCTTCGATTTATGAGCGGTCATAAGTGTTACGGCGTCGGTTGCGTGGGTCGATCGCGGGCGAACACTGGTAATAGTGCTGCCTAGGCGCCGGTGCATTCGAATAAATTCAAGGAAAGACTGAATCGTTGGAACGTCTTTTGGCCGGTACTCGCGCAGCTTTGTGCGAATTGTTCGTAGGGCTTCGAGATACGACAGATAGGCATCGGGCTCCTCGGCGATTGTATCCGTATTGAAAAAATATTCGTAGAGGGGCGATATAAACGTGGCGGTCTCGGGCTCTTTTGCGGTAAGACGTGGTGACCCAATAATAACATCGAGCATTTGTTCGAGTGGAGTGTGCGCGAGCATTTGCGATGAAGCTACGAGCCATGCATGCAGCGGAAGGAGGTCTGGCGTGACGGCCATAATTTCCATCCAGGTTTGGTGATTTTGCTGGGAGCGCAGGCTTAGCCGCCAAATCTCTTGAGGGTCAAGTTTAAACGCTGGGTGCGCGAGCATTTGTGGCAACATGCTGTTTGCGTCGGCGTGGCGTTGTTCGTAAAGTGCCACCAGCGTGCCGGCGACATGCTCGATAAGCATGATAATATCCATATCAAGCAGATTGTCGCGGCGCTCGTAATTGACACGGATCCCCTTTTCGGCAAAGTACGGCAGTAGTGCGATAATCTCGTGATGTCGTCGAGCAAGAACAGCGATCGATCCGGCGGATTCGCCATCTTTTAATGCGGCCTCGATACTGCTAGCAAGCCAAGCTCGTTCATCGTTTATCGCGGGTAGCTCTACCAGCTCAACGCTTCCCTGCTCCATGCGGTGTGGGGTAAGTTGTTTGTTGAGTTCGGGAATATGGTTTTCGAGGCGGTCCTGGCCAAGCGTAATAACGCTTCGGGCATGTTCAAGGATAACGCCGCTTGAGCGGTAGTTATCGGTAAGCGTAATAAGCTCGGTCTCGCCAAAGGTGTCACGGAACGTGCTAATATTACCCACATTGGCACCCTGAAAGCTGTAAATCGCTTGGTCGTCGTCGCCAACAACAAGAATATTAGGCCTTCCGTTATTTGCCTCGTTGCTTGTAAGGTCGAACAAAATACGCATTTGCGCCATGTTGGTGTCCTGAAATTCGTCCACCATAATGTACTGGAACTTTTCTTGCAGGTTGAAGCGAAGCTCGGGAAAAACCTCCATGGCATGAACGACGCGCAAAATCATATCGTCGAAATCGTACAGTTCGGCCTCTTGCATGCGTGAAAGATATTGATAATAAATATAACTAACGGCACGAAGTTTCTGGCTGCGACTGCGAGATTTTAGAACAAAGTTTCCCTGCTCATCTTTTTTCATCCAGGTGTTGCGCCAGGCGGTAATTGGTTTTGTCGAATTGGTTGCTTCGCTGGCTGCTATCGCCTCTTCGAGGGCGTCGGCGAGTATGCGCGACAGTAGCGAAATGCCGGGCAGTGTTATTTCGTCGCCACAGGTACGTGCCTGGTCGACAATAGGAATAAGCAGTGGCACAGTGCTTTTTGAAAGCCGGCCGGCAAAAACCTGGGCAAGCAGTGGCTCGACCGTATCGATAACGTGGTCGTTAGCATCAAGAACTGCCAGTAATTCGTCGCTGGTAAGACCACTTCGTTTTAGCTCGGATATAACAGTGAGCGTATCGCCGATATGGGTATATTCGCCGTTCATTTTGCTGGCGAGTGGATTGCTATACTCTAACTCGTCGAAAATCGCGCGAAGTATTTCGTGGCTGCTAAGTTCATCGGCCGCTCTAAAATTGGCGCCGTGATAAAAAAATTCGCCATTTTGATTGATGATTTCTGTACCAAAACTGTGGAATGTATGGATCGCCACTTTGTAAGCGTCGGCTCCAATGATTTTAGTAAGACGCTGGCGCATGGCAGTTGCGCCGCTTTCGGTAAACGTAAGGCACAGAATGTTACTTGGCAGAACGTCGGTTTTTTTAAGAATATTTGCCGCGCGCATGCTGAGTAGCTCGGTTTTGCCGGTTCCTGGCCCGGCAATTACCATAACAGGCCCGTCGATATGATCGACTGCTTGTTTTTGCGCCGGGTTTAGTTTGTTGTAGCGCGTCGTAAAATCCATTATCTCTATTGTAGCGTAAAGTCGTCACTTTAGGTTATAGAGATAGGCGTATGTTTGGCTGCTTGCTTTTCGCCCTAACGGGGCTCATCGGCACGACGATTGTATTCGTGGAAGCAGGCATGGCAAGTGAAAGAAGTAAGAAGACAAGAAGAGGTAGCCAGCGGCTACTGCCACTTGAACACTCATTCTTTTGCTCATCATGCCTGCTCGGCGCTAGGGCTCGACGCTGCCGAGCTTACGACATATTCTGTCGTAGGCACCGTCGTTGGTCGCCCTTAGCGAGACGCGAACGAAGTCGCCGCGGTCGGGAATGGTGACCGGGCCATGTTCGACGTTCTGGAAGTGAATCGGTCCGACCTGAGCGATTGCCGCTCGGATCTCGTCCTCGCTTGTGTTTGGTGGTAGGAAGAGACTGTACTGCTTCATAGTTCGCCTCTCTGAGTTGGCGGGGTGATGTCAGTGGGTCTCGGTGACGGTTGTCACTACCCAGCTCTGCGACTTCCTGTCGTAGGTCTTGGTGACCGACACGAATCCCGGCAGGGACTCGGCGTTGGTGACTGCCTGGTCGGCGTCCTCGCTGGAGAACCCGGAGTTGACGTCGATGTTCTTGACCAAGGTCGTTTCCTTTCGGTATCGTCCCGGCGGGTTGCCGGCTCCTCATGGAGATTGCATGATGAAAATCACACATGACGAACGACGAACATATTGGATATGTGCGCGGTTCGTCTTGCGTGAATCTTCTTTTTTCTTATCACTTGTCAAGGTGTGATTTGGAAATCAATATTCAACAAATCAGATCTATATAATACCACATATGCTTATATATTGCAATAGACGTCTCGTAAATAACACAGATTTGCATATTATGTAATAACATGGTGTCAAAGTGTTACTAAAGTGGTACAATAAGGATATATGCAAGAAGAAGTCTACGATGACATGGCGCTTGAGCGTATATCAAAAGAGCGTTTTGGCCTGGAAGTTGAAATAAGCCAGGTTATTTTGCGGGATATCGAGATCAGCCGCACGACATCTGCTACGGTGTTTCTTACGAAGAAAAAACAGCTTTTGGTATATATTAGTGGCAATTCACGACTGCTTCTTGGTGATATCAAAAAACTTATTGCTCGCATGGGGTTAAAGGCGGAGCTTTATCTGCCGCCAAAAGGACAGCCCGATTATTTTGATGCGGTAGGGCGCGAAAAATTCCGCGATGTTTTTCCGGGCCGTTCGCATATTAGCGACGACGATATTTTGTTTTATCGAACACTCGCGCCGTACAACCCTGCCCTTGTCCTTATTAGCGAAGTGAAAAACGGCGAAATCTATAAATACGACAGCGACTCGCACAGTGGTTGGCGAGTTGCCGCTAAATTTGCGTACCGTCGTATAAAAACAAGCTAGGCTAAAACGTTCGAGCCTACGCCAAGACCGTGGCGCGATGCTGCGCTGTCGCTTTTGTGAAAACCATCGTCGCTCCACTGCACGACAAGTTCGATAAATCGATCACCGTCTTTGCCTGAGCTGCCAATAACGAGTGCCGAAGTGTTTTTTGGTACGTCGGCAAGCCTGCGAACGCAAACGGCAGACTGTCCATCGGCGAGCGTCACAGTCTTGCCTTCTTCGAAATCAATATCCGAGGCGCGAAGTGTTGTTTTTGCATTTCCAAATGCATCAATACACCAGACCATACCGTTTGAATTGTCAAATGTTTCAACTGGGGCGGTCGTTGCGGGAACGTCGCGGCCACTGGTAAGCCAATACGCGGCAAGCGGCAAAAATTCGTAGCTGCGGAACTGTGTTTGACTGACATGAGTCGCCTGTTCCTGGGTGAGCTCACCCCACTCCACGGCAGCTTTCATGACCGTTGGAATATCCATTAGCTGCACATCGCTTACCAGCCCGCGGGCTTTTGCGAGGCCAAGGCTACGGCCGGCGTAGGTGCTAACAACCAGCGTTCCGTTAATACGAAAATAGCAAAACGGCGTGCCGTTATCCCACTTCTTTTTAACCGCATCGCCACGTGGCGCAACATTTACCAAAATAACCGATTCGAGGTTTTTGTCGCTACGGGATTTTGGCAAGTTAGTAAGCGCGTCGAGCTGATCGATAAGATTACCAGCGGCTTCAATATCTGGTGCTTCGCGGCCAACGCCAAGGAATGTTGGCTGAATGCCAAATAAGCTCGAAAAACGCAATTGTTGGCGCGCGCGAGCATTGTCGTCGGCGCAATCGGTAATAATTGCTGCGGTAGTAATGTTCATAGATTCCTCCGTTACTTTAAATCAAGCACAATAAGATGTTCGATATGTGGTGTACGCGGGAAAAAGTTGTAGCCACGGTGCGCGCGAATGCCGTATTTTTCGGCGAGGCGTGCGACGTCGCGTGCCTGAGTAACCGGGTTACAGCTAAGGTAGATGATTCGGGCTGGCTGCGCTTCAAGTAGTTTTTTAACCACGTCTTCGTGCAGGCCTGCGCGTGGCGGGTCCACGATAATCGTCGCGTCGGCAGTGATGTTTTCGAGTACTTGCTCGCTTGGTGCAAGAATCGCTTTTGCCGCGTTTTCGCGTTGCAGCGCAGTAATGTTACGCTCCATTTCGCGGACCGCGTGTTCGTTGATTTCTACCATAGTGATATTGTCGCCGCCAATCGTAAGGCCAATCGTGCCAACGCCGCTATACAAATCGACGGTTGGTTTGCTTGGCTCTACCCACTCTTTCATATCAAGAAGCGCCTGCTCGTATACAGGGATATTAATCTGGAAAAACCCTTCTACGGCATACGTAAACGGAACATCTAAAATCGTGTCGGTAAGCGTTACGGTTCCCCAGCTTTGCATGCGGTGTGTAATAACGCTCGCCGGGCTTTTTGGGTTGCTAAAGATAAGCTCGAAGCCTGCAATGCCCAGCGATTTTAGCTCGTCTTCGGTAAATACGGCAAATTCTTCGTCTTTTACGTATAGTTGGGCAACGGTATTGCCGTTTTGATCGCAGCGGATGATAACGGTTTTAAGCGTAAATGCCTGAGTGCCGCGTGCGCGCAAAACGTCGCGAACAGCATGTGCAGCAGTGTTGATTGCAGGGTTTGCTAGGCTCGTGCCGTCTACCGGTAGTTTACCGTGCGTGCCACGCCTAAAAAACGCAAGATCCAGCTGTGCGGATTCTTTATCCCACCACCAGCTGAATTCGATTTTATTGCGATAGGCAAGCTCGCGGCCGTCGGTATAGACATCGATAGGTTCGGGTACAACAATATCGTGAAGTTCAAATGCTTCCTCGATAAGCGCTGCTTTGTAGTGCTGCTCGGCGTCAAAGGTCATGATTTGCCACGGGCTGGTAGAAAGATAACTTTCGCCGTCGACTGGTTCGACACGCTGGGCGCTGGGTTCGTGTACTTCGGTAACGATACCTTCAATAAAGCTCGACTTCTTTTTCGTAACAAGAATATCTACCTTCTCGCCAGGTAGTCCGCCCCATACCAGGGCTTTCTTGCCGTAGTCGAGCTGCCCAAGGGTCTGCCCGCCGCCAATGATTTTATCTAGGGTGAGCGTTTTAATAAGTGGTTGTTTCATATCTATTCAGTATATGCAATTTATTGTATAAGTGAAAGCTACAAAACTGTAAGCTACTAGATATACTTTGCGGTAATTGAACGCTCGATCTTTTTAAGGTCGCTTGGCGTGCCTTCAAACACTACCTCTCCACCACCCGATCCAGCCTCGGGACCGATGTCGATAATCCAATCTGCCTGACGAATAACATCGATATTATGCTCGATAACGACCACGGTGTTGCCACTATCGACAAGACGGTTCAAAATCGCCAGCAGGTGTGCGATATCAGAGGTGTGAAGCCCTGTCGTTGGCTCGTCGAGCACATAGATACTGCCCTCTTTGTGAAGCTCGCCGGCGAGTTTTATACGCTGGCACTCACCGCCCGAAAGCGTGCTAAGCGGCTGTCCGAGCGTAAGGTAGTCGAGTCCGACATCGTGAAGTGCCTGTAGCTGCTTGCTTACCTCACGGTTTTCAAAAAAGTCTACGGCGTCACTAATCGTCATGTCCAGAACGTCGGTAATATTTTTGCCGTTTAGCGTGTAGCCGAGTACTTCTTCTTTAAATCGCTTGCCTTCGCAAATCTCGCAGAGCACCTTTGCCTCTTCAACATACGCAAGCTCAACGGCGACATAGCCTGTTCCCTGGCAGTTTTCGCATGCGCCCTTAGAGTTGAAGCTAAACAGGCTTGCGTCGACATTGTTTGCTTTTGCAAAACTTTTGCGAATCGCATCCATCACGCCGGTGTATGTAAGAACATTCGACCTGCTAGAGGCGGATACTGGCGCTTGATCGATAACGATTGAATCTGGGTAGTTGCGCACGAAAGTCTGGTTGATAAGCGAGCTTTTACCCGACCCGGCCACGCCAGTTACGGCGGTAAGAACTCCTTTTGGAATATCAACGCTGACGTTTTTCAGGTTGTTCGTGGTGGCGCCGCTAATAGAAAGCGCGCCTTTGCCGGTGCGGACATCTGTTTTAATTGGCAGTTCATTGTTAAGTGCTGTGCCGGTAAGAGTCGAAGATTTTAGGAGGTCGGCGTAGCTTCCCTCGAACATAATTTGCCCACCGCCCGATCCTGCCTTTGGCCCAACATCAACAACGTGATCGGCAACTTTAATAACATCTGGGTCGTGTTCGACCACAATAACCGTATTGCCTAGATCTCGTAATTTTTTAAGTAGTTCGTTTAAGCGGTGAACGTCGCGTGGGTGCAGACCGACACTTGGTTCATCGAAAATATACATAACGTCGCTAAGCGTGCCGTTGAGGTACTTCACAATTTTGATACGCTGCGATTCACCGCCCGAAAGCGTATCGGTGGCGCGGTCGAGGCTTAGGTAATCGAGGCCGATATCCACCAAATGCTCTAGGCGCTCAAGTAGCATTGCTTTTAGATTTGCAACGCGCGGTTCATCGATTGCCCGTATCGTTTCGATAAGTGTATCTACCTGCATGGCAGACAGGTCGGCGATATTGTAACCGTTAATTTTGCTAGCAAGCGCCTCTTGGCTAAGGCGCGCGCCGTGGCAAAGCGTACACATTCCCATGCTAAGGTATGGTTTTACCGCTTTTTGCGTGCGCTCCGAAAGCGTTGTAAGATCGCGCATGATATATTTATGCGCAAATCTGTCGGCGATCCCTTCCATTGTTAGGTTCATGCCGGCCATTTTTACCTTTTGCGGTTTGCCGTGCAGCAGCTCGTTCATCTCGGCTTCGGTAAAGTCACTTAGTTTTTTGTCGTTGTCGAACACGCCAGACTCTACAATAACTTTCCAGTACCAGCCGTCGACCGCATAGTCGGGCATTTTTATCGCCCCTTCGTTAAGCGATTTTGAATAGTCGAGCGCGGCGTCGGTATCAAGCGCCATTTGGCGGCCAAGTCCCTTACATTCCGGGCACATGCCCTGCGGGTTGTTAAACGAAAACAGATAGACATGTTCGAGGTTTGGCTGTCCAATCCTTGCAAATAGCCGTCGCAAAATAGAGGCAATGTCAGTTACGGTGCCAACGGTCGAGCTAGACCCACCACCAAGTTTGCGCTGGTCAACAATAACCGGCATATTAAGGTTTTCAATTCTGTCGGCCTCGGGCTGCTTTACCTTAGGTAAAAACGTGCGGATAAACATACTAAAGTTTTCATTTAGCAGGCGCTGAGCTTCGGCGGCGACCGTATCGAATACGATCGAAGACTTGCCCGATCCCGAAACACCGGTAAAGATGGTAATTTTGCGTTTTGGTATGCGAAGCGACACGTTTTTAAGGTTGTTTTCGCGCGCGCCAACGATCTCTATAAATTCTTCCATCTTCGCTCCTTTTTTATTCGGGGTATCAAATAATAATATCGCAGCTTGGCGCATATGACTACCCTCGCCAGCCTATGGATTTAATAGATGAGAATATGGTATACTAGCAAAGCTTTGGGGTGTCGCCAAGTGGTAAGGCACATGGTTTTGGTCCATGCATTCGGGGGTTCGAATCCCTCCACCCCAGCCAAGAAAAGAGTCGAGCATTTGCTCGGCTTTTTTCTTGATTTGTGGCTGAGGTTTTGAATCCCCGGTTTTGCTAAAGCAAAACGACGCGGGGTTCGGCGAAGTGAGCAAAATGAAGAAAAGCAGCGCTAGCTATTTTTCTGAATGCGCGAACGGAGGAGGCTTTAGCCGATATCCCTCCTGCTTGTAAAAAAGATAGTCGTCTGTGTTGGGTGAGGTCCTTTATGGAATCCCTCCACCCCAGCCAAGAAATCATTACAGATATAAAAATGCTTGAAAGATAGCATTTTTTTATTTCTCATAAATCCAATCCAGCTGTTATGTGGGCTCGAATCCTTATCGCGGATCATGCACCTCTATACAAAAAATGGATATAATGGTATAAGTAATACGACTCTTCAGTCGCAACAGGACGAACAGGATGGGTGTGCCGTAAGGCGCTCCTTTTTTTGTTTGTCTCGCTCATCAACAATTCGGTTCAACAAGCGAAAGATGGTGGAACGTCATGCAAAAGTCACGACGCACACCAGTACTGCTGAGTCTCCTCAGCTTGCTGGCGTCGCTGATGATCCTGATCCCTTCGGGGGTCGCCAACGCGGCGGAATCGATCCCGACCCTGCAGTGGCCTTCGGTCACTATCGGGGCGACGGACGGCTCTCCCGTGACGAGTCCCAACGGTGACATTACCGTACCCTGCCAGCCTGGAAGTTCTGGAAGTGACCTGGTCACCTACGGCGCTACCGGGCAGCTGGTGCGCCAGATCGACCGAACCACGGTCGTCGACGGCGTCCCGAACTGCATCACTGCGCCGACCGCCGACAAGAACGGTCACGTCTACGGACGGCCGTACGGCAAGGTCGGTAGCACGTGGAAGTTCGGGGCAAACCTGCTGGCGTACAACGGCAACACGCTGAAGTGGAAATACCCACTGGCGTGTAGCTCGGGCGTACCGTCCTACGAGGTCGGTGCCAACGGCAACATCTACTCGACCGCAAGGATGAGTGATGGATCGGTGCATCTCATCGGGCTCAGCCCGGAGGTCGCGGTCGGCCAGACGGAGCCCACCAAGGTTCTGGACATCTCTATCCCGACGAACTGCACCACGATTCTCCGTACCTACAAGGACGGCGTCGTGGTGCACGCTCAGTCGGGTGGACACGCTCTGTACTACAGCTACGGCGGCAAGTTCCTGGGGCAGGCCACTATCGGCTCGCTCTGGGATGAGAAGATCGACGCCGAAGGGCGTCTCTTCGTCGCATCCGTGATGTCCTCGGGCGGTGTGCAGGGTTACGGGGTCTCAAGGTACGATCCCAACAAGGGAGACGTGCGCTGGACGGCCGCCGCTTCAACAACTGGAGCAGCAGTCAATGACATCACGCTGTCACCCCTCCCTGGAGGGGCTGTGGCGGCACTCATCACCGAGCAGAAGATGCTCAGTGGTGGGTTGCCGGCCTCACCGACGGTGTGGGTCAAGACTCTGGTGGTGATCAACGCCGCCGGAGTAAAGGTGTACTCGGAACAACTTGAGAACACCTACGCTGGCGGCACGTTCGGCAACGGCTACCTCGCCTCCGAGAGTGGAGGTAAGGTGGTGGTAACTCGGGAGCTAGCGGTCAATACCGGCCTCAGTAACCCGACAACCGTTCCCGGTGTCGCTGTTCGGGTCTTCGACCCGTCAAGCAACACCTGGACGTACAGTCAGGGCATCATCGGTGATCTGACCAAGTCCGGCGGTCCGAGCGGCTACAAGCTCGAATCCATGGACCTGATCGCCTCGCAACCGGTAAACAACACCCTCTATGTGAGGGCGGAATGCACCAACAACTGCGACGGCAGCAAGAAGCTGTTCGCTGTTGCTGTGACGGGCATGGGCACGAGCTATCCTCAAGGGGATATTCTCGTCGCCAACACTCCGGCGCAACCAGCGCCGGGAGCCTACGTGGCACTTGGCGACTCCTACTCTTCCGGAGAGGGAGTCGAGCCTTTCGAGGACGGTAGCGATACCTCAGCGGACAAGTGTCATCGAAGCGAGCTGGCCTACGCCAAGTTGGTCAGCCGCAATCCAAAGGTCAAGGCTGACCTGACAACGGGAGAGTTCGCGGCATGTTCCGGTGCGAAGACTGAGCATGTTCAGCTCACACCTACGCCCAACGACCCACCCACCTACAACACGGAGCCGCTTCAAGTCACGAACCTGAATGTCAACACGAAGGTCGTGACGATCACGATCGGCGGGAACAACATCGGGTTCGTGGACTTCGGAACGGCGTGCGCCAACCCGACCAGTACCTGTCGAATCGGCAGTAGTGCTCATACCACGGCTGTCGGCAAGATCAACAACGAGCTGCCGTCCGAACTCGAGGATACCTACAGGAAGATTCTCGACGAGGCTCCGGCGGCCCAGGTCTACGTGCTGGACTACCCGCAGGTGGCTCCGATCAAGACGACCGGTGATCCGCAAGACCCTCGATGCTCGTACTTGTACGACAGCGGGTACGACTCGACGGGTACAATCCCGATGTACTGGGCCGACGCTCAAGCGGCTCGCGATGTCGTGACCAAGTTGGACGACAAGATTGCAGACGTCGTCGACACAGTCCGTGGGATCAATACGGACTACTCCCAGCGGCTTCACTACGTGTCTGTCAATGAGAACGGTTCCCCGTTCGATGGACATACTGTGTGTGCTGATCCTGAAAGTTCCTACTTCCACAACCTCGATCAGTGGGCTGGGCATCCGGCCTACACGCTTCACCCGAACGAATATGGTCAGCAGGCCTACGCAGATATTGCAGTGGCTGCGATGCTGACGCCGTAAGACTGAATGACTGAAGAGTCAAAACCCTCAGCTCCAGTTCCGCCAACCAGGTGGAGCTGAGCTGAGGGTTTCTTCATATCATTTTATGTTTTTTCCTATCTAACCCCTAAGGCCGTGGATAGAGATACCGGTAAAAACAATAAGCCAAAAGGCAATAAAGAATAGTAAACCGGCAGCAACTAGTGTTATGCCAAATTTAGCTTCTCGTGACATTTTATTCTCATATATAAAACCTATTGGGAGTATAAATGCTCCGGTGATGATGGGACTGTAAAGTATAAAATTAGCCAATGCCACTCCATCCGCGCAGCTAGTGGGGCTAATTGCGCACGGCAGGTCGCTTAGCCATGTCGTAATTGCAAGAAGCAGAGCCCAACCAAAAGTCAGAATGCTGCCTGCAGTAATTAAGATTGATCTAAGATGCTTTGGTTGTACCGTTGCTTTAGGCTTGTTTATCATAATATTAATACTAGCATCTAAGAGTACGCCATCCAAATACCCTTGAGTAGGAAGAATACGCGCAGATGATTAAAAATGCTATTAAAGGGGTGGGCTGTTTTATGGACTTTGGTGTAAAAGAGGAAACACCCCGGCCACACTACAGGCACGAGGTGTCTCTTGTAGTATGGTGCGGGGTGGAAGCGCGGGCAGCGCTAGATGAAGTTGAGTGGATTGGGGAAGATCGCGTTGCAGAGGACGTCGAACTGTTCGGGCGTCAGGCGTTGACCGTGGGCGTATGTCTGCAGGTCCTCACCCAGTGCATCGACCACTTCCTGAAGGTTGTCGCTCTTTCGCAGAGCGGCAGCGCGATCGATGTCGATCACACCAGCCTCCAGGGCGATCCGAACGCAGTGGTCGCGGAAGCCGCGAGTAAGCACCGTGGCAGCGATCTCCAGTCGGCTCTCTTCTGAACTCATACGAGACTCTCCCGATACGGGGTGTCGGCTTACAGTGTTCATTTTATTTATAACATACTCTAACATATATGTCAATAGAGGTGCTTGCGCACATTGATTGTGGTTGAGGGCTATCCAGCGCTAGCCTGATCCGGAGGGGGTGTGTTCTTGAAACTGGGCGGTTTTTAAATCCATTAGCGTTTTTGCTATACTATCTTTATAGCGTTTAAGTAGAAAGGTAGCATCGTGGCACGATTACCCGAACCAGGCGGTGACGACGGGCAATGGGGGCTCCTTCTTAACGAGTACTTAAGCGTATCGCATAATCCTAGTGGAACACTTAAGGCTGACAGTATTTCGAGTGCCGCTCCCGATGCCTCGTCTTCAACAAAGGGCGTCGTGCAACTTGCTAGTTCCAGCGAAGCTATTGCTGGAACGGATACAACAAAGGCGGTGACTGCTGCCGGGGTGAACGCAGCCATAACTGCGGTTGCGAATCCAATTATTTTCGTTGATGCATTAAGCGAAATTCCTCCGGGAACTCCGGTTGATACGCTGGTAATCGTAAGGGCGGCCTAATGGCGGCGCCATCGGTAGTCGGTTCTTTTACATCTTTCATCGGTGTAACGTCTGCTGGTGTTGCCTTAGTTTCAATTCCCCGCCCTTCTGGTGTCGTAGACGGCGATTATATTGTCGTTTTTGTGCGTAATCAAAGCTCTACGGCATCCGCCGAGCCGTCAAGCCCTGGGTTCGATCACTTAGGAACGGCGTTTCTGGCGAATAATACATCGTTTAGGGTGAACGGATACTATGGTCATGCAGTAACGGACGCCTCGTCTGAGCCTGCTAACTACGTGTTCTCGGTTACTACTACGACCGGAACTAATCGGTGTATAGTCTTGGCATTTATTGTTCGCGGAGTGGATCTTGTGAACCCAGTGGCTGGTTTTTACGATAGTTATAGTGGAAATGCAGTACTAAATGGAGCTTCGGCGACAATTGGCCGAGAGGTTGGATCTTATACGGCTGCCGACCCTCCGGTGCTTGCTCTTTTTGCGGCCGGATCGGAGTTTACGGCAAATAATGACCATATCCCTCTCACGTATCCGACGGGATATACAGAAGCCGCGCAAGCGGTGACATCGGCAAATATTACTGTATCAAGGACATATACTTGGGTGGGTGCTCAAGAGGTGGCTGCATCGCCAGTGGGCGCAGTAAGTATGACTTGGGGTTCCCCAACAGCAGCTGTTGCTCAGGGTATTGCGCTACGAGGGGGTGTCGATCCGCCAGATCCAACTGGAGCGGGATATCCCGAGGCCGATGGCAACGGGGCTGAAACGCGCCTCTACTATACGTCTATAGATGGTCCGCGCACTCCTGCGAACGTTATTCCGGTTCGACGTGGATTTAACTCTGTAGCCGAGATGCTCGCAACCCCTGGGTTTACGTGGGCGCATCGAGGCGGGTCTGCTTCATATCCCGAAATGTCACTCTTTGCCTATACTCAGGCGGTTGTGCGGGGCTACGGTGTGTTGGAAGTTTCGTTAGCCCGAACAAGTGATGGCGTGTGGTTTGGTCTTCACGATATCTCAACCGATCGAACCTCGGGCGGAACCTATGGAAATGCCTCGAGTCAAACATGGGCACAAATTCAAGCGCAGCAAAACCTTATTGGACCTGGCGATCCACAGCCGTATATGCGTTGGGAAGAAATTGTCGCCGCCTACGGAAGCACTCATATTTTTGTTATAGACCCAAAATACACTCTTGGTTCGTACCGAACTGAATTTTTAAACATGGTCTCTAACGACTTGGCCTCTGAAAGAGTGATTATTAAATATAGCGGCGGCGGTTCAGGTGCAACAGCACTATCTACAGCCGCCCAGGCTCTGGGTTTTGAAACGTGGGGCTACTTCTATGCGGAGGATGCGTCGGCTGCCCAAGGAGGCAACGGCAATCTTCAAACCTGGGGTCCTTATTGGACACTTATTGGCATGGTCCGTAGCGCATCGCAGGCTATTTGGAATGAAGCGATTGCACTTGGAAAGCCTGTTATTGGACATGTTATTACCGACCAAGCGACCTACGACGAAGCAATATCGAAGGGCGCTGCAGGGGTTCATGTAAGTGGAGCCTCAGTCGTAGAGCCAGTATCTTGGTGGACGCAGTAGTTACTCCTCTCGATCCGTAATGCTTTATACTAAATGTCATGACAAAACCAAATACAGCTAACAATAGTCTTAAGTACGAGGCACTGACGATCAGTATTACTATCATGGCATTGGCTGTATTGCTTATTGGGTGGGTTGCAATAATTAGCAAAAATGCACTGTACCTAGTGTATGCTCTTCCGTACTCTGTAGCTATAGGATGTTCTTATGCTGTTTTGAAGAATAAGATCAAATCAGAAGTATTAAGGCGGATTATCATCCTTTTGGATATTATTGGCGTGGGGTCGGTACTCTATTTCCTTTGGATATATATTACGTTCGTGAATACCTTTTAGTAGATAAGCCCCTGAACATACTTTCGTATAGAATAGATACATGACCCAAAAACACACCAGCCGGTTGTCGGCGAGCCCTTTAATTGCCCGCGTGTGGCATACGCAAAACATTACCGATGGCGTGTATATTGCAACGCCCGATTGCGCGTGGGATTTGCTTGCCCTGCAATTGCAAGATGGCACCCGGATGATGATGCTCGCGGGACAACAGACGAAGTATTTGCCTGTGCCCTACGCTGCTGGCACAAGCGCTGTAGTTATTTCTTTTACGGCAAGTGCGTACTTGGCGGGATTTAAGGGTGATGAATTGGTCGATGCGACAATTATGTTGCCAAACGATACTGCGGGGCGTTTTATTTTGCTGGATCATGCATTTGAGTTTCCCGAATACGACACGGCAGAAAAACTTGTAGAGGCAATGGTTTCTGCGGGGATTTTGAAGCAAGATGATGTAGTGGCTTCGGTACTCGAAGGCCGCCCCAAAGCTATGTCGAGTCGCACGATGCAGCGGCATTTCCACGAGGTGACGGGCATTAGTCGTAAGGCGCTGGGCAAAATACGGCGAGCGCAAGACGCAGTGGCAATGCTACAGGCCGGAACGGTAACCGCCGAAGTGGCGGCCGAGGTGGGCTATACTGATCAGTCCCACCTTACCAAAGATCTCAAAAAGATCATGGGCGCGGGATCGTCGGCCACCGGCTATATTCACAAGTTATAGATTGTCGTTTTTTTACAAAACTCACCCTTGCTGTGCGTGTTTAAATACATGTATCAACAAAGCAAAGGAGAAACAATATGAAAATGAAATTAGAACTTGTACCAGTGCCGGTGACAAATGTAGATAAAGCAATCGATTTTTATACGAACAAAGTAGGCTTTAATCTTGATCACGACCACCGCGTTAGCGAATCTGTGCGGTTTGTGCAGCTAACGCCAGAGGGTTCGGCTTGTTCGATTGTTATCGGCGAAGGCGTTACCGAGATGAAGCCGGGTAGCCAACAGGGTCTTCAGGTGGTTGTCGACGACACGCAGGCGGTCTACGATGAGCTGAAAAAGAACGGTGTCGAGGCTTCAGAGGTACAAACCATGCCATGGGGAATCTTTACCTTTTTCAGTGATCCAGATGGAAATACGTGGTCGGTACAGCAGCTTATTAAATAGTCGTGCTCTTTTAAATCTTGCCTAAAACAATATGCGTTGCCTGCGGGCTTTGGCTAGCACCCAGGTTTTTAAACTCTACGCGCTGGTCGCTTAAGTGATCAAAAAGATAGAGGCCTTGTTTTAGCAAAACCGGTGCAACGTGCAGATAGATTTCGTCGTACCATCCGTTTTCGATACAAGCTGCAACCGTACTGCCGCCACCCATAACCCAAATATCCTTTTCGCCTGCGGTCTTTTTTGCCTGGGCGATGGTATCTTCTAGGCCGGTGGTTATATAGGTAAAGCCCTCTTTTTCTGTGTTTGGCAGCGCGTAGGTGTCAACGAAAGCCGGAATATCAAATGGTGTCTTGCCTTCCCATGCGTCGTCTATTGCAATAGCGTAGGTGCGACCACCAACAACGACAGCCCCTGCGTTGTCGTGTACTGCCGCTAATACCGCGTCGTCGACGCTGGTTTTGGCGCTAAAAAGCCAGTCGTGCAAACGCTCGCCACCCTCGCCTAGCGGGTTTTCGATACTAATATTTGGACCGGCAACAAACCCGTCGAGTGACATGGTGATTTCAAGGATAATTTTGCTCATATAATATTACTTTATCACGCGCGTAAATTTTGGACACCAATCGTTTAACAATAAAATCTTGTATATATTGAACGCATATGTTATATTTTGGTCATGCATTCAAAAAATAATACAGATGACCAATCTGCGCCAGTGCGTAGTTTTATTGAACAAGCGCGTCGCGCCCAGATTGTCGAGGCGACGATTGAGGTTTTGGCTGACTACGGCTATATCAACCTTTCGTTTAATCGAATTGCCAAGCACGCAAAAATCAGCCCAAGCCTGATATCGTATCATTTTAAAGATAAAAAAGAGCTTCTGTACGAAGTTTTAATGACTATTTCGATGGATCGCATTCAGCATGTGCAGGCGGTTGTTGATGCCGCACCAACCGCGGCCGACAAGCTGCGAGTGGCGATAGAAGCCGACCTGGCACATATGGGTACGCACCCGAAGCGTTTTCCGGCAATCGTTGAAATATCGTTTAATTCCCGCGACGCTAACGGTCGCATAACCTACATGGCCGACGAAAACGACGAGCCGCAGGCCGATCCTGCGACGAAACTTCTTGAGGATATTATGTCCGCGGGTCAAAAAAGCGGCGAATTTGGCGAGTTCGACGTAGAACATGCCGCGCTTATTATTGATGCCGCGCGCGATAACTTTTTGGCACTTTTGCCACTGCGACCCAACGCCGATCTGGAACGATTTAGTAATAACCTTGTAGAAACGGCGCTTATGATTGTGAAAAAAGGAGACAAAAAATGAACGGTGAATTGGCAATCGAAGCCAAAGGCATAACAAAATTCTACGGCAAACGAACGATACTAAAAGACATTAATTTGCGCGTTAAAAAAGGATCGGTCTTTGCGGTCCTTGGACCAAACGGTGCCGGAAAAACGACAGCCGTGCGGATACTTAGCACGCTCACGAAGCTTGATAGCGGCGAAGTGTATGTGGCAGGTCACGCACTTGCCCTGGAAGTTGGCGCTATTCGATCAAAGATCAGCCTTACGGGCCAATATGCGGCAGTCGACGAAAAACTGACGGGTCGTGAAAACATGTCCATGATTGGCGAGCTGTGCGGTATTAATAAAAAAGAGACGAAAGAGCGCACTCAGCAGCTCCTCGCGCAGTTTGATCTGCTGGATGATGCAGATAAAATATCTGGTACGTATTCTGGCGGCATGCGTCGTAAGCTCGACCTAGCGATGAGCCTTATTAACTCGCCCGAGATAATCTTTTTAGACGAACCTACGACGGGTCTCGACCCTAGAAGTCGCCGCGCAATGTGGGAGATTATTGGTGGGCTTCGCAAAAAAGGCGTGACTATCTTTTTGACGACGCAATACCTGGAAGAGGCCGATCAACTTGCTGATACGATTATCGTTATTGATGATGGTGTTGTGGTTGCCGAGGGTACGCCCGAAGAGCTAAAGCGTCGCGTTGGGGATCGCTCGCTGCAACTGACATTTGCAACCCAAAAAGAGGCCGAAGTGGCAGCTAGCTTGTTCAAGCCTGGCGATGTATTGTCGAAAAAAGGCGGAGTGACGGTTAGTATTAAGACCGACGGTAGTGTTGCTCACACTAAAAAAGTGATGGACACCTTGCATGCCGCCGGATCAAACCCTAGCGACATGACATTTCACGCGCCATCGCTCGACGAAGTATTTTTTGCTCTTACTGGCAACAACGATAAAAAGAAGGATGACAGCCATGAAAACGAAGCTATTTAAAGGTACGCGAAATTCTTGGACAATGATAAAGCGATCGATTAAGCACGATCTTCGTAGTGTCGATGCATTGGCGATGTCAATAATTCTTCCTGTCATGCTCCTCGTTCTTTTTACCACGATTTTTGGTGGCGCAATCAACACGGGTACTGAATATATAAACTACGTTGTTCCTGGCGTTTTTATGGTGTGCCTGAGTTTTGGCACGGCGGGCACGGCCGTTAGTGTGTGCGATGACAATATGAAAGGAATTATCGATCGCTTTCGTTCGATGCCAATCAATAGCTCATCTGTTTTAACAGGGCATGTTGTTGCAAGTATGATACGCAATACATTTGCCATGATTGTCGTTTCCCTTTTGGCGATTGCCCTTGGTTTTCGGCCCACTGCAGATTTTGCTGATTGGCTAGGCGTTTTTGGAATTCTTTGGCTGTTAATGTTGGCCTTAACGTGGGCGGCAGCGGCATTTGGCTTGTTTGTAAAAAACATCGAAGCGGCCGGATCGTTTATGTTTACAACGATGCTATTCCCCTACCTTAGCAGCAGCTTCGTGCTTATTTCGACATTGCCAGACTGGCTTGAGGGTTTTGCCCGCGAACAGCCTATCAATCACGCTGTCGAGGCAATCCGTGCGCTTCTTTTGAACGGCACTGTAGGAGACCACGCATGGATTACTGCTATTTGGTGTCTGGGTATCACTGCCGTTATGTATGCGATTGCGCGCATGTTGTTTCAGCGCCAGACTGCGTAAGGCTGAGGTTGTGTTACGCTCCTCATTCTCGGCTGATGTGATTGAAAAATGCTGCATCAGGGTCGTTAAGTACGCTTCGCTTTGACGGTCTAAGCTCAACCGGTAGGGCGACCTTACTGAAGCCACCGTCGACTAGGCGGTTGTCGCCAGTTGTATACTTAGCAAAACAGAGGTTGATGATTTCGTGCGCTACTTCTTCTGGACGTCCCCTCCTGCCGAGAGGCGTGTTGTGGTTGATGGCGCGGATTCGCTCTTCGCCAGCCGACTCCGCCGATCCCATGCCCTCTGTAGCTATGGCGCCCGGTGATACTGCATTAACACGAATCCCAAACGGACCCCCAGCCACAGCAAAAGCCTTGACCATGCCAAGAATGGTGTTTTTCTGTATATTGTAGACACTAGGCGCTCCTTCTACGATAAGTGCCTGTGTAGATGCTACAAACGTAATACAGCCGCCATGTTTCTGCATATGGTTCATTATACGTCGGGTAAGATGGAACGGCCCCTGCACGTTTACCTGTTCCATGTTTGCAATACCCTGTTCAGACATCTCCATGATATGGCCGTCAAGTACTTCGATGCCAACATTATTTATAAGTATGTCGATCTTTTTATTGGAATCGATGGCCTCGTGATATGCGCGGTCGATATCTTGTTTATTGCCCATATCGCAATGTATGAAGTGGATGTTTGTGCCCTGTGCGGCGACCATTTGTCCGGCCTCATCATCGATGTCAAAAATAATTACAGTGGCCTCTGCTTGCGCGAGTTGTTCGGCGGTAGCTCGCCCAATGCCGTTTGCGCCACCTGTTACAATTGCTGTTTTGCCTCTAAGAGATAATATAATGGCCATTCAACGTCTCCTTCTACGTCGTAGTTATAATTGCACAGTGCAGAACTTTGCACAATACCGATTATGCTGGTATATTTTGGTATACTAACGACATGATTAATGAGTACTATCAAGGGATACATCGCAGCTTATATTATGAAAAATAAACCGCTAAATACACTTCCCGACCTTACGCTTTTTGCATCAATAATCATCGCTCTTCTTTTGGGCAAGTTATTTCCCGATACTCAGCTGTCGGCTGCTACGGTCAGTTCTGTCGTAGGCGCGGTCCTTATCGTTGGGAGTTTAGGCCTTAGCATGGCAATTCTCGCGTTCATGATACGGCGTGGCGGCTCGACCGATGTGGTCAAAACTTCCAAATTACTTATTACAGACAAGTATTTTCGTTTGAGCCGCAACCCGCTTTACCTGGTTGAGCTTCTATTCGTTGTCGGCGTGGCTACTTTTGCTGGTTCGCCGGTTTCGTTTATCGGACCAGCTATTTATTTTTTGGTGCTAAACTTTGTTGTTATTCCGCACGAAGAACGAGAGCTTGAAAAAGTGTTTGGCAACAAGTACTTGCAGTATAAACAATCGACCCGAAGGTGGCTTTAGGTGGCTTCTGTCGGCTGGACTGTCTAGACAAAATAAGAGTAATATGATAAAAAACACTAGTACGCTACCGGTAACCCGCCGGTAGTTGTTTGTACATTAGACGCATGCGTGTGTCTGTGATTGAGGAGGTGAAATACGTGGCTCCGCGAAAGCTGCCCGGCACTGCACTTCGCCACGCGTCGCTTAGCGATCCAGGGCGCAGTGCCCTGTCTCGTCGCGACCTTGTACGGCTTGCCGCGTCCCGGCGAGAGTGCATTGTGCGCGTTACCGGAGGGGCCGCTCTTATGAGCGAAACCGAAGGTGACGGCGTTGGTCTTCTTCTCGCCAATGCGCTAGGAGGATCAGCATGTGACGCCGCAGTGATTGCTGGCGCCACCATGACCATCAACCGTCCAACGCCAGGCCTATGTCTGGCGTGCGACGAACACCGAGTTCACTGCCCTGACCACGGTTTCGGACACATTACGCCCCGGCCGGGGGTCATGGATACACTCATGCAACTCTCGGCTATGGGCGCGCCTGCCCGAACCATCGGCATTGTTCCTACTATCGGTGACCTGTCGCTTTACGGCGGGTTTATGATGGTGAGTAACACGCCAGGGCACGGCTCGTACACGGTGGTCGATGGACGCTGTCCAGTTTGTCTTCTGCTTCAGTTCTCGACCGACAGGCCGGGACTGACGTGGGACGACGAATGGCGAGTGTCGATCGACTACATGGAACTGCTTCGAAACGAGGCGCAGTATTCGTCGCTTCACCTTGCCTTCAATGGAGGAAGAGTGACGCGCAACGAATGCCTGCACGTGGCTGCACTCCCCCCGGGTGACAGTCCGTGGCAGCTGCTCCTCGTGGAAGATTCTGGTCGGACTGCCACCGAGTTGGCGAACGATCGGGACTTCCGCAGTACGTATCCTCACGTGGTCTCGTGCAGCAAGCGCGAGCTCGTGACCGTCGTCCGTCAAATGGGCTTTGCGCCCTAAGTGAAGTGGAGAAAGCGATGACTATTCGCTACGACGAGTTCTTTGTCCCGGGCGAGGCCCGGGACACTCGGCTCGTTTCGAGTGTCAGCGGCCGCAACGTGGCCCTGGTGGTCAGCGACGTGAACGAGGAGGTTCCCGCTCCGGTCGTCCTTCGTACCATGAAGGGCGTCGAGGGCAACCTCAACGTCGCCGGTGCAACGACTATCCGCACAGAGGCCGAACGCCTGGCGCTGTTCGACCTGGTGGTCCGCCTGTTCGGTGGCAATCCGGCGGAGCCGTTCCGGCTCAACCAGATCGCCCTCGGCAGCGGCGGTACGCGAGTCCTGGACGGAACCAATCCCCTCACCGGTTCGATGACCGCAGTAGAGGCGCCAGGCCTGGCGTACGCCATCGCCCGGCGCCTCTACCCGGATCAGCCGGAGTTGTGGCCCCGCACCTGGGGCCACACTCCCCGTACCAACGAAACCCTCGGCTATGGCGGGGAGCATTCCAGCTTCCAGCTCGCCGAGGATCTCGACAAGAGCGCCATTCCCAATCCGCTGCTACACCTCCTCTGGATTCTTCAGAAAGGTGCCAGCACTCCGGCGGGCTGGAATGGCGATCTGCCCAAGTACATCGAACTGCTCCGGCTGTTCGCCGATTCCGGCGTCGGCCGGTCGGGGATGCTGGTGCTGAGTGGGGGTGGAGTCACTGCAGAAGAAGTGCTGCTCGCGCTCCGCGACGACATCCCGGTGCTCGGCGCTGTGGGCAGTGGTCGCGCGGCGGATGATCTCGTTCATCTGAAGAACGGCAACCTCGACTCGGTCGCCGAAGACGGGATCCGCAAGCACTACCAGACGATCCTCGACGAGGGGCTCGACCTGAGCCTCGTTCGACTCTTCAACACCGCCAGCCCCCGCGAGGGACAGCAGTGGCTCGAGGAGATGGGCTTCGGGGTCAGGCTCTGATCACAAGACCAGCACGCGTCTACGTTCGCGCCGGAATGGGAGAGTTTCTCATTCCGGCGCGACACCGACTTTCGGATTTTGCTATACTTATAGAATGAATACGCTTATTATTGGTGGAACTTCGGGTTTAGGTTTAGAATTAGCGAAAGATATGCAAATTTCGGGTGACGATGTGTACGTAACAGGAAGGCGCAAGCTGGATGAGCCGTCGCTTCATTACGAATCTTTTGATCTCTCTGCCCCAGATTTACCTCAACGACTCAACGATTTTATAACAAAAATGCCAGAGATCACTACCCTAGTGTATGCGGCCGGTTACTTTCAGGAAGGCAGTGTGACCGATCTAACTGAAAAGCAAATAGAAGAAATGATAGACGTCGGTGGTCGTGGTCTCATTTATGCGGTGCAAGCCGTGCTAGCAAAGCAAGGCAAGCTGAGGGAACTTATTACTATTACGTCTACGTCGCAGTGGACGCCTCGCAAGCTAGAGCCCATATATAATTTTGCAAAAGCAGGAGCTGCTCATTTTAGTAATGCTATGGCCGAGGATGGTCGCATCGCTAAGGTATTAGTAGCTGGCCCTGCCGGAATGGATACGGCATTTTGGGAAGGTACCGACCATGACGTTAGCAGTATGCTTGACCCCGCATGGGTGGCGGGGGAAGTAATGAAGCTTCGCGGTGACGACTATAGGTATCGTTTTGCTAAAATAATGCGTGAGCCAGCTAGGGTCGAAATAGTGGAGACAAGGGCCTAGCTGTCGGTTCGAAGGATCTTTTCGATCGCCTTTCCCCGTGCGAGTTCGTCGATAAGCTTATCGAGGTAGCGAATTTCGCGCATCGTTGGCTCTTCGATATCCTCTACGCGAACGCCACAAATTACACCTTTAATTAACGTGCGCGCGGGGTTGAGTTTGGGCGCCTCTGCGAAAAAAGTTTCGAGATCGGTCTGTTTTTCAAGCTGTTTCGCAAGCGTTTTTTGCGTATGGCCGGTCAGCCAAAAGATAATTGTGTCGACCTCTTCTTTGGTATGCCCTTTATTCTCGGCTTTAGTTATATAAAGCGGATAAATACGAGCGAAACTGATACTGTAAATTCGAGGCTTCATACTGAATTTAATTCTAGCATGAAATAGCCCAGCCGGTAGCCGGCAGGGCGTATTCCAGTCAAAAAGTAGATTTGTCAATGGTCGATCGGCCGGCCCGGGAGCGAGCGCTCCGCGGGCCAGCCAGTCGACCTACGAGGCCATTCGGGTGGCGGCGAGTTCGGCGATCTTCACCAGTGCGTCCTGGCTCACGTTGGGGCCGAGGTACGACACGAAGGTGATCAGGCCGTTATCGGGCCGCACCATGACGACGTTGCCACCCTCTCGGATGATGGTGTCCCAGCCGTCGCCCACGGTGATGTGGGATTCGGCGTGCTGGTCCTGCCACTGAGTGGCGGTCTCTGACTCCTTGATCCGGTAGATCTCGAGGACCTTGAACTCGTCATCCTCGGCCACGTAGTAGCGGCAGAGGTATTCACCCGGAAGCGGTTCGTCCTCCAGGAGCGGCTTGCTGTCGGTGCGGATGATCGCCTGCCCGAGAAGGGGCTGAACATCTGCGATCGGCAGAAGCTCGCAGACCGGGGTCGTGTTGAGCGGCTTCTTCTGCGGAGCTTCCGCGGAAGTTGTGGCCGAGCTGGCGCTGCTGCCGTCGCTCGTGTTCCCGCCGCATGCGCTGACGGGTGTGGACAGCAGAAGCGCAGCGACCAATGCCACTGTCGCCCTCTTGATGGAAAGCATGAGATCCCTCTCGTCGGTGGCCTCTGTAGGCCGTGTCTGCACGGTATGTGCATAGTAACTATACAATAATCAAATAATATTTACAATAAGGCGACTTTATTGATTGGTAAATGTATCGCCACCAGGAACCGAACATCGTTCAGGGTAGCTATCCTGAATAGGATATCCTGCTGCTGCACATTCATCGAAGCTGCGTATTTTACTAGGTACCGGGTTGCCAGTGAATACTTGTATGGCTGCATACCCTACAAGCGCAATGGCTACTATTGCAAAAACTATTGATAAAAACTTTCGTAAAGTGCTTGTTGTCATGTCGTTATTCTAGCATGTAGTAAATCGCTACCAAAGTACATAAGCGACATGGTATACTAGCGCTTATGTTGACAATATTTGCTCATGCGGGTCACTCGCATTCAATGAATGATTTTGATCACTGTCTTCCGGTAATGATCGGCGCTGGCATCGTTATTGTGGTGCTTGTCGCTGTTATTGTCTATTTTTTGATTGCTTGGCAGCCAAAAGCCAAAACTAAAAACAAGAAAAAATAATCATGCTATACGACGTTATTATTGTTGGAGCTGGTGCGGCGGGCCTCGCGGCAGCGCAAGAATTACGCAAGCAAAACATAACGAATGTCTTGGTTATTGATGCCCAAGACTATGTTGGCGGGCGAATTAAAACATGGTACGGCTGGGGTATGCCTATCGAGATTGGCGCCGAATTTATTCATGGTGATCACACAGCAACATGGCAGTATGTTGAGGAGCTTAACCTCGCTACTATTCGGGCAGATGGCGCGGTGCGCTTGGTTGATAAAAATGGTCACAGTATGTCAGCTGAACAAAAGCAAGCGTACGACGCTATCATGGAATCATTGGCGCAAAGTGGCGCGAAAGGAATCTCGGTAGCAGATCATATCGCCGCAAATAAAGACATAGCGCCTATCATAAAACAGCTTGCCGAGATCTCGGTTGGCGATTACGAAGGTGGTGATGCCGCCAGCCTAGATAGCGGCGCGTTTGCCGATATGTTGCGTGAAACCAAAGACAATGGCGAAAACTTTATTCCCGTAGGTGGCTATCAGCCTATTGTGAAGCGCCTGGCAAAAAATCTTCTTGTCCGTCTTCAGGCAGTAGTGAAAGCGATCGATTACCATGAACAGGGTGTTGCGATTACCCTGACAAATGGCGAAGTGTTGTATGCGAAAAAATGCATAGTTACTGTCTCTCTTGGGGTTTTGAAAAGTGGCGACATCACCTTTTCTCCCGCGTTGCCAGCAAAATTTCAGCAGAGTGTTAAAAAGCTTGGTATGGGAAACGCCATGAAGTTAATTCTTCGGTTTCGTGATGCGGAACTTGCGCGCGAACTATTTAATTACGCCGATGGCGAAAGCGCCGCGCTACAAACAATCACCAACTGGTGGTCGAGCGCCGCCGATCCACATGTTCTTGTGGGCTACTGCGGTGGCAGCAGAGCCGCGGCGGTTTTAATGATGGACCCGCAGGA